>JBEICB010000165.1:0-10348 GCA_040373655.1 Pirellula sp. | reverse complement strand
CGGACACCGATCCGCAGAAGACGGGTGTTGCCCCACTGGATCCGGTTGCACTCGATGCAGCTAGCGCGAAGACGGCTGAGGTGGCGAAGGAGTTTTTGCGGCAAGCGAAGGTCTTGTTAGCGGGGCATCCAAAAGCGAATTTCCATACGATGCGCGGGTTTGCGAGCAAGCCGACCTTGCCTTCTTACAAGGAGGTTTATGGGTTGCGAGCTGCGGCGATCGCCGTGTATCCGATGTACAAGGGATTAGCTAGGTTGGTGGGGATGGACATCGTAGGATCGGCACAGACATTGGAGGAGCAGATCGAGGTGCTTCGAGAGAATTGGGAAAAGTATGATTTCTTTTTCATTCACTTCAAATACACCGATAGCACGGGTGAGGATGGGGATTTCGATCAGAAGGTTGCTCGCATTCAAGAGTTAGACGGGGTGATGCCAAGCATTGAGAAGTTAGGTCCGGCGGTTTTGATTGTAACGGGGGATCACAGTACTCCGAGTTATCTCAAGAGTCACTCGTGGCATCCTGTTCCGACGTTGCTGGTTTCGGATTGTTGCCGACCTGATCCACACAAGACCTTCAATGAGACGACTTGTATCACCGGTGGATTGGGGCACTTTGAAGCACAGTACTTGATGGCGTTGGCGTTATCGAATGCGGGTCGAATGGGTAAGTTCGGAGCCTAGAGCATCTCTGGAATTTGCTTTGAAGAGGAAAACCGTCGTTGTCATCTAAGGGATAACAGCGACGGTTTTTTGGTTTTTGTTGATTGGCAGTGTTTTCGAGTTATTGCAGTTGGCTTAATTCTTGTTTGTCATCTGGTGAGAGGTGTACATCCCGCAGGGCCTTGATGTTGATGCGGGATTTGACCTTTTCTGCTTCTTGTTTTCGTCCACCGCGAGTCAGCGCGATGTACCAATGGAGTGCTGAGCGTGGATCGCCGCCTTTGGCAGTGGCGAGTTCAAGTGATTTAGCAGCTTCATCGTAGCGTTTGAGCATAATGAGGATGCTACCTTTGGAATCGAGCAACGCGGCTTCGTTTGGCATCAGTGTGATAGCTCGGTTGATATATTCGAGAGCTTGTTGGGCATTATCAGGGCCGAGTTCGATTAGGATATTTGCTAGGTTGTTGAGGGCAACAACATTTTCAGGTTCGGCGGCAACCACTGCTGCGTAGGCTTTTTTCGCTCCGAGGTAATCGTTGCGAAGTAGGTAGAAATCTCCGATGAGACGTGCAAGCACAGGATCGGAGGCCTCTGGCGTATCCATCAGTTTTTCGAGACGTTGTTTGAAAGCGTTTACTGATGATTCTTCGAAGGGTAGGGATAACGAGATGAGCAAGGTTGACATGGTGTCTTGCGGGGTGAACTCAAGGTCATCGAATTTCTGGACGATGCGTTGCATGGCAACATTTCGTAGGATCCCGAGTTCATGTCGAAGCAAGTAAAGTAGGTAGTCTTTTGCTTCTTGGGTTTTTCGATCGATGAGAGTATCTAGAACTTGGATAGCATTATTTTCGTCTTTAGTGACTTCGAATAATACACCAGCGAAAGAGAGATCTTGGAATTCGAAGGTGGTAAAGTCTCTTGGGTTTTCATACTTTCCTCCGAGCGAGTCAAGCCATTCGTTGACAATGTCGGTGGCTGGCTGATCTTCTTTTTGCGTTTTGAGCAGTGCCCGCAGTGCGTAAGTGCTTCTTGATTTGGGAGCAATGGCGACTAGTTTATCAATATAGCTATTGGCATCATCCACTCGTTTCTGGTCGAGTAGGAAAGCAATGTAGGTTGCGACTTTAACTTCATCTGGAGGAGTACTGTTTGCTGCACTTTTCAGGGCAGATTCTGCTGAGTCTTTGTAGAGTTGTAGATCTTTGCCGATGGCTTGATCGCGGGTCGACATGTCGTATAGATTTCGGTTGACGAGCCCGAGGTTAAATATGACGTCGGAGGTTGAGCGGTTCTTGAGATTGACGAGACCTTGTAGGATAGTTTTGGCTTTTTCCAAGTCTGCGTACGTTTTTCGATCCATCAGAAGGCGGGCGAAAAGCAGTTTGTCTTCGACCATGTTTCCGAAGGGTGGTGAAGTAAGGATACGTTCGATAGAGGCCCAATCGTCTGGATTGTTTCTTCGTCCGAGCATGATAGCGGCGAAGTGCCTGATATCTTTTTGTTCGGGGCGTTTCTGTGCTAAGTCCATAACGATGTCGATTGCTTCATTGCGTTTACCGAGTCTGTTAAGGACTTCTACTTTGAGTAGTCCGATTCGGTCTTCGGGCCCACCGGCAGCTTGAGCATGGCTGAAGCATGAGTCGGCCATTTGAAGGTCGTTCATGAACATATACATCGTTCCGAGAGTCATCCAGCGTTCGGTAGCTGGCTGCATTGTGTCGTCGGCGTGAACTTTGGCTACGAGTTCTTCGATCTTGGCTCTTTGCCGAGTCAGGGCGTAGTGTTGGAAGTAAGCTTTAACGGGTTCGAGTCCTTTGGGATCGATACTCTGTGCCCGTTCGAGAGCTTGTTCGGCCAATTGAAGTTGGGATTCTCGGTTTTCGGTGGACATTTCTCGCGAGGAGCTTTCCAGAACGCGGCTGTACCAGATCCAAGCGATTGGATCGAAGGGACGAGCGTCGACGCCCGCTCGAGCGATATCGAGAGTGTTGGAGCGGTTTCGTTCGGAGAGCCTTAGAGCGACGGAGGAGATTCGGTTAGATAGATTTGAGACCACGCCAAGTTTTGCGATAAAGTTTTCGGCTTCTTCGAATCTCCCGTCTCGGTAGAGGAGTTCGATCAGTCGCTCGAAGACCTTCAAATCGTCTGATCCGAGGGAAATAGCTGCTTGATAAGCGAGGATAGCTTTGCTGGGTTCTTTGAGTTGTTCGTTGAGAATTCCGTTGAGGATGTACAGTTGGGACCAGTCTGGGCGGCTAGCTTCAATTTCAGCGAGTAGACGCATCACAGTGGAGAAGTCGGGTCTATCGTCGAACCTTGATTTTACCAGTGATCGACGAGCTTTGACGTATCGCCACTGAATACCGCTATCCCCTTCAAGTTGCTTGAGTCGATTTTCTGCGAGAACCATTCCGGAGTCCCAGATTTCGGTTCTCTTGAGGTTTTCTGGTGTTTTTTCGTCGGCGAGTTCTCCTGAAAATTGAGGAATTCGCAGGAGGTTTTCACACAAGTCGCTGACAGCAGAAAAATCGCTTTGGCAAGAATCGAGTAGTCGTTGAACGGTGGGGTAAAAATCATCATCTAGTCGTGTGATGCCAACGGTGGCTTGGATCAAACGAATGTTTGCTGGGAAGCTTGGCAGTTTTTCAAACATCAGTTTTCTAGCTTCATCTCGTTTTCCTTGGTTGATCAATTCAGCGGTTTGAGCAAGGACTGCGTCGGGGCTGTTGGGGTTACGCGAGGAGTAGATGTTTTGCAGTTTTTTCGATTCTTCGAATTCCCCCCAGAAGGACAACAAACCGATCGAGTTGAACCAAAGGTATTCTGCATCTGGATTCGCTTCACACAGCGCGATGACCTTTGGAACATTGATTTCAACTATCTCGCGTTGTTTGGAAGGTTCCGTGCGTCGAACGTCCAATTCAGCTTGGAGTAGATCAATCATCCAGCGGTCAGGTGGAGGTGGTTTTGTAGCATTCGCGATCTCGGTCGCTTGATCGATCATTTTTTGGATTGCATCCCATCGGGCTGCTCCGAAGGCAACATCTTTGGTCTGTTGGATCAGTTCGAGACGAGCGAGTTGAACCCAGTCCGTGTAGATTTTGCGTTCGATCAAGCGATATTGATCTGCAGCTTCGGTGGAGCGGTTCAGTTTAACGAGGCACTCGGCTGCTCCGCGGCGTAGTTCTGGCTGATTTGGGCTTAACGCTAACGCTTTTAAGTAGGAGTTAGCGGCCTTTTCCCAGTAGCCGATTTTGCGGAAGTTTTCTGCAGCGAAAGCTTGGATACGGAATTCGGTTGTCGAATCGGTCGATGCTGTTCCCACGACGAGATCTTCTAGTTGCTTCGACACGGAAACAAGGTCGCCGGTACCGGAGTAGTATCGCAGGTACTGCTCCTTCATGGCTCTGGAGAGTTCAGCTTGCACAATTGAGCTAAATGTGGGCGCTTCCTTTCGATAAGCTTCGTCCATGCTTACCAAGGCGGTCTTGGCATTTTCGAAATCTTTGGTGTTGTTGAAGTGTTCTACCCGTCTGACGTACAGAAGAGTGGTAGGAGGAAGGCATACGCGAATACCATCTTCGAGGGCCTGCAATGCTTTTTCGCGTTCGCTATCGGCCATGTACAGTTCGTACAGGGAGAGGTAGGTGAAAGTCGATCGCAAGCCTTCGCCTTGCCGCAAGTCTGCAAGGATACCTTCAGCCTTATCGACTGCTTCCTCAACCATAGCTTTGTTGCCATCTCGTCGGCCGATTTGCAATAGATTCATGAAGTGAACTGCCCCTTGTTTTTTCACTTCCGAATCGTCGGGGAATTTTTCTAGGGCTTCGCGGATATGCCGGTCTGCTAATTCTGGTCCAATTTTTGAATTGATTTGGTAATCGATGATCCAAGCTTCCGGTTTGTCTTGGTTGAGGTTGAGCATATCTTGAATTTTGTTCCGGATGAGAAGCTGAAGATCTTCGCGAGCTTCTTTCGCTAAGCGTGATTTCACGAGAAGCGTAGGGTTGAGGATACAAGCGTTCCCTAGCATCGCGGTTAGCGTTATGTCTCCTTTGTGGTCTTCAAGGCAACTCAGTAGGTGATCTACAGGATCCATTGTGCAGCGGGCTGACATCCATTTCGGTGCATCTTTGATTCGACCTATGGAGGGGTCTTGGAGTCCTGCCGCGAGGGCGCGGAAACGTAGTTCTGCGAGTTTTTTATCCCATTTCAAAGATCGTTCTTCGGTCGAGAGTTTTGTAATCTGCTCGATGGCTTCGCCTAGTCGCGCCGCATCATTTTCCAACAAGTCGACGAGTTTCTCTCGGAGGTTTGGAACGTGAGATTCGAGGGTTGGATCTAGCTCGCTTTTTCCGATTGATTGGTAGAGCATCCCGATTAGATTTGCGGGCGGGACGCTACCTGCACTTTTCTCAGCGATTAGCTCGGTGAATTCGACTTCTTGTTTTGCTGAATTCGGTTTGTACTGTAGATAACGCGAGAGGAATTTAGCGGCTTCTTCGTAGTCCCCTTTTTCTTTTGCGACTTCGACGCGACTGAGCAAGTCATTTTCAAGTCGAACCAATTGAAACCGGTGCAAAAAGTAGATGCATGGGGTTAGGATCGCAAGAATTAAAAGCGTGATCCAGATCGCAGGTAGATGAAGAATGGGCCTTGCTTTCATCGAAGAAAGGTTTGCATTCATGTTCATCAATGCATCGGATTCTTTATTCTGCATTTGTGTCATACTCGCCTCGCGAAGACCACAGCGTTGAGTGGACTTCGATTACATGGAAACTGAACGGGCTTATTTATCAATGGTTTGGTCTGATGTTTAGGGTGACCAAACGAAGGATTAAAACCGCACGAAAGAGTAGCGGCTGTAACGATTGTACCATCCTAGCTCAATCGTTTGTCACCCTGGAATTGTCCTAAGATTCGGAGGACTTGTCGATACTCTGGACCGTTTTTACCGAGGGATGAGTTTGACTTTAGGCTAATTTTTCCCTGCTCTGCTTGGGAGATTTACCTAATCGAGGTTTCGACTGGTCTACCGTAGTTTACAGGTGTGGCCTTGGTTTGAGCGTTTTGGCGCAGTTCCCATGAGATGGCAGAGCGGATCAGATGGGTGGCGTTCCGACGGGAACGTCGCCGTAAGCGTGAACTTCTTCGCAGATTTTTCGCAAGACGGCGAACGGGTCGTTTGCGGCCTGGGAGAATCGTTCTCCATCGATGACTAAGGGGGCACCGATAACTACCAACGGGGCTCCGTATCTAGGTGTGCTGATGGCTTGTTCAAGTGTCAGTCCTCCGACGGCTTGGACGGGAACTTGCACCGCTGCGACTACTTCTTTGAGTTGGTCGAGGGGATTAGGTGGTTTTTTCCCCATGGCAGCGATACCCCGTCGTTCGTCGTAGCCTATGTGGTGGATGACATACCCGCAACCTAGGTCTTCGAGCCGCTTTGCGCCGTCGACCATGGTTTCGTAGCCGAGGTTGTCACCCATGACCCCGATCCCGAAGTCTTTTCCGGCCTTGACGACACATTTGATCGTTTCTTCATGGGCTCTTGCCATTACCACTACGTGAGTCGCTCCGGCTTTGGCCATCATTTCGGCTTCGAGGTATCCGCCGTCCATGGTTTTCAGGTCGGCAACGATTGGGACCCCGGGAAACCGCTCGCGCAGTCCTCGAATAGCGCGGAGACCTTCTGCCAGAATCAGCGGTGTACCGGCTTCTAACCAATCGATTCCTACTGCCATCGCCTTTTCTGCGGTCGCCAAGGCTTCATCGAGGTTCGTTAGATCCAGCGAGATTTGTACCTTGGGCAACATCGTGTGGTTTCGCTATTTTCAAGGGGTGGTTTAGGAGGGAAAGGGCAGGGCGGTGCAAAACGAATTCAGGGGGATTGGTTGACAATCGTTCAATTCATTCGTTTCACGATTCTTAGGCTCGCTGAACTTTCGGCGGGGAGGACTTCTCGAGGCAAGTGGCAATATGGCGAACGGCTTGCCGGAGTCTTGCTTCGTTTTCGACGAGGGACATACGTAGATAGCCTTCACCGGAGGGGCCGAAACCTCCACCGGGGCTGACGGCAACGTTTCCTTGTTCGAGCAAGTGCATTGCGAAGTCGATTGAGTTCATGTTTGACGCCCAAGGTTCAGGGATTTTGGCCCAAACGAACATACCTGCTCGCGGTGTGGCGGCTTCCCACCCGATTCGGCGCAAGCCCTGCAGTAGGACATCTCGTCGACCTTGGTAGATCAGCGATTGTTTTTCGACGGTGGTGTCGGTATCTCTGAGTGCTACGATTGCGGCGATTTGAATGGCTTGAAACATCCCGTAATCGTAGTAGCCCTTGATCGTAGAGAGCCCACGGATCATGTCGGCGTTACCCGCGCAGAACCCAACGCGCCAGCCGGCCATGTTGTAGCCTTTGCTCATGGTGGTGAATTCGACTCCGACATCTTTCGCTCCTGGTGCGGAGAGGAAAGAGGGGGGGACATAACCGTCATAAGCGACGTCGGCATAAGCGAAGTCGCTGATGACCATCAGTCCATATCGTTTGGCCAATTTGACGACATCTACGTAAAACTCAGGTTCTACGGTGACGGTGGATGGGTTGTGTGGATAGTTGATGATGAGCATTTTGGGTTTTGGATAAAAATGCTCGCAGGTGTAAGCGATGTTCGAAAGGTATTTTTCGGTGTTTGAAACATCGAGTGAAACCACATTGCCTGAGGCCAAGATAACCCCATACATGTGGACGGGGAAAAAGGGTGCGGGGATGATGGCGGTGTCGCCGGCACCGATCATCGCCAGGAGCATGTGCGAGAAACCTTCTTTGGAGCCCAAGCAGACGATCGTTTCCGTTTCGGGATCGAGTCTGACGCCGTACTTTCTCAAGTATTTACTGGTCAGTTCTCGTCGAAGGTTTAGGATTCCGTTGCTTTTGGAGTAGCCGTGATTGCGCACGTCCGAAGCGGCTTCGGAGAGTTTTTCGATGACAACGGGGTCTGGGGGGTCACTTGGATTGCCCATACCCAGGTCGATCACATCCTGCCCTGCCCGGCGTTTTTGGTAGAGCAAGTTATTGATTCGGCCAAACAAATACGGTGGTAACCGATGAACTCGTGGTGCGTACTCCACCCGAAACGGTGTCTCTTGCATCCCTCAAACCCTTTTGCCTTCAAGCTTTCTACAAACGCGCTGCTTTGACGAGACGACAAGCATAAACGACCCACTACGACCGGAAAAGGTCTACAGGGTCGTTTTGCTTGGGGTTGTCGCCGATTATCAATTCAACTCATGGGAGTTGTGACCATTGGCTATTACCTCGAGTACAGTGTGTCGATTACCGTGTGTCGTTTTAGGCGACCTGCTTGAGGAACCCTTCGAGCATTTTCGAACGAACGGGATTTTGCAGTTTTGCCACGGCCTTGGACTCGATTTGTCTAACCCGTTCGCGGGTGACTTTAAAAATTCTGCCGACTTCTTCTAGGGTGTACGAGTATCCGTCGGAGAGCCCGTAGCGTAGACGGATGATTTCTCTTTCACGGAATGTTAACGTTTTAAGCAGAGAGTCGATGCGATCTCTGAGTACACCGTTACCGGCATTTCGTAGTGGATTGTCACTTGAGGGGTCTTCGATGAATTCGCCGAAGACGCTGTCTTCGCCTTCGCCAACCGGTCGATCAAGGCTTGCGGGATTGCGACCGATGTCCATAACGCGTTGGACTTCTTCGGCTGGGAGTTGTGCGACTTCGGCGATTTCGTAGACGGATGGGGTACGATGCAATTCGTGGGTCAAGCGTTTTTCGATGTTGCGTAGTTTGCTCAGTACATCGATCATGTGGACGGGGATACGTATCGTTCGAGCTTGGTCCGCAATGGCGCGCGTAATCGCTTGTCGAATCCACCAAGTTGCATACGTGGAGAACTTGAAACCACGTCGATACTCGTATTTATCGACAGCGCGCATCAAGCCTGTGTTTCCTTCTTGGATCAGATCCAAAAAGCTCATACCGCGATTTCGGTACTTCTTTGCAATCGACACGACAAGTCGCAGGTTACCGCTTGAGAGTTGTCGCTTGACGGCTTCGTACTCACGGAAGTTTCTGCGGAATTCTTCAACGCGTGACCGCAATGATCTCGGTGATTCTTGGGTGGTCATGATCAGATGACGCAGTTCGCGACGGCAGCGTTCTAGTTCCATCGGTTGCGTGCCCGAGGTGCGCAACTCATGGATCTTCGATTGCAAGTAGTCCATTCGTTCGGAGTATTGCTCTAGTTGTCGCATCAACGGGATAACGCGGCGAGATCGCAAGCTGAGTTCTTCGACCAATACGAGAGACTTGAGTCTTCGTCGTTGGTATGACTGTCTTGCATTTGCTTTGACACTTTCTGGCGTACTACGTTTGACGATCGATTGGAAGTCGCGACGGTTTTCGTCGATGAGTCGATCTAGGGTAGTGAGATTAAGAGGCATGCGCCCGCTGACTTGCTCTTTGGTCAATCGTTCGGTCAAGGAGACTTTGATGGTCCGATCGAACGGAAGAACTCCAAGGGAGACTTTGCGTAGGATTTCGACTGTGTGGCGTAGAGCAAAGTCATTTCCGAGGACCGCGCGTCGGAATTTTCGGCGCGTGATTTCGATTTTCTTTGCCAACGTGATTTCTTGCTCGCGGGTTAGCAAGGGAATCTCGCTCATTTGGCTGAGGTAAACGCGAATAGGATCGCTTGTGACGCGGCTTTTTTCTGAGGGGCTCAGCGAGAGTTCTTTGCTGGCTACCGGTTCTTCTGAAGTCGAATCGGTGACGAGCTTCAGTCCGGCTTGTTGCATGCGAGCTTGGATCGAGTTCGCTTGCTGGGCTTGTTGGCTCAAGGTGGCACGTTCGTCTTCGGAATCGATGATTTCGACACCAAAGCGTTCGAGGGCAACGAGCAGTTCGTCGAGTTTTTCCGCTGTGCTCGCCTCATCTGGCAGATAGGCGCTGACTTGGTCGTATGTCAAAAAGCCTTGGCTTCGTCCCAATGCAACCAACGCACGCAGTTCCAACAATTGGCTTTCCATGTGCTCAACTCCTTTGGCATAGTGGAAATAGGTCTCGAGCGAACATCCGTTGTTCACTCGCTGGGTCTTCGAACGGTTAATTTTCTACGGAAGACTCGTCCGGTGCGCTGGGGCCAATTCCATGGCGTAACCTCGCTTTTCGAACAATTGCTTCCAAAACATCCATTTGCTCGGCTTCATCGATCGTTCCATTTTCAAGGGCAGTTCGATGATCGTTGCTCTGTAGTTTGTCTCCTTGATCACCCCAATGTTCGCAGAGGGAATGAAGCCTAGCTTCGGCGTCGAGCGCCGCCTTGCTGGCTTTGATCCAAGCAATTTCGGTGATGCTTTCAAGTACATTTTTTAAATCTGCGTCTTCGGCGGCGGATAACACGCTTGTGTAATCGAGCGTGTGGCCTTCCAAGTCGAGATCGATGTACAACTGGAAAATGGCTTTTGCGGTTTCCGTGGTGAGTTGTTCGATGGGGAATCGTTCGATGGCAAATGGAACTAATTCCGCGTGCAGGACAAGTATTTCAAGTAATTCAAGTTCGACAGGCGTAAGTTCGCGATAGCGATACTCGTACGACTCTTCTTCGCTGAGAGTTTCTTGTTGAGCATTTGCTCTGAGGCGCTGAGCGTCGGCTCG
>JBEICB010000097.1:0-18346 GCA_040373655.1 Pirellula sp. | reverse complement strand
TACCTTTCCTTCTTCCAAAGCAAAGGGCACCATCGCCAAGCTAGCGATGTTCTGGTACCGACATGGGACCCCTCCGTCTTGTTCACCCCCGCCGGGATGAACCAATTCAAAGATCACTTTCTCGGCAAAGTCAAACTCGACTTCACCCGCGCAACGACCTGCCAAAAATGCTTGAGAACAGGCGATATCGATAACGTCGGTCGAACCGCATACCACCATACATTCTTCGAAATGCTCGGCAATTTTAGCTTCGGCGACTACTTCAAGTCCGAAGCCATCGCCTGGGCTTGGGAATTCCTCACCGATAAAAAGTGGCTTGCAATCCCCCCGGAACGCTTGACCATCACCGTCTACAAAGATGACGACGAAGCCGCAAAAATCTGGAACGAATCCATCGGCGTCCCGATGTCCCGTATCACCCGCATGGACGAAGCCGATAACTTCTGGCCCGCTAGCGCACCGTCCCAAGGCCCCGACGGCGTGTGCGGTCCTTGCTCCGAAATCTACTACACACTGGATAACGGCAAAAATGTCGAAATCTGGAACCTCGTCTTCACGCAATTCAATCGCGTAGGTGAACCGCCAAATAATCTCAAACCACTCCCAAGCAAGAACATCGATACAGGGATGGGGCTAGAACGCTGTGCCAGCGTGATGCAAGGCGTACCTACCAACTTCCACATCGACATCCTGCTGCCAATCGTCCAAGCGGCCGCAGAGGTCTGCGGAACACGCTACGAATACGAAAGTGACAATGGACGACGTCTGCGTCGTATCACTGACCACGTTCGCGCTTGTACCTTTGCAATTCACGAAAACGTTTATCCGGGCCCGAAAAAGGCTCGTTATGTGATCAAACGACTATTGCGACGCGCCGTGCTCGATGGTCACCAAATGGGGCTTCGCGACCCGTTCCTACACCAACTCGTCCCCGTCGTCGCTCAAATGATGAAGGGTAGCTATCCCGAACTCTCCGAAACCGTGGATCGAGTCGCAAGTGTCATGAAACGCGAAGAAAAAGACTTCTTCGATACCATTGATGCCGGCCTCGAACGAATCGAAAAAGTCTTTAGCGACATGGCTAGCTCCCAACGCAACATGGTCGATGGTGCCGAAGCTGCCACGCTTTATCAGACCCACGGTGTTCCTCCTGAACTCTTCCAGCAAATCGCCGCCGATCGAAACTATTCTTTCGATTGGGACAGCTACAAAGCGGCCATGGAAGAGCACGGTAAGAACAGTGGCGGCGATGTCATCGAACTCTTTGAAACAGGCCCAATCGAAACACTCAAAGAAGCTTTGCATCAGTCGGAATTCCTCGGTTATGCAGGCACCTCCGCACCCGCACAAATCAAAGGAATCATCGTCGGCCCACCGAAAGACGATAAGCTCGTCAGCTCACTCTCGACCGACGCGGAAAACAATCTATTTCGCATCGTGCTCGATCGCTCTCCTTTCTACGGAGAAAGTGGCGGTCAAGTCGGAGACGCCGGAAAACTGCGCGGCGCTAACGGTACCTTCACCGTTTCCGATACCCAAAAGAGTGGTGACCTCATCGTCCATTATGGTGTCATGGAATCGGGTACTCTCCGCGAAGGAGATTCCATAGAAGCACTCGTTGACGAAAATCGCCGCAATGCGATTCGACGCGCTCACTCAGCAACCCACGTTCTGCACCACGCTTTGCAAACAAAACTCGGCAAACACGCACAACAACAAGGTAGCAAAGTTGATGCCGATTGGCTTCGCTTTGACTTCAGCCACCAAGATGCCCTCTCCGAACAAGACATCGTCGAAATCGAAGCTCTGAGCAACGCTCGCGTCGCACAAGGTGCATCCATTTCCTGGAAAACTGTCTCACTCGCACAAGCACGTGAAGTTGGCGCTATGATGCTCTTCGGCGAACGCTATCCGGATCCAGTTCGCATGGTCAGCATGGGTGAATTTTCCCATGAACTCTGCGGGGGAACACACGCCAGCAATACTACAGAAATCGGAACCATCGAAATCCTTAGCGACGAAAGCGTCTCCGCAGGGGTCCGACGCGTCACCGCTTTGACCGGTAACCGCGCATTGGAACATCGAAGCAAGATCGAAGCCCTCGCAAGTCGCGCTGCAGAAAAACTCGGGTGCCCCATCGATCAACTCGGAGAGCGTACCGGAGAATTAGTCACAGCCATCCGCAAACTCAAGCGAATGGTCCAAGCCACAGGTAGCGGCGAAGCAGTCCCCGAGAAAATCGGTGGTAGCGCATTGGCCAACTCCGCAAAACCCAATTATGTTGCCCTGCGAGCAGCCCTGCGGCTCGCCGCGCGAACCCTCAATGTCTCCTTTGACGAAGTCAGTGACCGTATCGACGCCTTGCTCGCCGAAGAAGTCCAACTGCACAAACAGTTGGCTCAACTCGCTAGCGGCAGCGGTCTTGATATCGACCAACAGTTAGCAAACGCCACCACCGTCGGCGATACTTTGGTCGTCATTGCACAAGTCGAAAATGCAAACTCTGCAACACTTCGACAATGGGTCGATCAAGTACGCAAAAAGGCATCCAAGCCAGTTGCGGTCCTGTTCGCTCTGGGCGAACCAGATAAAGTCACCTTGATCGCGGGATTGAGCCAAAGCCTCGTCGAGCGAGGACTGAGCGCAGGCAAGTGGATCGCGCCCGTTGCACAAACCGTAGGTGGTAGCGGTGGCGGTCGCCCAGATCTTGCTCAAGCCGGTGGAAAGCAACCGGAGAAAATTCCGGCGGCCCTCCAAGTCGCACTCGATACTTGGAAATCACTGCTCGGCGCTTAACCACGCAAAGCAATCCATGGATTCTCGCAATGCCCCGTCGTTTACGTGGCATTGCGACAATGGAACTTTAGGAACGCAGCTCCCATGCAATCTCGCTACCTGCTAGCACTTGAAACCAGTGGCAAAGCAGGTTCCGTCGCGTTAATCACTGCCAACTTTACAACCGATTCAGCAACTCACTTCAACGACGACTCGATTCCACACTGCGTCGATGCGGTCGATCTAGATGTGAACCACGGCTCCGCGAAGACCTTAGCCCCTGCGATCGACGAACTTCTTCAACACAATTCAATCGCTCCAGATGCGATTCAAGCAATCGCAGTAACCCAGGGCCCCGGTTCCTTCACCGGACTACGCGTAGGTATCGCGACGGCGAAGGTAATGGCCTACGCACTGAATATCCCAGTGATCCCTATCAACACGCTCGACGTCGTCGCCACACAACTCGATCAAGCACAACTCATCGCTCCCCAAACAAACTCTCTCTACTGCGCAATCGATGCCTTTCGTGGCCAATCCTTCTTCGCTCACTACAGACGCGAAAACCAAAAGTGGGTTGCCCATCAAGGTACGGAAATTGCCGACAATGATCGACTCTCCGTAGCCATCCTCAATACCATCCCCGCCAATGCGAACTCCCAATTCGATTCCGTTTGGATCGCTGGACCCTCGATTGGAAAACTTCTGCAATCCCTCAGCGACCTTCCAACCACACCACCACAAAACGCCATCCGCATTTTCCAAGGCCCAGAAGCAATCCCCACCGCCAAAATGGTGGGAATTCTAGGATGGGAAGCGTGGATACAAGGTAAAGCCCAAGACCCATTCGCACTGCTTCCACAGTACTACCGAAGTAGTGCGGCGGAAGAAAAACGGGCACAGCCTTCTTCCAACGGGTACAATTCATAATATCCAACGCCTAACCCTTCGGCTCGATTTTAGCCAAAGGCTCCAACAGGAATGCTCAGTTCGTAAGGAACCAAGCGATGAAACGATCCATCTGGGCCATCCGACGTGTTTTCTTCTGCGCAAGCATCGTTTGCACGGCGTTCGCTCTTGAACCTGAATGTTCACTCAATGGCCAAGAGACTAATCAACAGTCCCGGACTATCCCCGCAATAAAAGCTCAATCAGCCACGGTGTTCCAGACGAACTTTCCGGATCTTGCGAGGGCATTGACGGACAAAGACCCCCAAGCAATTCGTCAAGCCTACAGCCAACTCCCCCCCGAAGTTCAACAGCGAGTTCTCAGCGTACTGCATAGCAACAGAATCTCACCAAGTTACCTTCAAAACAACTCTGCGGATCGCACAGGCGCAGACGGCAATGGCCAATCCCCAACGCTTCCTTCCCCTAAAGGAGGCGCGTCACTTGCCAATTTCAGTGAACTGATGCAGTTAATCGAGACTACAGTCTCCCCGGATGTTTGGCTTAATGCAGGTGGCACTGCCACGATGTCTCCGTTCCGCCAAGGCGTTCGTATCGATCCAGAAGGGGTTATCGAACGACTGGAACCAGCCAAAATCCTTTTGGGAAACACGAACAATAAGAAAGCTTCCACACCCAAACTGCAATTCCCAAACCAAACACCAAACGAAGATACGCAACCGACAATCCTCTTGTCGAACCTTGGCCAATGGCAAGCTCCAACCGAACTGCGTTGGATCTCATTGCGACAACTCGATCGTGACTTGGCAAACCGAATCGACGACGGAAAGGCCGCATCGATTGCCGCCGAGATGCTAGGGGGGCTTTGCCGAATCGACTACGTATTTATCGATAAGGAAAACAATGACTGCTGGCTCGCAGGCCCTGCTGGAAACATCGCCGCGACAAAACGTGGTGATCTCCTGCACCGCGAGCTGCTTCTTCCTCCTGTCCTTCTGGAAGACCTTCTTTGTGTCGCCGCCCATGTGCTGGAGGGACGAGGAGAATTCGGATGCTCAATCGATCCGGATCCGACTCGACTCGTTCACGCCTATCAAATGGCCAACGAAAAAGCTTCTTTGCGTCTCCTGAGCCGGGATCCGGAAACTTGGGTCGAAAGATGGAAAGAAAAACTCGGTAGGCAACAAGCAAACATCATCGGAATCCAACAAAACTCTCCGACAGGCTTTGCACTGA
Source organism: Pirellula sp. (assembly GCA_040373655.1). Classification (GTDB taxonomy): domain Bacteria; phylum Planctomycetota; class Planctomycetia; order Pirellulales; family Pirellulaceae; genus JBKCUI01. The sequence continues at coordinate 13,426 of JBEICB010000097.1, read as the reverse complement.
TCATCGCAGATGCACACATGAAACGACTTGCTTTCGGTCTCGAACCAAGCACTGGAAACGTCGGCAACTACTGGCTCGAATCTGATCGGCGCGGCGACGCACGCGAACAATCGATGGTCCGCTGGTGGTTCGCTCTCTCCAATCACCCCATCGCACACGATCCAGAAAACCACTTGTACCAATTCGCCAAATCCAACGTCCAAGTCCTCAGCGAAACGCAATGGATTACTTCACAAGGACACCGACTCGTTGCTGCCTCTCCCGATGCCGCCGCAGACGCATTCGCGAAGAACTTTTCCAACCACTTTGACGATCTACAAAAGGCACATCCGGTCTACGGCCGATTGCGACATATCTTTGACCTCGCAGTAGCCTTAGAAATCGCACGCTCTGAATTCCTTACAATCAACGCTCCACCCTTCGAAGTCCTCGGCGATCCGAAGTACTCCCCACAATTGCCTGTCGCACCGAAGTCAATCGAATCCATCGTTGCAACACGCAAACGAAAAGATGACTCCATCAGTGCTATCGTCAGTGGTGGAGTTTCTATCAATCCAAAACTCTTGACCGAAAAACTTCGCCGCAATACGGCACTTGCCGATCGACTCATTTTGCCGAACACGCCGGACTCTACTCACCTCCAATCATTCGATCGCTCTAATGAAACAACAGCACAAACCCAGCCCGATCTAGAACAAGCATTTTGGAAGTGATCGCACCATTACCTATCAATCCCCAACATCCGTAAACTCAACACAATGACCGAGCAAGGAAGCACACCAGACGAACCGATTGCTGGAGAACCAGCGACAGAGGAATTCTTCTCCCTAGAAGAACTAGGCTCGATCTACGCCAAAGCCCTACAAGGCGACTCAGAATCAGAACAAACTCCGGTCCCGCGACTGCCACAACCCGATCGTGCAGCCGACGAACTAACCGCAACCATCGTCGTCCAAGGGGAATCCGATGGTACGCCCGTAACACTCAGTTCTATTCTCGAAGCACTACTGTTCGTCGGACACCAAGATGGTCGCTCCCTCAGCAAAGATGAATTACAACGGATCCTAAAAGAATTCTCTGAGTCAGAAATAGAAGCTGCTCTAGGGCGTTTGCAATCGCAATTCGTCGAGCAAAACGCCTGCATCCATATTGTCCAAGACAAACAAGGCTACCGCTTGGAGCTTCTCCCGGAAATCGAAGAGAGCCTACAGAATCTACAGTCTGGTCCGGTTCGCGAAGCCATACTCTCCCAACCTGCAATCGATTGCCTTGCCATGATTGCCTACCAACCGGGTATTCAACGACAGCAACTTGAAGAAATCTTAGGTATTGGCGTCAAGTCGATCCTGACACAACTAGAGAAGCGTGGCCTGATTGTAGAGAACGCCCAAGCCTACCACACATGTGACCGCTTCCTCGAAATCGTCGGTATCGAATCCCTCGATGATCTCCCCCGCGACGACAAACCCTAAGTGTTCGTCGTCGCAATCTAAGTATCGAAACCGCTAGAGGGACTCGAGGTAACTGATCAAATCTGCGAGAGCTGTAACCGGGATACCATCAGCAAGCCCCTCCGGCATCACCGATTGAGGACTTTCTTTGCGCTGACTGATCGTCTCCGGGGCGACTTCAACCACCTCTCCCTGTGCATTGCGCAAGATGATCTTCTCGGGACTTTCCTTTGTCACAAACCCAGAGACAATCGAATCGTCATCCAACTGAAAAACATTTTGGACAAAACCCTGCGCGATGGATTTACTCGGCATCAATATGGCTTCTACCAACTGATCGCGCCGATAAGTCTTTGCAACATTAGGCAGATAAGGCCCACGCAGCGCCTCCGATGGAGTCACATCATGGCACTTCGCACATCCGAGTAATCCGAAGACCTGCTCGCCACGCTTCGCATCCCCCTTGGTCGCCACGGCCTGCTTCACGACTTCCTCCTTGACCAACCCACCAATCTTGGGCCCTGTCCACTGATTCAGATCTGCCAACCCCCAAGCATCTGCCAAAACTTTTCCTTGTTTCTCAATCTCGGGCCGAGGATCCAACAGACCACGACGCACCAACGGTTCAGCTTGCTTACAAGCACCAGCTTGAAACATACTAAACAATTGCGTTACCATCTCTGGTGACTTCCATAGACTATCCATGGCACCAAGCACTTCTGGACGCTGCGATAGCTCCTTACGAGTCCCGACCGCCGTTAGCGTTATAGCGTTTGACATCGTAGGCTCCGAAACAAACCGCTTGAGAATCGAATCAACCCGCTTGCTCAGAGCGTCGCTGGCATGGCATCGCTTCCATACCTCAGCCAAAGTCTCCGTCGATAACGATTCAGCTCTTTTCGCGATCGCTGCAATCCAATCCAACCCGGACTCAGAACTCTGTGAACTTGCGACATTCAGCAAGATTAACAACTGCTCTCCACTGACGCGAGGGTCGCGTGTAACTTCAATGAGCTTCGCAATCACCGAATCAGGAAGCTTCCCCGCCGATTCAACCAACTTGATACGCTCCTCAAACGGCAACTCAGACCACTGAGGCAAGGTCATCCAAGATTCTAGATGATCACTGATGTTCCATCGATTGCGACTGAGCAACTGCAACGTTTCTGTCGCACTTTGTGCATCGCAACGTTTTAGCCATTTCGAAATGGACCGCTCAATCTTTTCGGTGGCTTCCCATTTTTCTGGCTGGTAGTACGGTCCACGAGTATCGGGCCTTGTACCCCAACTCGCTCCATTCCATTCCCCTTCTTTCCATCCCAAACGAGAAAGGACTCGTACATACACCATCGCCATCGAGTCGGTGGCCTTGGCTTGATCAAGCCCCGCAATCGCTTGGTCAATCACTTCCATGTCGTGTTTGATCGACAACGCTTGGGTCGCTGCCTCCGATGCAATGGCACTCGTTGAATCCGTTTTCAGTACCGCCATCGCGGATTCCCAAGGACTATATTCGGAAAGTGCCCGCGTTGCCAAATGACGTAACAACGGATCCTCGACTCCCAGTTTCTGCGAAACCACCTTCGCAATCTTGGATCGGCTCGCTGGAGGAAACTCCAACGAAGCCAAGCTACCTAAACGTCCCAAGGCGACCAACCCCTCAACCACTCGGCGTGGATCGTAGGATTCGACTCCTTGAAGCATTCGATCGCAGAGAGTCTGGCTCAAGACGATCGTGTCACTTCGTAGTTGAGTTTCGCGAACCAGTGCGTCACCCGCAGCGCGAATTGCCCACGCCGAGATAGACGGGGTATCGCACAAAGCAATCATACGGCTCCAAAGCGACTGCGCCTTCTCCGGCGATCCTTTTCCCTGTATCCACTGCTCGCGAAGGAGCTCCAAGGTAAACACTGCGCCTACGCGAGACTTCAAGGCCACACGCTCGTCGTTGGCAAGCTTTCCCAGACGGTCGGCTAGATCTTCTAAGCGATCCGGAAAACGAGCTGCGAAACGGAGCAAGCCTCGTTGACCTTCGATGCGTCGACGATGACTTGCCGAGAGCAGTAGGTCAAACCACGGGTCACTCTGCGTGTCCTCGAGCACAGGCCACGGCTCGCTGACATATCCCTTCGGCTTGAGTTGCACGATGTAGCCCACGTTCTCACCCGCATACGTAAACGTCGCACCTTTCCAACTTGCTGCATAGACGTTGGACTTCGCATCGACATCCAAATCCGTCGCGCGCTCAATCCCCAAGAACTCCTTTTGGTCAACCGTAACACCAACTCCCTTCTGCGTGACACGATGGCTGAAAATCTGCTGACGTCCCCAATCCGCCGTGTAGATGCAGTCGTTTAGTTCGCTTGGCCAACCCGGTTCGTCCAAGAACAAAGCGCCACAACCCGAGCCCCCACCGTAATCGGCTAAAGGCGGAACAATTTCCTTAGGGAAGTTGATGTACTTGCGAGGATACCCGTGGTCATCCATCCCGCTGAAATGGTGCATTCGCACATCCCAGCCTCCACCATCGTTGGTGTTATCGCGAGCATACCCTCGCAACAATGGGTCCATCGCAACTTCTAAGATGTTCCGTGTACCATTGCTGTAAAGCTCTAACCCCGTCCCGTCCGGACGAACACGGACGACTCCACCTCCACGAAACTGCAACTCACGCCCATCGGTTCCAACTCCCTTCATGAACCCAAAGTCGCCGATAGCCAAGTACAACCAACCATCGATCCCCATCGTAACGCCATTGCTCGTGTGATCCGCCGGACGATCCTTAAATCCAAAGGCAATGTCCTTCACGAGAATCTCCTGACGATCGGAAACACCATCTCCATTCTCGTCGATAAATGCACTCAGATGTGGCGGATGCAATACGTAGAGTCGATCGTGATCCCAAACCAAACCACGCGGTGAATCGACATCGTCAACATACAAATTCGATTGGTCAGCACGTCCATCTCCGTCAAAGTCCTTCAACCGTACAATCGAACCTCGCTTGAGCTCCCGATCCAACGATCCGTTCTTGTCGCTGGAAACAAACAACGTTCCATCAGGAGCAGCTGCAACAAAGACAGGGTAATTCACTGCAGGAGGGGCAGCGAACAACGTCGCATCAAACCCCGCAGGTAACTTGCACTCACCGAGCAACTCACGCTCGCGTTGCGATACCGTATCTTCAACCGATATTTCTTTCGTCTGCCCCCCGAAGACCTTCAACTCACGGATGCTAGCCCAAGCCCCCGGATTGGCCCCCTCGATGGACACATTGATCCATCGTGCAGTTATCGGCGACTCGAACATTTCCTCGCCAACATTGCTGTCACCTTGCTTGACTGCCTCACCATCCCCATTCTTGCGACTTACAACCGTCTTGAAGCTCTCTGCATCAACCGAAGCCTGTACCTCATATCGATACTTTCCCTGAGGCATCTCCCAATCAATACCCACTCCGTGGACCTCTTTGACTTCTCCAAGATCCACACGCAACCACTGCGGGAAACTGCCACCGCTTGCGCACCAACGTGTTCCTCGATTTCCATCCACCGCAAAAGCCAACAAATTGTTTTGATCCTTTTGTTCACTTGACGCAGTGACCGTCTTACCCAACGCCAAGTTCTCTCGCACGAGCCGCTTTGCCGCTGGTTTGAGATATTTCGGATCCAATCGCCCTGCAGCCCAAAGAGTTCCCCGAGTGAGCATCTTCAAAAAGGTCGGATCCTCAACCGTCTCATTGTGGTGCCCCAAGGTTGTTCCGAATACTCGCGTACCGCGATAATCATTGGTCCATACACAAACTTGATCTTCACCATTCTCCCGATCCTTGGCAGTGGCCAATGCAGTCGCAGTCGGCCAGAACTTCTCAATCCGATACAACTCACCAGCAGGATTCGCCCAAGCCGGACCGAAACCCTCCATGATCGGATCTGCCGCTCTGACGTTGCGAACCTCATGCGGATAATGAGGACCATGCCCGCGACTCGTCACCCCGCAGAATTCAAACCAATCGTCATTTCCAACACGATAGCAATGCATCGCGCAGTGAATTACAACCCCAGGCTTCCCCTTGCGATGCGGCTCCAAAATCCTTGCTAACCAAGCCGGATCCTTGTCGTCCGAAAAACACTCATCGTGCAAAATCACATCGTAAGCATCCGCCCACTTCGGATCGCGATACAACGCGATCTCCGCACTCGTTCCTGTACCCCCTTGATGAATAACCGTCACGTCGATGTGCGCGAGTTGCTCAAGCCCCCGCTTGATCAACTGCTTCTGCACCTCGTAATCATGACAACAACCACCTAGGATCAATAACGCTTTGACCGGCTTGACCTCGGCTTCTCTAACCGCGACTCCTGCGACCTCCTGGGCTCGAGCAGGCGAAATAACAAGAACACAACAAAGCAACCAAAACAAAGTAAAACTAAGCCGCATTACGAAGTCGAATCGCAGTTTTTCCAACAATCGTCCGCCCCCGTCAACCTGTCGCAATCCGCTGAAATCCCCCAAAGGAGTGTGAGGTGATTTCTGCATCCCACTAATGGGTGCAAATTCTAAAGAAACCTGCAAATCACTGTGTTTTTCGCAGGATGGTGCAACTCGATCTTGGTGCATCTGAACGTTCAATTCGAAAAAGAAATCGGAATGTAAAAAAACCAAATGCCCCTCAAAGGGCGGTACAGGCGCCAACATAGGTTGTCAAATCGCCCCAAACAAGAAGCGAACGAACCCTCAACTCTCATGCAAAGGTATGATGAACCGACGGAGTCGATCCGATACTTCCGCAGTCAGCTTCTTGATCCCCGTCCATTGTACATCGAACGATTTTCCCCGCCCGGGGGGACAAAGAAGGAAATTCAATATGCCAGTCCCACCCTTTATCGCAACACCCCCTGACGCCACCCTTGCTCAGAGATTCAGTTCAGTCCAAAGAGACTTGCTCGCTGGGCTCACCGTATTTCTCGTTGCACTACCGCTTTGCCTCGGAATCGCGCTCGCATCGGGCGCTCCACTCTTCTCGGGTATCCTCTCTGGCATCATCGGTGGTGTGTTCGTCGGATTCCTCAGCGGATCGAAAACGAGCGTCAGCGGTCCGGCCGCCGGTTTAACCGCCATCGTCGCGGCTCAAATCAGTACCCTTGAGTCCTTTCCTGCATTCCTCATGGCCGTCTTCCTCGCTGGGATTCTGCAGATCGCACTCGGCACCTGCCGAGCCGGAACACTCTCGTCGTATTTCCCCACCAGCGTCATTCAAGGCTTACTCGCCGCTATCGGGGTAATCCTCATCCTCAAACAACTTCCTCACCTACTGGGGCACGACAATGACCCCGACGGTGAAATGGCCTTCGAACAGCCAGACCACGAAAACACCTTCACCGAAATCTTGCATGTCTTTTCCGGAGAAGTCCACCAAGGGGCAATCCTAGTGGGCTTGCTCGGACTCGCGTTCCTATTTCTCTGGGATCGGATCCAATTTCTCAAAAAGAGTCCTATCCCCGCGCCGCTGTTAGTCGTTCTACTAGGCATCGGCGGAAAATTGCTGTTCGATCAATTCGGTGGCGCCTGGCAAATCGAAAACTCTCACCTCGTCCAAGTACCCGTTGCAGATAACCTTTCCGCTCTCCAAGGCTTCTTCCAATTCCCCGACTGGAGCCAGTGGTCCAAAGGCGCAGTGCTCCTAGCCGCAGCTACCATCTGTTTCGTCGCAAGCCTCGAAACGCTCCTAAACCTAGAGGCCGTCGACAAACTTGACCCGCAACAGAGAGTCTCCCCACCAAACCGCGAACTTGTCGCCCAAGGACTCGGCAATATGCTCTGCGGACTCGTCGGAGGTATCCCCATCACTTCCGTCATCGTGCGCTCCTCTGTGAACATCAATGCAGGTGCAAAATCAAAAATCTCTGCCATCTTCCACGGCCTGCTCCTGGCAATCTGCGTTATCGCAATCCCAAACTGGCTCAATGAGATTCCATTAGCAGCACTCGCCGCAATCCTTCTGCACACCGGTATGAAACTTGTCCACCCAAAACTTTTTCAACGGATGTACAAAGATGGCATCTACCAATTCGCTCCCTTCATCGCCACTCTCGCTAGCATCGTTTTGACCGACCTGATTATCGGTGTAGGAATCGGTCTGCTCATCAGCATCGCATTTATCCTCATCAGCAATATGCGACGCCCTATCACCCTCGTACATGAAGACCGTTTTGGAGAAGCTATCACACACGTACAACTCGCCAACCAAGTCAGCTTTCTCAATCGCGCCTCCCTGCAAACACTATTCGACTCAACCAAACAAGGATCCCACCTCGTCATCGATGCTACCCAATCCAATTTCATCGATCCCGATATCCTCGCCCTCATTCGGGATTTTCAAGAAATCACCGCACCAACCCGAAATATCAAAGTCAGTACAAAAGGCTTCCAGTCCCGTCTGGGTATCCGCGACCATATCCTCTACGCCGAATACTCCACCAAAGACCTCCAATCCAAACTCACCCCTGACGAGATTCTCAACCTACTACAAGCCGGCAATCAACGGTTCCGTTCCGGCGAAAGACTCATAAGAAACCTAACCTACCAAATAGGAGAAGCCGTCACCGGCCAGTTTCCGCTTGCCATCGTACTCGGTTGCATCGATTCCCGCGCTCCCGCTGAAATCGTCTTTGATGTCGGCCTCGGTGAACTTTTCAGCACCCGAATCGCAGGCAACGTTGTTCGCGCAAAGGTGCTCGGAAGCCTCGAATACGCGTGCGCCGTCGCAGGCGCTAAAGTCATTCTCGTCATGGGACACTCCAACTGCGGCGCTGTTAGCACCGCAGTGCACCTCGCCGCCAAGGGAGAATCCAGTTGCCAAGCCGTTGGCTGCAGCCACCTCGATCTAGTCATCGGTGATATCCAAAAAAGTATCCCTGCCCAAGACCTGATCCACTGGGAAAAACTCCCCAACAAGGCAAAACAAAAAATCATCGACGATGTCGCAAGCCGAAACGCTAAACAATCCGCACGCACTATCTACCAGGAAAGCCAGTCCCTCGCCAACCTGGCCGATCAAGGCAAAATCGCAATCGTCGCCGCGATGTACGACCTCGAATCCGGAACGATCGAACTCCTCGAATCCATCGGAGCCCCTGTCCAGTCGATTTCCTGATCCCACTCACCAGAGCATTAAAAGTTTAGATACCCCCGAAGGAGCACACGAAACCACTGTTGCCGTTTAACGTGTGAATAAACGCCTTTAATCGCTGATAACCCTGCCTTTTTCCCTCTTACGGCAATCCTCCCTCCATCTGAGCATCCACCCTTCGCTTGACGAACCTGCTGGTGCTCGCTATCCTAAATCTTAACCGTTAATAGGAGGGTTTCTAAAATTAACAAAAATGATAAAAGGGCTGCCACGCAAGCCGTCCACATCCGATCGCTCAAAGTATTCTTCGATGTCGTCCGAAAACGGAGCTTTTCCCAAGCGGCCGTTGAACACGGCATGACCCAAAGTGCCGCTAGCCAAAGTGTGCAACACTTAGAAGAATTCCTCGGTGTAAAACTGATCGATCGCACCAAACGGCCATTCATTCTTACGGCAGAAGGTCAAAAGTTCTTCGATGGACTCGGTGGAGTCATTCGCCAATTCGATGCTCTTGTCGACGAAGTACGCGTCGGGCAGGGACCTACCGCTCCGGTAACCGGCCAAGTGATGGTCGCTTCGATCTACTCCATGGGTTTATCCTATCTGCCGACGCTCCAAGAGGAGTTCCAGAAGCAGTTCCCATCGGCGACGATGAATTATCATTTGGCCCATCCCCACGAAGTTTATCGAATGGTCGAACAGGGCACTGTCGATTTCGGGATGGTCAGCTATCCAGAAAACACACAAACCATCCAGTCCGCTTTGTGGCGGGATGAACCCATGGTGCTCGTCGCCTCTCCACGCCACCGATTGGCAATGGAATCCTCTCCAATTCAACCCTCCGATCTCTCTCAAGTCGCACTCGTTGCGTTCGCTTCCAACCTGCGGATCCGTCAAGAAATTGACAAGGAACTTCGAAACCTCGGAATTACGATGCGGATCGCTGTCGAACTCGATAACATCGATTCGGTGAAACACGCCGCTGTGGTCAATAGCGGTGTGGCAATCCTGCCGAAACTGACCGTGCAATCGGAGCTCGCTTCAGGCTCTCTGAAACTGCTGAATTGCGAACGACTGAATTTGACCCGTCCACTCGGAATTATTCAGCGCCGGGATGTCTCGATGTCCCGAGCAGCCCGAACCTTCGTGGATCTGCTTATGAATCACAACGTTTGGCCAGGCGATACACCAGCAGGCTCGGATTCAATCCCGAATCATTCAGCAAGCAACGGTGGTGCTCTAAATCGTAGCGTTTCCGAATCCTCTCTCGACTCAAACGCTCCAGCCCATTCGGAACTGGAGTCGTCGCGACACCAATCCGAAAACAGTACGTTGCGATCCTCCGTGATGCCTTAACAAACTTTACCAGTTATCCAAAAGCATAGAGCTTGCTTCGGAGCCTCTCCCACCGAACAAGCACATTACTCCATAGCGACTCGCTTATTGGTCGCAATGGAGTCCCAGCAAAGCACTTTACAACTTACTTTATCATCCACACACCTATGAATGTTCCATTCGGTTTTCCGGCCAAACAAGGTCTTTACGATCCGAACCTCGAAAAAGACTCCTGTGGGGTAGGGTTCGTCGCAAACGTCAAAGGCAAACCCAGCCATCAAATCGTCGTCGATGAAGATACGATCCTCAAGAACATGGATCACCGTGGAGCTTGCGGATGCGAACACAATACCGGTGACGGAGCAGGTATCCTCGTCGGACTGCCTGACCGATTTATGCGACGTGTTGCCCGCGAAGAATTCCAAATAGAACTCCCCGCCAAAGGCTTCTTTGCGGCCGGTAACATCTTTTTCCCCAAGAACCCAGCCGAACGCGACCTTTGTCGACGTGTCTTCAACCAACTCCTCGAAGCCGAAGGTCAAAAACTCATCGGCTGGCGCAAAGTACCCCAAAACCCAGACGGGGCTGATATCGGTCCGACCGCACGCAGCGCTGAACCTTGGATCGAACAAGTCTTCGTACAAGCTTCCGAAGGAATCTCCAGCGAAGAATTCGAACGCAAACTCTACATGGTACGCAAACAAGCGAGCCATCGCCTTCGAAACGATACGTCCCTCGAACAAGCTTCCCTTTTCTACGTTTGTTCTTTGTCGACCAAGACCCTGATCTACAAGGGCATGCTCACCCCTGCCCAAGTCGTCCCTTACTATCCGGATCTCTCCGATAGCGACTTCGAAACCCATCTCGCGATGGTTCACTCCCGATTCTCCACCAACACATTCCCAAGCTGGGATCGCGCTCAACCTCTGCGATTCATGAGCCACAACGGGGAAATCAATACTTTGCGTGGAAACATCAATTGGATGCACGCTCGCGAAGGTATGGCCAAAAGCGATCTCTTCGGCGAGGAACTCAAAAAACTCTTCCCCGTCGTCGAACCCATGTGCTCCGACTCCGGAACCTTCGACAATGTTCTTGAATTTCTTCTCATGACCGGTCGTACACTTCAGGAAGCCATCATGATGATGGTCCCTGAAGCTTGGCAAAAACACGACACCATGTCCCAAGAGAAGAAAGCGTTTTACGAGTACTTCAGCTGCATGATGGAACCATGGGACGGTCCAGCCTCCATCGTTTTCACCGATGGACACTACATCGGTGCAACCCTCGACCGAAACGGACTGCGCCCAAGCCGTTACTACCTGACCACCGACGACCGTGTCATCATGGCGAGCGAAGTCGGTGTACTCCCCGTCGATCCAGCGATCGTGAAATCCAAAGGCCGTCTGCAACCCGGACGTATGTTCTTGATCGATTTCGACGAAGGTCGCTTGATCCCCGACGAAGAACTCAAAGCCTCCTTTGCTGCAAAACTACCGTATCAAAAATGGTTGCAGCAAGGTCGCATTACCCTTGACCAACTTCAAAAAGCCAAAGAATGGCACGGGTTCTACCCAGACACCCTCCTGCAACGCATGCAAGCCTTCGGTTACACCATCGAAACCATGCACTTCATGCTCGTTCCGATGATCCAAACCCAAGTTGACCCAATCGGCTCGATGGGCAACGACTCCGCACTGGCTTGCTTGAGCGATCAACCCCGCTTGATCTACGATTACTTCAAACAACTCTTCGCACAAGTCACCAATCCGGCGATCGATTCGATCCGCGAAGATGTGATCATGTCCTTGGAGTGTTACGTAGGTCCAGAGAAGAACCTTCTGTCTGTAACCCCTGAACACTGCAATCGACTCCTCATCCAACATCCGATCCTGACCAACGAGGAACTCGAAGCGATCAAACACATGTCGGATCGCGGCTGGAGAACGGCAAACATCGATATCACCTTCGAACGCAGCGAAGGAAAAGCAGGGCTCGTCAAAACCCTCGATCGCATATGCAAAGAAGCCGAACAAGCAATCGATCAAGGCTACACCATGGTCGTCTTGAGCGACCGCGCTTTGTCGACCTCGCGGGTCGCCGTCAGCTCGCTCCTCGCCGTAGGTGTTGTCCACCAACACCTCGTTCAAGTAGCCAAACGTACCGCTATCGGCATCGTCGTGGAAACCGGTGAAGCCCGCGAAGTGCACCACCACTGCTTGCTCATCGGCTACGGTGCAGACGCGATCAATCCATACCTAGCATTCGAGTCCCTCTGGCAAGCATCTCGCGACGGAATGCTCGAAGAAAAAGACGACGAAAAGATCGTTGCTCTCTATCGCAAAGCGGTCGCCAAGGGCATGCTTAAAGTCATGGCTAAAATGGGTATCAGCACCCTCGCTAGCTACAAAGGTGCACAAATCTTCGAAGCCCTCGGGCTACAATCCGAAGTCATCGACAGATGCTTCAAAGGTACCAATAGCCGAATCCAAGGTTGTAGCTTCGATGTCCTCGCAGAAGAAACGTTGCGACGACACGCACTGGGCTTCCCTCACGATCGCGCAGATGCTTGGTCCATGCTCCCGAACGTCGGTGAATTCCACTGGCGAGCCGAAGGCGAACGACATGGCTGGGATCCAAACGCAATCGCGGATATCCAAGTCGCGGCAAGAAAAGGAGACAAAAACGCCTATCGCCGTTTCGCTGACCATATCAATCGAGATGCTCGCATGCGGTATGCTCTACGCGGACTCTTCGAATTCCAATCCGCTCGCGATCCAATCTCCATCGACAAAGTCCAACCCGCTAGCGAAATCGTCAAACGATTCTGCACCGGTGCAATGAGCCTCGGCTCGATCAGCAGCGAAGCCCATGAGACACTTGCAATTGCCATGAATCGACTCGGTGGAAAAAGTAACACCGGTGAAGGTGGCGAAGACCCCGTACGCTTCAAACCACTCCCCAACGGAGATAGCAAACGCTCCGCCATCAAACAAGTCGCTTCAGGTCGCTTCGGTGTTACCATCGAATACCTGACCAACGCCGATGAAATCCAAATCAAAATCTCCCAAGGTGCTAAGCCGGGAGAAGGAGGGGAACTACCCGGACGCAAAGTCGATAAATACATCGCACGCATCCGCTACAGCACGCCCGGAGTAGGCCTCATCAGCCCACCACCTCACCACGATATCTATTCGATCGAAGACCTCGCTCAACTCATTCATGACCTGAAAAACGCAAACCCATCGGCCCGCGTTAGCGTTAAACTCGTCAGCGAAGTCGGCGTAGGTGTTGTCGCCTCCGGCGTAGCGAAAGCCCACGCAGACCACATCCTCATCAGCGGTGATACCGGCGGAACCGGGGCTAGCCCCCTTACCAGTATCAAACATGCTGGCTTGCCTTGGGAACTCGGTATCGCCGAAACGCACCAAACGCTTGTTCTCAATAATCTGCGCAGCCGCGTTACCCTCCAAACCGATGGAGGCCTTAAGACCGGTCGCGATGTTGT
>JBEICB010000145.1:0-11374 GCA_040373655.1 Pirellula sp. | reverse complement strand
TTAAACTGGAGAAGCACAAAAGGTTCCCGAAGGTTCTTCTTTCGTGCTTTTCGTGTCTTTCGTGGTCCTTAAACTTGCCTGAGATCCCTGCAATCCTTCTCCGGTCTTTGATTAACCACGAAAAACACGAAAGACACGAAAAGGAAACGTGAGCGCTTTTTGGGTTTGAGATCGGAGATTGAGCCTTGAATGGGACCGTTCGGTTATGGACTGATCATCCTTAAACTGGAGAAGCACAAAAGGTTCCCGAAGGTTCTTCTTTCGTGCTTTTCGTGTCTTTCGTGGTTCTTAGACTTGCCTGAGATCCCTGCAATCCTTCTCCGGTCTTTGATTAACCACGAAATACACGAAAAACACGAAAAGGGACGTGGGCGGTGTTTGGATTTGAGGTCGTTAAAGTGCAAGTCGGATGATACTCGCTTTCGGGTACTCTCCAAAGTTGACCAGCATACCAAGCCTTATCCCGGTCGCTTTCAAGTAATTGATCACTTGCGCTTTGTGTTCTGGAGCGATTGCTTTTACTGCTTTGAGTTCAACAATGATCTGATTGAAGCAAATAAAATCTGCCTTGTAGGTCTGCTCAAGTGATTCACCTTTGTAGGTCAACTTTAACTCTGCTTGGGGTACGAACGGGATGCTTCGTAGGCGAAACTCCTTACCTAAACATTCTTGGTAAACCGATTCCAGAAAACCACAACCCATCTCTCGATAGACTTCGAAAATTGCCCCTTGGATCGCGTAGCTTTCGGCTTTAAATAGGATCGTTTCGGTCATAGGCTGGTTATCTTTAACCACGAAAAACACGAAAGACACGAAAAGGGAACGTAAGCGCTTTTTGAGTTTGAGAGCGGAGACTACGACTTGGATCGCGTAGCTTTCGGCTTTGAATAGGACCGTCTGGTTATAGGCTGGTTATCTTTAAACACGAGGAGCAAAAAAGTTTCCCGCAGGTTCGTTTTTCGTGCTTTTCGTGTCTTTCGTGGTTCTTAAACTTCCGTGGTTCATAAACTCGACTCGGTGCAGCCCGGCGCCCCGCTTAGGAAGGCCCCACGATCAAGTAGAGCCTCCCGTAAGAATCAAAACCGATACCCTACTTCTTGTTCGGTTTAATGCCACAGCCAAATGCTTTGGTAGACTTCACGTCCGGTTCCTTACCCTCCAACAAAGCTTTCACAGCATTCTCAACGTGAAGAGTGGTCGGCCCACTTTGTTTGTCGTCAAAGGCACCTTGATAAGCCAACTTGCCATCTCCATCGAGCACAAAGATGTGCGGGGTAACTCGAGCACCATAGGCTCGTGCAGAATCACCTGACTTATCGTAGGCGTATGGAAAATTAAATCCCTTCTCTTCAGCCCGCTGCTTCATCGCCTCTAAATCCTCTGACGAATTCACGTTGATCGCGATGAACTGAACGTCCTTACCTGAATACTTCTTGGAGAAAGCAATAAAGCGATCTTCATAAGCAATTGCTACAGGACAACGATTGCAAGTAAAAGCGATAACCGTCGCTTTCGCTCCCTTGTTGTTCGCCAAACTGACTTCTTTTCCATCCACCCCTGCTGCGGTGAAATTAGGAGCCGTCGCGCCGACCTCCAACTCTGCGGCATGACTCTCGGTCGCCGAAGCGAAAGTCAGTGAAAACGTCGCCGTCGCAGCAATCATTAGCCCTAAGCAAAAACGTCGATTCATAATCGTTTGGCCTCTCGTAATCCTTCGTGTCTCTTAATTCCTGACCCATTCAGAGGTCGCACCCGCTAATACGACTCGCTTCCCCCGAACGCAGCACTCACCGGATTCCTCACCGGCTAACAGTAGCAACAATTATAACGATTCTGCTTTCCAGTTTCTACCCTTCGTCACCTCGGCTACACTTCTGAAAAGCTCTCCGCGATGAACAATTCATCTAGATCAGCAATCAGACGACGAATTCCTTTTCAAAAACAACGGTAGAGATCCAAGGTGCATCGATGAATGAAGCAACTGGTCAACTGGCAATTCCCCCGATTCAATGGGGCAGGGCTCCACACGGTATTTCCGCCGCCTACCTCCCATTCACTGCCCCCGATCGAATTGACTACGATTCGTATGTGCAGGTCTTGGAACGCACTTGGAACTGCGGCTTGATTCCCGCAGTGAACATGGACACCGGTTTCGCCAATCTGCTGACCCCAGAAGTTCGCCAAACAATCCTTCAATTCGTGACCCACCAAGCTGCAGGGCGTCCTTTTGTTGCCGGAGCATTTGTCGAAGACATCCCCGGTGATTTGATTCGAAACTATCAGTCCCAAGTCACCATGATTCGAGAAGCGGGTGGATTGCCGATTGTCTTCCAATCCAAAGGCTTAATTGAACGCTCTGCTGCCGGGATCGTGGATGTCTATCGACAAATCGGGGAATCGGTCGACCAGTTTCTCGGATTCGAACTTGGCAAAATGTTTACCCCCTTCGGCGCTATCTACTCGCTAGAGACGTTTGAAAAACTGATAGAGATTCCATCCCTCTTGGGTCTAAAGCACTCCTCGTTGTCTCGCTTGCAAGAATGGGAACGTCTTGCCTCCCGAGATCGATTACGTCCTGAGTTCCGCGTCTACACCGGTAATGATCTTGCTATCGATATGATTCAATGGGGTAGCGATTATCTTCTCGGATTGTCCGCTTTCTACCCAGAAGCCTTCGCGGCCCGGGACAAGTTCTGGAGAAATCGAGACGCTCGTTACTTCGAACTTAATGACGCGCTGCAATTACTGGGTGGATTTGCGTTCCGCCCTCCGGTACCTGCCTACAAACATAATGCAGCCATGTGCCTTGCGATGCGTGGAGTCATCACAAGCGACTGTATTCCAGAAAAAGCCACCGCGCGTCCGGAGAGCGACCGCGAATTCTTACAAACGTTGATCGATCGCATTACCAACTTGATGGATGTACGTTCCGATGAATCGGTTTGAACATATTCGCCACAAACCACCTACCCCACTGGATCGCCCGCGCGAACTTATCCTCGCGCTCGCACCGATGCGTAGCAATGTGAACCTAAGCCGCATCGTTCGCCTCTGCGGTTGCGCTGGCGTTACAAAAATCATTCAGTGTGGCGCCGGTAAAGTCGACCGTGAGATCGCCCGCGATGCGATCGACTTCGTCGAAATCGTTCAACGCCGCAGCCTTGCACCCGTACTAAAACAACTGAAAGAAGAAGGTTATCGACTCGCCGGCTTGGAACAAACCACGAACTCGCAATCCCTCTACGAGTACAGATACGAACGCAAAACGGCGCTAATCGTCGGAGCAGAACGAGAGGGGCTCGTCCAAGAAGAACTCAATTGGCTCGACGATGTCATCGAAATTGCAGTATACGGCCAACCTTACAGCTACAACGTCGCCACCGCAACAACGATGGCCGTCTATGAGTACTGTCGCCAATTCCCCAGCGGGTAGTCCGTGATAGCCCCACTCAACCGGTTCATCACGGCACGTTTACAGCGCGAGCGACCTTACCGCCACTCAACTTCGTTACTGAGCAGCCCAATAGTCCAAGACGGTCGCTTTTTCCAAGTGTGGCTTGAGCAAATCGACAAAAGCCTTGTGCGCTGGATGCGGCAAGTACTCGTCGCGGTCCTTCTCGGTCTTGAACGTCACGAGGAAACAATGCGTTAGGCCGTTGTTGAGCCCCTCTGGGCTGTTGTTCACTCCGTATTCAAAATCAGCAATCTGAGAAATCTTGGACTTCAACGCGCGAAACCCGTCGACCACCTTCTGAACGTCTTCCTTGGAGCTGGTTTCTTTGAACTGAAAAAGAACGACGTGTCTTAGCATGGTACTTTTTTGTGCGGTAGCGGATTGAAATGCCGGCATCGAATTCGCTCGTTGACTAAAGACAAACAAACTCGTCGCAACCAACAACCCTAATGCAATCCAAGCAGATCGGGAAGTGAAACGGTTATACGATTGGAACTGGGACATGATTACTCCTCAGAATTCTCGGGTTACAAAGGCTTGGTAAGCGTGAGATCTAACTTGTTGGATCCCTCGATGAAGTTATGAGCGGCGTTGTTTCCCACCGCATTGGGAGGCACCACATCCGCAGGATCGATCAAGCCATCTATTTTCGTCTTTCCCTTTTGCTCTTCAGCCATCTTGGCCATTTCTTCGGAACTACGGACGAACGGGACTGACTTCACAGCCACAACTTGAACGATGTTCTTACCCGGTGCAACACCCTTAACCGTGTACTTGCCAGCGACTATTTCTGCACCAACCACCGAGCCGGCCGTTCCTTCGGGGGTGAAAGTGACCATCCCCTTCTCAATGGCCGATCCATCGTAGCTGACGTTTCCTGTTACCGTGGCCGTAGAACCCCCACAGCCGGTAAGAAAGAAAACGGCTAGGGCAACGACATTGCCCCACAGAAAAACCTTTGGCTTGATCATGGTGAAAACTATTCTTCGTAAGATTCTTTTTCGCTGTTCGCTGCTGTCGAAATCGCTCGCCAGACCCGTGTGTCAACACTGTTTGGCACGAACCTTGTTCCACCATCCCCAAATACTGTGGTAACACCGCTTCCGTGCAAGCTGCGTGCAGCCGCATGTGCTAGCTGCCCAGAGCGGGTCCACCACGCGCTACCACCTAGACTCAAACATGGTGATTTGTAACGCGAATCGCTAACATCCTGGGGACATGGGCCCAAGATCCGGTCGGGAGCCGTTGAGTTCGGCGTAAGGGTTGCCGAAAACAACGAGCCACCCATGTTGCCGTAGTGAATTTCACCCATCGCACCGCCCCACCAAGTCACGTTTGCCATCAAGCCCTCCGACATGAAGAGAGTATTCGATAGCCCATCCGTGCAGTCTCGAGGTCGTGAATGCAACGTCTTGACCATGGCTCCAGTATCGACACTTTGATTGGGCATCACGTTGAAGAACCCCATTCCCCAAGGCCCAGAACTGGCATCGGTTGCATCTCCGTACATGTCCCCGGAACCAACACACCCACGATAACTGCCTCGCACGAATCCATACGCACCCGTCGTCATCTCGTTTTCAGGCTGCTTGCCATCGCTCGGGCAAATGAAAATCGGAATGCGAGTGTGGCGTGATGCCCTCAAACGGGGTTCATCTCCAATTGGACCATTCGGACCGGGATAAGTCGCCGCGTAAGGGATTTGCCCCAACGTATAAAAACCTACATAGACATTGTTTTGCTCAATGTAAGGCAAGATTTGGGCTGACCAAGTATATGAGTCCCAAATATCGTACTTCCGAGCATACGGAAACTTGCGATACGAACTTTCAAAACTTGCACATCCCAAATAAAGCTGCCGGATGTTGTTCGCACATTGCGTCCGCCGGGCAGCTTCCCTCGCCGCCTGTACAGCCGGCAACAGCAAGCCGACTAAGACACCGATGATGGCAATCACCACCAACAACTCTACGAGTGTAAAAGCCGATCGCTTGTTTTTCATAAGGGAAGTCCAACGGACGAAAGGTTGTAATCGGTGAGTTGAAGTAACAAGGACGCATTATTCTCAGGCTCAAGGATCCCAGGAACCACTGGACTTAGAGTCCCAACAGCCCCTTGTGTTCCCGCAATCGCCCAAGCCGACTGAAGATCCGAACCTGATTTCGCTCGGACGCCAACCGGGTACCCGACCCCAAATAACCACCCCGCAATCATACGCATCCCCAACAGTCATCGCAACACGAACGGAATGAATCCCCCCACAAATCCTAGCAAAACAGGAGATAGAATTCCTTTATTCGCACCGCAATCCTTAGGTAATCTCGCACCCCATCCTACGGTTCGATCTTGCTTCCTAGCACTTTTGCAAACTCTCGCATCCATGCTGGATGGGCCGGCCAAGCAGCAGCGGTGACCAGATTCCCGTCCACATGAGCACTGTCGAACGTCGCGTTCGGGGCCGAATAGCTACCCCCACCCTGTGTTACCTCAAATTGCACCGCTGGGTAACAGCAACATTGCTTATTGCGCAAAACTCCCGCCGCCGCCAAGATTTGCGGCCCATGGCAAATCGCGGCAATCGGTTTGTTCGCTTCCGAAAAATGGCGTACCAAACTCAACACCTTGGGATCCAACCGCAAATACTCCGGAGCCCGTCCACCAGGCAACACCAAAGCGTCGTACGCACCTGCGTCCACCTCATCGAAGGTCGCGTTCAATACAAATCGATGCCCCGGCTTCTCACTATAAGTTTGATGCCCTTCAAAATCGTGAATTGCAGTCGCCACGTAATCCCCAGCTACTTTACCCGGACAGACGCAATGACAAATATGCCCAATCATCGTCAACATCTGATAAGGAACCATCACTTCGTAGTCCTCTACAAAATCACCCACCAAGAACAATATCTTTTTTGCGCTCATCGATCGTACTTTCTTAAACAGAGTTAACTAGATTCACTTTTCTACCGTGGGCAGGTTCATCCCCCCCATTGTACTGGAATTACAAAGAAGCCCATTGCACGATGATGTTTTAAAAATGGCTACGATGTTTTCAAAATGGCTACGATGTTTTCAAGATGGCTACCTGCCCAATGATGCTTAGCTGTTGCGGACTCTCCTTATGGTGCCTTTACGGCTGCTTGAGGCGTTTTCGTTCCATCGAGAAGTGGTAGACTGCCGAGCCACAATCCTTGGATCGCTTTTGTCATGTGCGGAATCTCAAGTCGCTCCCACTCATCGGTGACTTGGTGATAATCATTATGCAAAGAACCAGCAGAAAAACTGTGGGCGATGACTCCCTTCTCTACAAACGACCAATTGTCGCTCGAACGGTACAACATCGCGCTGAACTTCGGATGCTCAAAGATATCAACACCAAAGGGCTTGGCCGCATCGCTCATCAATACACCCAAGTCGGATTCTCGCCAACCTGTCATCCAGATCTTACCGTTGGCTCCACCCTCAGGTCTTCCAATCATCTCGATGTTAATGTTCGCGGCGATCTTGTCCAATGGCCAAGTCGGGCTTGCAACAAACTGGCGAGAACCTAACAATCCTGACTCCTCTCCCCAGAAGGTCATGAACAATACAGACCGCTTGGGACGATGTGCCATCGCACCAATCGCATCCGCTAACGAAACAACGGCAGTAACTCCCGTAGCATCGTCATCCGCGCCATTGTAGATGCCGTCCCCATCAAGCTTGGGGTTTGTACCCAAATGATCGAGGTGAGCGCTGTAGAGAATCGCTTGCTTGGATAGCTCGGGATCCGTTCCCCGCAATAAACCAATCACGTTTTTCATCTTCTTCTCTTCCCGCACCATCGCAGGGACGCTTAACTTGACACTCCCCGAAGTCTTCGTCGCGGGCGAAACAAGCAATATCGGTAACCCTACGCGCCCAGAACGTTCTAGCCGGGGTTTCAGCCTTCCTAGCTCGGCTTGTTTGTACCACTCGCTATCCGGATCGCACTCCAATAGCAGGGCTTTGGCCCCCGCATTCTGCAACTGACTTGCTAGTCGCATCAATTGCGATATCGCTCGGCTTCCCTTAGCCGTTGTGTCGAACTTGCCCCGAAGAATTCCTGTCAAAGAAGGTATTTTTGCGTCCGGTTTCTGAAAGGCATCCAAAGCCACATCAGCCACCGCTCCCTCCAACTCAACCGCTTCATCTCCCGCATTCAGTAACCCATATGTCGCAATCGGCGAAACGCCTCCTTCATCGCCGACTTGTAACAAAACCACCGAATCCGGTACGCGATATTGCGGCACAATTGTCTCGTGATAGAAACTACCACTGCTCGCGTCAGAACTCGATGCATTGAATCCGGTGCCAGCACCCTCTAACCCAGCTCCGCGGAACCTTGCGGCGACGTAAGCTGCTGCGATCTCAAACTCCTTGCTGTTCGTCTCGCGTCCCCCAAGCTCATCGCTTGCCAAAAACGAAATCGTCGCTGTGACTCGCCCCTCAGTGATCTGCTCAACACCCGCCGGCATAACGTCCGGGGCCCCCAGTTGCCCATAACCAGTAGAAACAAAACCCTTCCCCAAAAACAACGGGAAAGCCAAGACTCCGACGGCGAGAAACCGATGGATAGCTCGAATAAACAAACCTCTACTGCTTGCCCCTCTCTTCTCAGTGCCACCAATCGTAATCTTCATAACTGCCTCATTTGTAATGGTTAATAATCTTTAGTTGGAGATTTCTTTAAACAGCCGCTAGGTCGTCGCCACTTTACCTTACGGGTGTCGATCGGGAAGCTGTAGCAAATCGGTTCAACGCCCAACTGGGCCAATAAATAGGTAAAGCGGCATCGATCTGAATCGATTCTCTGGTCGTCGGATGCTCAAAGGCCAATCGTCGACAGTGCAACGCGATCCCTTGAGGAAACACTCCGCTCGCCCCATAAGCGCGATCTCCAAGTATCGGATGGCCGATCGCTGCCAACTGACACCGTATCTGGTGCTTGCGTCCCGTGATCAAATCTAAAGACAACAGACTCTGTCCATTCTCGCTGGCCACAACTCGATAAACCAACTTCGCCAATTGAGCAGTCGGTGTATTTGCATCCGAAACTCGCGTGCGGGTCTCTTCCGGACGCCGAACCAAATAATGCTCTAGCGTGTCGGAAAGTTTCAGTGGACAACCCTCAACCACGGCCCAGTACTCTTTCGTGACCTTGTTGAGTCGAAATTGTTCACTTAACCTCGCCGCACACTTGCTCGTCCTCGCAAAGGGAACCGCACCAGTGACCGGACCATCAAGCCGACTTACTACCCCTAAAAATACATTTCCTGGTTTGTGGTACTTATGCTTCAAATACATCCTCGCAGATTCCAGCAGACTACGCTGATCGGTGGAAGCACCCTGGACTATCCAATCCGCCGGCTTGTTGATGACCAACAAGTGGTTGTCTTCAAAGAGTATCTGCGAACTGTGCACTGTTTCTTGCCCTTTTTGGTACTTTCAATCGCCATAATATAGCCGACAATCTTACTTCCCACCTCAAGGGAACGAGCACCTTCCCCGTAAAGTATTCTCAAACCGACCTCAACAACGTGCAATCCATCGATCCCATCGCAATCTTGAGCGACCTTGTTCGAATCAATAGCGTCAACTCCTTCTATCCCATCGGCCCCGACTCCCAAGGTCCGGGTGAAGAAGCCGTGGCAAACTACGTAGAAAATTTCTGCAACGTTTACAACATTGAAACGACCCGCCAAATCGTTCTACCCGGACGCGAGAATGTAGTTGCTGTTCTTCCCGGAAAAAACCGCTCTAAAAAGCTATTGCTCGAAGCCCACATGGACACCGTTAGCGTCGACTCCATGACAATTCCCCCTTGGGAACCCACCATCAAAGACGGAAAGCTCTATGGGCGCGGAAGCTGTGACACCAAAGCCGGACTCGCGTGCATGCTCGCAGCCCTCGCATCCCTGCAAGCAAACCATCAACAACCTCCTTGCGATGTGGTTCTCGCTGCCGTTGTCGACGAAGAACATTCATGCCTCGGTGTTATCGAACTCTGCAATGACTTGGACGTCGATGCAGCGGTCGTCGCTGAACCAACCGAGATGAAAACAATCATCGCGAGCAAAGGGGTCTTGCGATGGGAAATCCACGCAAATGGGAAATCCGCCCACAGCTCCAAAACTCACCTCGGTATCAATGCCATCGAACACATGGCCGAACTACTGCTGAGACTTCAAAAGAAACATCGCTCGCTGAGCCAAAAAGCTCACCCGCTACTAGGTCCCCCAACCGCAAATGTGGGCATGATTCGAGGAGGAGTCCAAGTCAACTTCGTCCCAGATCGATGCTCAATTCAGATCGATCGACGTTTGCTACCCGGTGAACAAGTTTCCGAGATCCTTGCTGAGTACCAACAATTGCTCGACGAAGCCCAACGCAACATTCCGCAATCTTCCTTTACCATGGATCACCCGCTTCTTATCGACCCAAGCCTCGAGACCTCAGCCCAAGCCCCGATCGCTCGCACATCTGCAGCAATTCTTCGCCGTTTAGGCTACGACGGAGAACTTGCCGGCGTCCCCTTCGGAAGCGACGCAAGCAAAATCCGCCAGAAGGGGATCGATACTATCATCTTTGGACCGGGTAGTATCGATCAAGCTCATTCGGCAGTAGAGTATGTGGACATTCAACAAATCAACGATGCTTGTGAGTACTACAAATTGTTAATCCAGGAATTCATTCCATGAAACGTCGAACTTGGCTCACCGCAACCTGTTCCGCTCTCGCATCCGCAACGACCGCACCTTCGTTACTCCAATCCATCGCGGCACCGTTGCCGACGCCAAGTCCGCTTCCAACACCTTGGTCATCCTCCGCGTCACAAAACGAAGTCGGCTGGATCGACGCACACGTACACGTTTGGCCGAAACTAAGCACAACCTACCCGCTCGCCAAAGACTACAAACCAACAGACGTTGTCCCAAGTTCCTTCACCCCAGAGGAACTCTTTCAACTGTGCCGCTTGGCATTCGTTCAACGTGTGGTACTTATCCAAATGAGCTTCTTCGGTTTCGATAACCGCTACATGCTCGACTCGATCGCTCGTTACCCAAAGTTCCTATCTGGCGTTGCAATTGTCGACCACGAATCAAAGGATCTACGCGAGACAATGGTCAGGTTGCGAGCCGAAGGGGTCCGAGGATATCGCTTGTACGCGAACGCAAAAAACGTATCCGGATGGAAAAATAACCCCAGCATCAAAGAACTCTTCCGGATCTGTGCGGAGACCAACCAAGCAGCTTGCTTGCTCTCAGACCCAGAAGCACTACCCGAAATAGAATCCTTCGTGGAACAATATCCCGATACAACTGTCGTAATCGATCACTTTTCTCGTATCGGTATGCGAGGTAAAGTCGAAACAAAAGACCTCGATGCACTGAAACGCCTCGCGCGTTTCAAAAAGACCTTCGTAAAAACCTCAGCGTTCTACGCACTGGGAGAAAAGAAAGCCCCCTACAAAGATCTGCTTCCAATGATCAAATCCCTCAGGGATTCCTTCGGCGCCGAGCGATTAATGTGGGCTTCCGATTGCCCTTACCAAGTCCAAGAGCCACACAAGTACGAAGATTCCCTCGCGTTGATCCGCGATCTTTCCGACTTCCTTTCCGACACGGAAAAGAAACGTATCCTCAGCGGAACGGCAGAACAAGTATTTTTTCAAGCTTGAACCTGCTGCTTCTTCATCGATCCCCTTGACGATTACGCCCCGAGGCGTAAACTCCTAGCAATCCTCGGAACAGCCTTCTCGGCTAGTTCCCCTAATTGCGGTCGTGGCGAAATTGGCAGACGCGCTAGCTTGAGGGGCTAGTGGTAGAAATACCTTGGAGGTTCGAGCCCTCTCGACCGCACTCTTCTTTAAAGCTCTACGAATTGTCGATAGGCGTCTACG
>JBEICB010000334.1:0-4097 GCA_040373655.1 Pirellula sp. | reverse complement strand
GTATCCATCGCTGAGCAGTGTCACGCGATCGCCGACATGGTACCGGAATTCGTAGTTGATACCCCCGATGGATTCGCCGAAGTTATCGCGGTCTGGTTTTGCGAAGTAGATTGCATCCACATCGAATTCGACAACATCGGCGATTCGTTCGCGACCTTGAACTCCGCGTTTGGTTTGCCATCGTTGATGCACACCAAATCGACTTTGAAGTTGATCGGTAACGACTTGGGAACTCGTAGCGGTAACGTATCGTTGCATCCCTTGGCGTGCAGCGTAGTCGACGGAGTCGAATTGCTCGGGGAGTGATCCGCCGAAGGTGTTGAAGACGAGACGCCGGCGGAAGTGTTCTTGGCTGTTGTCATCGAGTGGATCGTAGAGTGGCAATAGATCCAGTTCGCGGCTTGTATCGGCGTACCAAGTTTCTGTTTCGAGGGATATTTTGTGTGCGAGTCCATTCAGGTTAAACAGTGAACTTTGGACTTCAGGGGCTACTCGCCACATGGGTAATGAGGTTCTCAAGCCGGCTTGGCCGGTTAACCGACCGAGTGATTCACCGTTGAGGTCTTCACCCCAGTAGGCGGCTTCGCCGGAGACAAACGGCACCCATTTGGAATGTCCTGTGTCCCAAGGCAGTGAGAGTTCTTGGCGCGTGATGGCTTGTAGTCCAGAGGACTTTTGTTCCCAGGGTTGCAATTGGAATTTTGCGGCGTCTTGAGGGTCGGTTGGCGTCGAAGCGACGCGTAGTTGGCCGTATCCGACTTGGGAATGGGCATTCCAAGTCATCCAGTCACCTACATTTTGGCCGAGCCAATAGTGGTCGAGTCTTGGGAGCCACTGGGTTTCGGTAAAGAAGTCGTTGAGTCGGACTTGGGCCCACAAATCGAGCATTTGTTGACCGAGGAAGTAGTGTCTGTACCGCAGGGCTGTGGAGCGATCTTTGAGGGAATCCCATTCTTGTTCAAAGTACTGCTCTAAGAAGTTTCGGTCCGAGATATAACCGAATTCACCCCAAAGTTCCTGGTCGGGGGATAAGAGTTGGCGGTGTTGCAACACCATTCTACCGCGTGAGGTTTCTTCGGGGACTAGGCCGGTTCGGTCACTGCCCAGAGTGTCGAGTCCTTTGTCTTTTAGCCCCCAAGCGTCGAAGTATCCGTAGGCGGGTCCGCCACCGTGCAGTGAAGGGAGGTTGTAGCGAAAGTTGGTACCGAGGGCGAACCCTCGTTTGCTTAGGTAGTCGGTGGAGAGTCCCCATCGGGTACCATCGATCGCGTCGATACCCAGGATTTGATAGAGGTTCCAATCCACGAGTGCTTGCGTGCCGAAGATATTGTCATTACGAAACTGTGCACCGGTGATGTAAAAGCTGGGTGTATCGACATTGGTATTGAGGATTGGCCAATAAGCGACCGGTAAGCCTTCCATATAGACGAAGTTATGGCGGGCTTTTGCTTTCATCGCGGTGGTATCACCGGCTGGAGCGAGGACACCGAAGCCCAGCAGACCGGTTTGTTCGGTCGATTGGCGTTGGTCATTCAGTTCGATACGATCGGCTTGTAGCCAGTATCTTGGCACACCGAGTCGGCTACTGGTCATCGCAGCGCGGTTAGCCATGAAGTTTTCACGGGAGCGTTGTTGAATCACGTCGGCTTTCAGTCGTACGATCCCTTCGTACTTTGGAGCGGGCGTTAGGACTTCAGCGCCGAGGATCATGCCGTATTCGGATTGCACGTTGTAGTACATGCGATCGGCATAGATTTTACGAGCACCTTGTTGGAAGACGATGTTTCCTTCCAAGTAGAGTTCAACTGGAAGGTCATCGATCTTTTGGGTAAGTAATCGAGACATATCGCTTGTCCAGATCACGCATCGGTCGGCTTCGATGAGAATTGTGCCCATATCGAAAAGTCCGCCGCTTGTTTGAACGGCGGCATCACCGATCATCAACCGCATTCCTCGGCTGACGGTGATGACCGAATCACCTCGTTCGGGACGCGATTTTGTTTCGAAGAGGGGATCTATCCCACCGCGGCCGGTGAGTTTGAAGGTTCGTGCCCCGACGCGGACTTTTGAGCGTACATCCGGAGAGGAGGCTGCGACGGGGGCAGCGAGTGGTGCCGGGCCGACGATCACCGATGAGTTTGAGTTAGGTGGAACGGGGAGTTGATACGATTCGACGGGTGTAACCGTCGGTCCGTTCGGCTGCCCGCCGTTCAGACCAGGAGGTGGTAGCGCAGGTGGAGCTTGGATCGATTCGAATAGCGGTAGAGAACCGGGATCGAGAACTGTGCCGCCGAGGGTGGAGTTCCCGATTTGCATCGAATTGGTTGTTGGAGGAGCGTTATTAGGTGGAAGAGAATTTGTCGGTGTGGGTGGTGGGGGTTGTGATTGCAGGATTTGGGCGGCGAGCCGAACGTGGTTTGCATCGTCTGCGGGGGTCCACTCGATTGCTTCCTGGGTTGGATCACCCCAGGGACTGCGTTGTGTTGGTGGTTTGATCGTTTTCGTTTGCGCTTGGACAGCTTCTCTGGAGAGGTCGAGAGCCGGCGGTGGGTTTGCGGGTTGTTTCCAGACTTGTACGTTGAATTTGGGTTCAAGGTAGCCGTAGAGGCGGCCCATCCAGTGGTTATCGCGAAGGCGTTGGTCTTCGTTCCATTTCACATCGCACTCCCCTTCGGTTTCGAGGATTAAGCGATGGAAGTGTTGAGGTAGTTGAGGTGGTGGATTGGAGTTGCGATCTGAGGACGATTCGTCGTTGGGGACGTCTTCTTTGAGTTCTTCTTTGAGCACCCAGAGGGTGGCGCGTTGGCTCATTGATTGAAAGGAGCCTTGAGTGATGCGGACATTACCTTCGAGTTGGTAGACTTGATAGTTACCTTGTTGGCTTTGTGATCCGCTATGGGCTTGGATGTTGATCTGAAAGCGGGGATCAGAGAGGGGCAGGCCGATTTCTGAAGTTAGTGCGCTGTTTGTCGTAACAAGGAGAGCGAGGAGGGCGGTGAACAGATACAGCAGGCGGGCCCACAGCGCGCAGCGGTGGTTCGTAGCAGTTTGTTTGGGAAGCAAACGCTGATTTGGCGAACGTGTTATGAAGGAATGCAGGCCCACTCGGAGGATCAATTTCCCAGGTGTAATTTTGGAGCGCAGAGGTTGCGCAGTGGCCCGGAGTATAGAAACCTAAAAATTTCGCCTCAGGACGAAGGTTTAGTTAAAGTCGCACGAAAGCGAAGGTCGATGTTAGTGGGACCGGGCGAGAGTGGTTTACCCAGAATCCCTAAGTGCCCTAAGTTGCCATATGGCAACCCAAGTTGACAGACTCGAACCATCTCAGGACCGTATGTCGAATATAGATTCGCTTGCTCGAACGTTGATTCGAGAGGGTCATTGGTCGGATGCAGTGCGGCTTTACCGCGATGAGCTTGGGGTATCTATCATGCAAGCGGAAGCGAAGGTGACATCGCTGGCCGAAGAGACTGGAGTGTTGCATCCGGGGCGATGGGCAAGTTGGTTTGGAATTGCATTTGCAGGCTTCTCTTTGTTTGTGCTGGCGATTTGTTTGGATTGGTTTTTTGCTTAGTGTTTCGGGTGGTTGAATCCCGAAGGTTCTCACGCGAAGAAGCGAAGAGGCAAAGAAGCAAGGCCGCGAAAGAAGACGGACAGGGGAGGGAGAAATCGTTTCGCAGTCAGCCGTAGGCTCACCAGCCTCTACACCCGTGTCTCACGTGAAGTTGACGGCATAGCTTTGAGCCGCAGAGCGCGGACGACCGGTGGTTTTTTACACGGCCCTCATCCCCCCTGCCCTTCTCCCGCTCGAGCGTGCGAAGGGGAGGCAAGAGAAGTTTGAAGGATGAAGTTTTAAGGATAAAGTGTGAAGTGAGAACTCAATCCGAAACGATCTTCTCCGGCATTTCGA
The DNA here is from genome assembly GCA_040373655.1 of Pirellula sp. GTDB lineage: Bacteria > Planctomycetota > Planctomycetia > Pirellulales > Pirellulaceae > JBKCUI01. The sequence goes on along the minus strand of JBEICB010000334.1, from coordinate 187 downwards.
AGACCCATTAAGCGAATATTTCTACGCTCAGTTTCCTGCGTTCTACGCTCAGTTTTCTGCGTTATAGTCTCTGGCTTGCGTTGGGGGTGCTACCGCCACGTGGAGTCTTGGGACGAGTTGGCTCATGAGTTCTTGGATGTTACGAAAGACTTTTGAGATCCGTCCTTCGAGATAATGAGAAGCGACG
>JBEICB010000329.1:0-4194 GCA_040373655.1 Pirellula sp. | reverse complement strand
GGATCGGTCCACGGATCGGTCCACGGAGAGTCGTAGTTCCGGGGGGCATTCCGGTCGCTCGGGCAGTAGCAAGCGTAGGGGGATGGAGTTGCGAGAGTACATTCGTGCGCAGCGCGTGTACAGCCGATTTTTAGGGGTTTCCACGAACGAGACGGACGAGCAGGTCATTCTGGAGGCTTGTTCGAAGATTGCGAGGATGATTCGAGAGCGAGCACCTTTCAATCCGAGCGATTTGATCGCTAAGAGTCGTAGCGAAGTTGCTTTGGCGACCTATCGGATGTTGGATCCGCGGCGGCGGGTTAGTTTACGTCAGCGTGCACAGTTATCGCGTCCGATTCACCGTGAGGATCGGATAGGCAGCAACGGGACGAGGAGTTCCTTGTGGGAGCAGACTGAGTTGACGGCGGGCAGTGTTGCGGGGGTGGAGGATAGAGTTGGCTCGTCGATCAGTGGAGCAGATTTGTCGACGGACATTGAAGAGTCAGAGCAGGGTCGTGGTTTTCTGGAGGTTGGAGTGTGGAGAGATCCCGGTGTGATAACTCGGGCCATTTACGAGGGGGCGGGTGAGGGTACGGTTGTTGACTCAAATTTGGACGCGAAGGCTTGGTTAGAGGAGCGTCGGGACGTAGTTCGGGCGTTGCAACGATCGGATGAGGGGATAGAGAGGGTGAAGCGGCAGGAGAAATCTACGCTATCATGGTTGTTATCGGTTTTTGGTCGATGATAACCTTCTTTGAGTGATGGCGTTGTCTTTTGAGCAAGCGAATTTTAGTCACCGGGCATGGTGGATTCCTGGGTGCAGCAATATGTAGGCAGTTGATCGCCGCTGGTTATCAAGTGCGCGGTTTAGCGCGGGGTGAGTATCCGGAGCTAGGGAAGCTTGGCGTTGAGTCCCTGCGTGGGTCGGTGACGGATGCATCGGCAGTAGCGCAAGCGATTCGAGGGGTTGATGGGGTAATTCATACGGCGGCAGTAGCGGGCGTGTGGGGAGCGCGGAGAGTCTACGAGTCGGTCAATGTCAGCGCCACGGAGCTATTGTTGCAGGGGGCAAAGCGTGAGGGAGTATTGGCATTTGTTTATACCAGTTCTCCGTCGGTTACGTTCGATGGCAAACCGCAATCGGGGATCGGTGAGGAAGTTGCCATGCCGACGGGTTGGTTATGCGATTATCCTCGCACGAAAGCGATTGCAGAGCGAATGGTGTTAGAGGCTAGTGATGGGTTGCGATTTTTTGCTTGCGCGTTGCGTCCTCATTTGATTTGGGGAGTAGGAGATCCGCATTTGATTCCTCGGGTAATCGAGCGATGCAAACGCGGAAGGCTGCGAAGGGTTGGGACGGGAAAGAATTTGATCGATACAGTTCACGTGGAGAACGCAGCGTATGCGCATGTTTTAGCGTTGCAGCGGATGATCGAAGGGGATGTTCATGCATCGGGTAGGGCTTATTTCATTACAGATGGGGTACCGGTGGAGTGTTGGGAGTGGATAAGCACGATTTTGCGCAGTGCGGGTTTAGAGGTGCCAAAAGGTGCGATTTCTTTGCGAACTGCGTATGCTCTGGGAGGAGTGCTTGAGAGGTTGTATCGGATGAGTGGGGTTCTTAAGGAGCCACCGATGACCCGATTCGTCGCGTTGCAACTGGGGGTCGACCATTACTTTGACATTACGGCGGCTGAGCGATATTTGGGGTATGTTCCTCGGGAGGATCGCGCAAAGAGGCTTGAGGAGTTAGCTCAAGACTTGCAGAAAAGTAATGCGGCTTGAACGTTCCCAAGAAAGGAATGGAGAGCCTAGTAGGCAGGTTGAGCGAGAATCGACTAGGATGGGAAGGCGAATTGGACGGTGCTGTATCGACGACAGAGGAAAAGCATGACTGCAATCAAGCGTATACGGGTGGGATTGATTTGGCTGTTGAGTATTGGGTTGCTTGGTATTGAGCGAGTCTCTGCGCAGAGCAGTGAGTTGATTCGTGATACTTGGGGTGTTCCGCACGTAGTATCGGAGAGTGAGTCAGCGGCTATGTATGCGTTGGGATATGCGCAAGCTGAGGATCGCTTGGAGGACATCTACATGGCGGTCCGTACGGGCTTGGGACGTATATCTGAGGTTCAGGGGCCGTCTGGGTTGGAGCAGGACTATTTGATGCGGCTGACTCATAACGACACGTTGCATGAGGCGTATTATGCGAATGCGCCGGAGCAGGTTCGAAGGAACTTAGAAGCGTTTACAGCGGGTATAAGAGCTTATATTTCCGAGCATCCGCAGGAGGCTTCGGGGGTGTCGATAGCGATTGAACCGTGGCATCCTTTGGCGGTGGGGCGTGCGATGATACTTCGGTGGCCGATTGGGACTGTAATGGATGACTTGAAGAATGCATCGGAGCGTAGTAAGCCGGCTGCGGGTTCGAATCAGTGGGCTGTTTCGCCGAAGCGATCGGCGGACAGGTCGGCGATCTTGTTATCGGATCCGCATTTGACTTGGGAGGGATTAGCAGTTTTGTATGAGGCGCGGTTTCATGGTGGGGGCTTGCACATGAACGGGTATTATCTGATTGGTTCACCGATGTTAGCGATCGGACATAATCAGCGGGTTGGGTGGTCTTTAACGACGGGGGGGCCAGATACTTCGGACGTGTATCAGATCAAGTTTCGTGCGGAGCCTAGGCCGCAGTATGAGTACGACGTAGAGTGGCGAGACATACGGGTTGAGAAGTTTACGATTGGGGTGAAGGAGAGTGAGGCGGTCGAGAGGATGGCTTTCTATACTCACCTTGGTCCGGTGCTTGGTGCACCTGACATGAAGACTGGGACTGCTTATGTGGGGGCGTCACCTTATTGGGAACAGACTGGCTTATACGAGCAGTTTTATGCGATGGCGCATGCGAAAGATGTCAGAGAGTTTAATGAAGCGTTGGGGATGCATCAGTACAATGAGCAGAATGTGATGGCGGCTGATGTTGAGGGTAACATCTCTTACGTCCGCAATGGAGCTACGCCGATACGGCCCGAGGGTTATGACTGGAAGCGGCCTGTGGATGGTACGACCAGCAAGACTGCTTGGAAGGGTATTCATCCGCAGTCAGATTTGGTACAAGTGATGAATCCGGCGAAGGGCTACATGCAGAACTGCAACATAAGTCCAGCGAACATGATGATAGGCTGTGAGTTAACGCCGGAGAAGTACCCTGAGTACATTTATAATGTCTCTTGGGATTTGGATAATCCTCGTGGTAAGCGTACGGTTGAGTTGCTCGATACAGATCGTTCCATAACGATGGAGGATGCGATGAACATCGTTCTAGATGTTTATGATCGGCTTGCGGAGCGATGGCAGAAGGAATTGCGAGAATCGGTAGCGATACATGGGCAGGTATATTCCGAGGATATGGAGTTTCAGGAAGCTGTTCGAGGGGTATTGGATTGGGATGGGCAGTACCGCATCGACGCGACAGCTTCGGCGTTATTCAAGTTTTGGCGATTGAAGTGTGGCGAGAGAATGGATCTCGCTGCGATGGGTCGGGGGGAGGCGTTGTCATCTGAGTCTCGCCAGCAGTTGCTTGTTCTGTTCAAGGAGACGTTGGGAGAGATGAAGGAGCGGTATGGGAAGTGGAATGTTCCTTGGGGGCAGATTCACGTGGTTGGACGGGGAGGCATGTACTTTCCTGCCCCGGGTGCGGACTACAATTCGGGTGACAAGGAAGCGAATTTTTCAGAGACTTTGTTAGATGTCCGGAGTGTTCCGTTAAAGGATCGGCCTGGAGTGCAGGTGGCAAACAGTGGATCGATGGCAATGATATTGATGTTTTTTGATTCGCAGGGGGTACGGTCTTTTACTTGTACACCTTGGGGGCAATCTGGGCATCCGACATCACCGCATTACATTGATCAAGCGGCGGCACTCTATTCTCGTCGGTCGATGAAGCCGACTTGGTGGACACTTGATGAGGCACGGGGGAATGCTGAGTCGAGTCGGGTGTTTGAGTATCGTTCGACGGCTCCTTGATGCAGATTAACAAAGTTAAGATTATGAAAAAAACCGTCGGATTGTTTGCAATTATTCTCTGCGTTGGCATTCTGCTGTTTTGGATCGAAGGGGGGTCGAACGGAGTTGGGGAGTCGTCGGGAGGGGGTGATATCAGTGAGGTAGAGGGTGATCAGATTGCAGAGAGGGTGGAGGCTAGGGGGCAAGGAGATT
>JBEICB010000175.1:0-9995 GCA_040373655.1 Pirellula sp. | reverse complement strand
GCAGCTTCTTGAGTAATTGGCTCTTCTTTTCATCTGCCTTAGTCCATGGCGTTCGACTATTGGTCGGCTTGACCCGTTTGGCCACTGGCGTCTTGAGCACCAAACCTCGTGCGAACACGGTACTGTAGTCGTTGCACTTATCCATCAGTTGCAAAATCTCCTGTTGGCGTTCGGGCTTCACATTGATGAGTTCCTTGGCCGTCTGGATATTGATCTTATTGACCAATCCGATCTATATCGGCAAGGTCACCTACCACGATGAAATGTACGAAGGCGAGCACCAAGCGATCGTTGATCCGGCTGTGTTTGCGGCAGTAAAGAAGAAGCTCAATGCCAATCGTGTCAACCTGGGCGATCGTATTCACGGCAAGTCTCCTGGCGTGTTGGCTGGTCTGCTGCGGTGCACAGCCTGCGATTCCATGATGACGCATTCGACCAGCGGCGGTAGCGGGCGCGGCAAGCGATATCGCTACTACGTTTGCAACAAGGCAACCAAGCGCGGTCATAAGACCTGTCCTAGGCCATCCTTGCCTGCAGAGGAGGTTGAACGCTTTGTGGTGGCACAACTTCAGTCGCTCACAATCGACGAGACGCTACTCAATGAGACTTGCCATCGCGTGAGCCGGACCATTAACGATAAAGGAGAGACGCTTCAGAAAGAGCTTTCCCTCCTGAATGAAAGCTTGGTCAACCTCGAGCGAGCGATTGAAGCCTTCGCGATTCCCACCGGTGACGTTGCTCGCGAAGTCAAACGTCTCGACTCGCTTGCATCACTCACGGAACAACAGACTCGCGACCTCCGCCGGCGCAATGATCTGCAAGATCAACTCGCGAAGATCCAAGCTGGTACTCCAGACCGACAAACCATCCTGAAGGCGATCAAGAATCTCGAGGGATTGTGGGAGCATCTCACGGTGGGCGAACGAAGCCGACTGATGTCACAGTTGGTAACAAGCATCGACCACGATCCCACCGACAGCACGCTATCGATAACGCTTAGCCCGCTCGGGCTGAAATCATTCGCAACCAAGAACCATAACAACGAAGAAACCAAGAAATCATGAGCCACATGAAAGCCAAGTTTGAAACCAGTGCTTCCTCGCATGGTCGAAAACGCGTCGGTGTCCCCAAGCCCAAGATGCCAAGTGCACCAGCCAAGCTTCCTCACATCACCAAGCTGATGGCGTTGGCGATTCGTCTCGAGCATCTACTCGCCAACGGACAAGTCAAAGACCAAGCCGAGATCGCCCGCGTCGCCGGCATCACCCGCGCCCGCGTAACCCAGATCCTCAACCTCACCTACCTCGCCCCCGACATCCAGCAATTGATCCTCGACCTCGAACCCAGCACCGATTACGTCCCACGCTTCCGCGAACGCGAAGTGCGTACAATTGCGATCATGGCGAGTTGGGAAAAGCAACGACTGCAGTGGAAGCGACTCGTCAAAAGCACGCAGTAAGCCAGGATTCAGAGTAATTTATCAAGGAATTCTGTCGGATAATGTACCCCAACTAGCTGGTTGAGTGAACAGACGACCTACTTGGAAGTGCATGTTTGGCGGGGGAGCCGAGTAAACACCGGCGCACCGGCGTGTCAAACCGGAGCGAGTTGGCGGTAAGCAGCCAAGCCTCCGCGGAGAGGTACATCCCTAGGGAATCAAGAATTGGATGTTACTATTCTTGAGTGTCATCACCGAGGTCTTGGTTCAGGCTCTAATGCTTAACTCCACAGAGCTTCAAGAAATTGAGGATTTCCTAGGGGCACTGGCAGCTACGTCAACCGTCTTGAGTTGGAAGTTCACAAGATAGATATAGATCTTCATTGGAGATCTAGTCTCTACTCACCACTGCAGTTCCAACAACCCGATCTGCCAGAGTTCGCAATCCGAAAAGATTTGAAGCTATCGCCAGCCCATACAGAAACACCAAGGCCGAAATGGTTGCTACGCTGGGCGTATAGAGCCACAAAAAGCAAACAGCCAGAATCGAACCGAGAGGCAAAATGTTTCTTAGAAGTATGCGTATCCTGCCAGCCGGATGGCCGTTCATCGTTACAATCACCGTTCGAAATCCATGAACAATTAAGCCGCCTCGAAAGAGAAGCCCAGCCAATACCGCTGGAATAGCTACAAACAACAACAGCGTCGTGGGACCTACCGTCACCGGCCCCCCCACTGGACCATTAAACCAACGGATCGAATGGAAATTCGCCCAATGCTTGTAACTGGGATCTGCTTTGATTCTCTCAAAAGCAGCCTCAACTTCTGCTTGACTGGGTGCGGGTGCTTCAAAAGCCAGAGTTAGATCATCACGGAGCTCGGGGTTAGGGTTCCAAGCATTAGTCATATTGGCCTTTCGCTGTTGATGAATTGGATTGTCGTCAACCAAGCGATTCATTTTGTACGCAAGGACGGATTTTGCATCGGAGTATAGAGCCTTGTTCGACCGCACATTGTTAAAAGCAATGTTGTAAAGCATATCGATCTGGCGAAGACCTTCGTTTCTTTGATAATGAAGAACTGTGCTTATCTCGCTAAAAAAGCCTGCGAGCGTCAGTAAAATTGGGATCGCATAACAGGCCGCAGACATTAACCGTCGTCGTCTTCGCTCTGACCCCTGCGGCTTAAGTACTGCAGTTTTCAAGGCATCCAGCTTCGTTGAAAGATCATCGTCGCCAGCCAGACGGTCCAACAACTGGGTTACAAACAAAGGTGGTGGCAAATCGCGTTGGTGCTTTGCTTGTAGGGCTCGTTTCAGCAGTTGAGCAACACTCAGAAGTAGAACGTCCGCACGATCAGCCTCAGATTTGGTTTCGGCAGAGGGATCAAGATTGTGGGAATGGATTGCTTGGCGAGCGGCTGGTGCGCTGAGAATGAATTGATCTTTCGGTATAGGGGCAGGGAAATCGAGTAACTTAAGTCGCCCGTCTTGCGTTAGCCACAAGTTATCCATCGAGAGAGACTGTGGCAGCGTGTCTTGTTCCGTCGCCAGTGAGAGTTCGTTCCGAAGATCGGCCAACCATCGTCTAGCGCTGTTCCAATCGGTATCATCTCCCACAGCGGTGATCAAAGGTTGACCTTCGACATACTCGAATACGTCCCAATTTCGATACTGATCCTCAATGCAATTAAGCCATCGAATCCGGGTGGCTCGAGCGATTTCGGGATATGCTTTGAAACCACCCTTCGAATTGTCGCAGCGTATCCACACGCGTCGCAGCAATACGGGATCGAATCCGATCAGCAGACTCGATCCATCGGTTGTTGCCATTTGACCAATAATCGAATAAGGGCCAATCGCTTGTTCAAGGGCAAGCTGATGTTCTTGATCGACCGCCAGGCTAACGTGCTTTGCTTGCGGTTCACACCACTGAACGACTCGCGTCCCGCTGATCTTTTCATGAATCCCCAACCAACCGTTCTTTTTTCGAGCTCCTGCGAAAAGCATCGCAATGAGTACCCAGTAAGCAATTCTGGCTGACCATCCTATTGCCAAATCGACCACACTCACAGAGTCGATAAATTGGAGTTCACCAAATCGGAAGTGAAAGTACAGCATGTAAAGCCAATTGGAAATCGTTGGGACGAGCAGGAATATCGCTGCTCGCATTAGCGAGGAAAGAAAACTTGGGCGATTTTGGTTTTGATCGACAACGCGGAGCTGGAGTATCCACTTCCCCAAACTGCACCCAAACAGGCTCTCGGTGGCAGCGTAATACAGGCAGTAAGTGCCAATGCAGAGCAACATGGTTTCCGCACTAACGGCGGACAGAGCGAATTTACTGTAGAAAAAAGGCAGAGCCGAAAAGGTTGTGATCAACCAAGTGGCAAATCCAAGTACTACAAACGCGAACCATTCGATCACTTCAGCTAACGCTCGCAGACCTAGCGAGGCAGGTTCGACAGTCGTAGCGCCCAACGGGAGAAGAGCTGCACGAAGTTCATGGTAGGATCGAAAGCGATCCCCGGGCTCTTTGCTCAAGCAACGCATCACAATCAGAGAAAGATCGACAGGAATATCGCGATTGAGTTGATGCGGTTCGATGACGACGCCCTCCAAAACCTTGGCGATCATCTGCACGACACCATCAGCACTAAAAGGGGGCTTTCCTGTCAGCAGACAGTAGAGCGTACTGCCCAGCGCATAGATATCTGAGCGAACATCCAACGCGTCGCCCCGGAGTTGTTCCGGAGAGGAAAATGCAGGCGTTCCCAGCATCACTCCTTGTGTCGTGATTCTCTCGTGGAATTCAGGATCGGAGGAGATGGATAATCCGAAGTCGCCAATCTTGACGATACCATCCTCCCCCATGAAGCAGTTCGAAGGCTTTACATCGCGATGTAGAATTCCTTTTTCGTGAGCTGCGACCAAACCATCAATCAGTTGCAAAGTGATTTCGACCGCTTCACGCGGATCAAGAGGACCTTGGCGACGAAGGTGACTTTCAAGTGTTCCGCCTCTAACTAATTCCATGCTGATCATAGATAGCGTGTCGATTTGATGCGTTCCAAAAACGAAAACGCTATTGGGATGATTGATGGAAGCTGCCATGTGTCCTTCTCGCAGGAATCGCTGTCGGGCTTCGTCGTTGGTCACAGGACGACTTAGTACTTTCAGGGCAACACGGCGCTGATTAACGCAATCCTGCGCTTCATAGACTGTCCCCATGCCGCCACGCCCCAGCCGGCGGATGATTTTGAAGGGACCAACCTGCTCCTCAGGCTTGAGGGGATCGATCAAGTGTGGCGATCCGGCTGAATCAAAAGTTAGGTCCTTTTGGGGATAAGAAAAAAGCGGCAGAGGAATGTGGCCCACTGTCTGCTGGATTGAGAGATTCAGCAGATTTCGCATCGCACAGTCAGCACAGACATTTTGACCAGAGGCTGGATTCAGCGTCCGACCACACTCCAAGCAGACTTGGTCTAGAGGCCTTTTCGATCGGGAATCGCTTGGAATTGAGTCTGAGGGGTTTGGCAATGACATCGTAAGGTCTCCAGAGTTAGCAGATGTTCAGTGCTTAAAGAAGGAAAACCAAGCTGAAGTTGCTCCAAGAGTCAGATTTTTTCCGAAATAATTTTCAACAGGTCATTGAGTTCGTCTTCAACCTCTTCTGGGCTGGTTGTCTGCGATATCTCCGCCATTAGAAGCTCACGATACCAACCTTTGATTCGATGCATGGTCGACTTAAGAGATTCGACGGTACAATTCAGTTCGGCTGCGATTTGGGCATAGGGCACACGCTGCGAATCCCTCGTGAGATGTGGCTGCAACTGATCAAACAGTTCCGCTCGCCCTTGAGCCACAAAACGTTCTCGCAATCGGCTCATCACCAAATCCATTAGCGTGAGCGCCCAACGACGATCGAAAAGCTTTTCAGCGGTTGCGTTACTGGCCGGTTCAAGAAGATACCAACGCTCAGCGCTTTCGAAATGCAAGCTTCCTGTTTGGACACGGCCACCTCGTTTGATTGCCTTTCCTTTAGCGTGCTGATTGCCGACGAAGTGCTTTAGTGATACCAACAAGAACGAACGAAATCGACCTTTGGCCGAATCTACTGACTTAAGATAGTCATCGCTTAGTAGCTGCTCAAAATAACCTTGTACGTAGTCTTCTGAGTCGCTGTCGCTGTAACCGCTTCGACGAAGGAAGACGTACAAAGGCATCCAGTACGCCTGACAAAGCTGCGATAAAGCTTGCTGACGCTGTTCGGCTGGCCAAGCTTGAGCCCCGCGAACGACTGTCCATTGCGTTGTATGGAAATGGTTGGATGGCATGAAGAATTCGAAAGAGGCACTGTTGGCTTGGGCAAAAAGCTAAGTTTGAGGATACTCACTTCCATACAGCAGTGGAACCCATATGCACAAATTCAACGCACCGGCGTGTCAAACCGGTGCGGGTTGGTGGCTCGCCCTATGCGTTAGAAACTAGTTTAGCTTTAAGATAACGATGAATGCAACTGTTGAAATCAAGAAGGCGATCAATCCTGTCTTCCAATACCGAAGCGCGATTGCATGCAAGCTACAACCAGCTGCACCTCCGAATGCAGAGACAATCAGCATCGCCTTGAAAAACTCTGGACTTGGTGGGGTGTGTCCAACAATAAAGAGATAACCAATGACTGCAAGGATGAAAGAGCCAATCACGCATCCGATCGCTGTTTGGACGCTAACCAGAAGGACAAATCCAGCGATTAGTCCACACGGTATAGCCGTCCTCCAACCGTATCCCTCGCCCAGCCAACTGTTTACCGCAAGTGTCCAAGCAACGATTAAGGTGGCAAGCATTAAAGTGCGAATGCTAAACTGTTTTTTGGATTCGGTAGTCGCGTTGATGAGCGAATCTCGCATAGTCCATTTACAAAACGATTGCAGGGAAACGGCAGCGATCACCCAGCCCGAGCAGTTGACTCAACGCAAGTCAAAACGGCTGATCGAGGGCTTGGCGTGCATCGCTTGGTTATGTTGCTGCGTTTTGTTGTTGTTGAGCAGCCATCATATCACACGCCCCGCTGAGTAGTAGCCAATTCCAGTAATGCCGGAATTCGTTAGTTCTGCACGAGCATCTTCGGTCGCAAACATCGGACCAGCATCTCCATTTTGTTTTATCGTGAAAACACCAAATTTTGGAATTGCGGAGGCAGGAATCCGCAACCGTGTAATCTGCCGTCGCCGTTCCGTAAAACGCCCACACTTCTGGCAAACAGTGTTTTTGCATTCTGCGGCGTCGGCATTAATGCTTGCGGCGATTGTGACGCATACCAACGAGGATTGGTCACCGAACAACATTTCGCCTTCGGTCATCGTTGTAGGGTGGAAGATGAAGGGGATTGTCAAATTAGACAACATTGATTGGCCGATCGAATCGACCATCATGCGAAAGCCGCCCCAAAAGCAATTGTGGCTAGCGTTCAACGATGATCGAGGCTCACCGAATTCGTATTCCCACCAATACAGAAGCGGTGGCGACCAACCGTTTAGGTTCGCTTCGCAAGCGACACAAGGGTTTCGGTGAATGTGAGTGCCGCAAGGGAAGAAGTCGTCGCGGAAGCGATCAGCAACGTTGGACAGAACGAACAGCTTCGTCATGCAATTTCATTTTGTTAAGCAACATAACCTAGGAATTCTCCGGCGCGACGCCGGTAAACGAATTCCAATTGTACCCCTTCCGTCTCCTCGATTGGGTATTGCTGCTCCGGCGTGTCAAACCGGAGCGAGTTGGAGAACATTGAAACTCGCAGCGCTGGTCATACCGACGCAAGTTTAGATTCGTGCACCGAACCGAAGGAACCTTGAGTAGTTGAGCGGTCAATCTGACATTAAGCGTTACTGCACCGAAGTGCACCGTGACCTTAGCCGGCTTTCGAATCTGCCGAGTTCAAAAGGGCCGAGGCGAGTTTGCTAATTCAGTTCGATGCATCGGTCGGAACTGATACGATTTGGACCGACGACACGCTACATGGAACAACCGGCCAAATAAGCGGTCTCAAACTCTCAGAAAGCAATCGCCAGTAACTCTCTCCGATCGCATCATTCTGTTAACCAGCCTGTGGCCGTTAACCGAGAGAGTTTGAGAGATTCGGCTATCCTGGACGGGGTGGGGATCAGGAAACGAGCGATGCGGGACGCTGACCTGCCAGGAAGAGAGGAACGGTTTGGGGCGGCGGTTAACAAGAAACCCGCAAAACCACGGGATTTAAACGAAACAAGCCGAGGTAGAGACCTCGGCTTTCTGCGTTAACTAAACCAGAACAGTTTCGAGACTGTTCTGAAAGGCTCAAATTTTGCCTGCATCAGGTTCTGCAAAGTGGTTTACATCGCCTGAAAAGCTTCGTTTCCTAAGGGTTTTTAGTGGTTTTTGCGACTTCGAGGCCCTGAGGTGGCTTTCGAAACTTGGCGGTTTCTTGATCAGAAACTCGAGAAGTGGATCTTAAACTTCGGACGGCTGGGGAACGACGCTAGACAGCTGACCTGGAAACTGATCGATCATTCCTGAACTCAGTGCCAACTTCAACGGGAACGGAAGTGCGAGGAATGTAGCTCAAGTTGTTAACTCGGGCCGCGTTTCGATTTCGGAAACAAAGTTGGCATCTACATGGTTAACAAAAGCCGAGCGAATGCTGGGTCAGACCTCAAATCAAAGGGACTGAATCAACCTGTATGCTGCAAGCTCAGCAATACATCTCTCCGAGCTGCCCGAGCAGTTCTTCCTGCGATACGCCTTTCAAGCCGAGTGACTTCAAATCGACCGGTTCATCGCGGATGCTTTCGATGAACTGTGTCATGTCCTTGCGGATCTGTGAGGGGATGGTCGGTTCGTAACCAGGGTCAACCACTGTAAGCAATCGAAACACATCGTTTTTATGCTTCTTAATGTGGCGGTCATCGACTTGCCCACCTTCCGCTTTTCGTTTTCGCAGATCCAACCAAGCGCGTGCTTTTAATGGGATCAAGTGCTCTGAACGTGCAAAAGCGACTTTGTTGCCGACCGTTCGCGACTCTTGAATCCAGGTCGCGTAGTCTTGGTCCATCAAGATGGCTGACAGGCTCGAGATTTCCTCCGACGTCGGTATCGGTACCAGGTGGCCTTCTCCCAGGTAGTTGACTTCGCTGGGCAACGCTGAGAACAGTTCGAGCATGAAGGGATATTCATTGCTGGCTGGGTCAGTGAATCTGTAGTATTGCGGACGACCATCGGCCTGCTGACGCGTTTGATAACCACCGTCGCGCACGAACTCCCAGAACCGCGATACAAACTCATCACGTCGCTGGTCCAAGAACAACACTATATCCAGGTCCTTGGTGGCCCGAAAACTCTGTCCCACAAGCTGCATGGCGAGATCGCATGCAGTTCCTCCAATCAAAACGTAGTTCTCCGTAAACGCTTCAAAATGATTAGCGAACTTATCAAGTCCATCTACCATGGCATTCCTTTCAATAGGTCATCAAGTGCTGCTTCAACGCGTTCGTCGCCGGTGGCTTCTAAGGATAGATACAGTGACAGTCGGTCAACACTCGTGCCCTTCGAGAGCAGGCACGGGTCGTATCGCCAGAGCTCAATCGTCATCGATCGTTCCGATTCGTCACTTGGTATGGTGAATCTGGCGAGTTCTTCTCGAACGGCCTTCTCTACCGTCGGTCCAATGGCGATTATTCGATCCTGGCCTTTTGTGATTTCTGTCTCCATTGCGAGGGCTGGCTGCCCAGCGATCCGAGACCGCTGTGGAATTGGAAAGTCATGGAAGACGCGCAACCGTTTGCGCACAGGTGTTCGCAAATACCGGCGTGCAAGTTCCCAGCTTTCGAAGGGCGCTCCTTTGAATCGTAGGTCTCGAGACCTTCCCTCCTTCTCAACATCAACCAATTCGAGAGCTTCTAGTTCGCTGAATGTGCGGCTCATCGACATCTTTGAGCACTCGAGCAATTCTGCTGCTCGATGCAGGGGGAGGGGTAACAAGTCGCCATGATAAATCGCGTACAAGTACGTCGCCTGGGCCAGAGGGCTTAACTTATCCGTCGCAGTTTTTGCTTTTCGAAAATAGTCTCGCAGGTCGATTGCAAAGGTCGGAAGGTAGAGCTGGTTTCCGGGGACGATAAATGAAACTCGTTGCTCGATAAGCCGCTTACGCTGGTATGCATCGATCTGCTGTCGCAAGTAAACGAGTTCGCCATCGAACTTTGGTTGTAGCACTTCGAACTGTTTGCGAACCGCAGCCGCTGAATGTTCCGGTGCGATCGCCGCAGCGATCAATACGGGCCGGCCCAGAATCTGGGTTTCAGCAAAGTCGAATTCTTGCCTGAGAAAGAGAGGCAGTTTCCGCTTTTCGGGCCACTCATTCAGCTGCACGGAGATACCGAGAGTTTCTTCGATGTAGTCTTCGGCCTGTATAATTGCATTGTTCATTTGTCACCTTCGTAACTCTTTCACTGCATTGTAACGCACTGAGTGTTACAGTGCAATAAATACGTTACGACATGCCGATTTCTCGGCGAAATTCGT
>JBEICB010000002.1:0-88785 GCA_040373655.1 Pirellula sp. | reverse complement strand
CGTGCACGAGGCCCTGCGCGGGCGGTACGGCTATGGCAAGATCAAACTGGTGGCGACGTTCGCGCTGTCGGGTTAGGGGGGGATTTGTCGATCCCATCTTTGAGCCGACTCGCCCACGCTATTGCCCCGCTAAAACTTGCGCAAGTAGCCTACTGTGCACTGGTTACGTCCCTCGGTTTCTTGACGCTGACCAACCAATTTGAGCCCCTGAGTGCTGCGGATCCGGTCGCGCCGACTTGGTCAAAGGACGTTCTTCCAATCCTTCGCGCAAACTGTTTCGCTTGCCACCAAACCTCCAAAACCCAAGGCGGTTACTTGATGACCGACTTCTCGAGCTTGCTCAAAGGCGGGGAGTCAGGCGACGCGGCGATCGTTCCGGGCAATGTTGACGCAAGCGCGATGATCCGCGAAATCACTCCAGTCGATGGCAAAGCCGAAATGCCAAAAAACCTCGCGCCGCTCAAGCCAGCCGAAATCGAAATCATCCGAAAATGGATCGCTGCCGGTGCTGTTCAAGACGTCGTTGACACCGGTCCAAGGTTCACTCAAGAGAAACTACCTGTCTACACACGTTCCCCATCGATTTCCACATTGACCTTCTCACCGGACAATTCCCAACTAGCTCTCAACGGTTTCTACGAAGTACTACTCTTCGGAACCCAAGACTGGCAACTCAAAAATCGTTTGGTCGGCCCTAGTTCCCGCATCGAATCGATCCGTTTTTCTCCAGATAACCAATGGATTGCGGTGGCAGCGGGTGAGCCCGGCGTTTTCGGTGAACTACAGCTTTGGAACAACGCGAACAAGCAATTGCACCGAAGCATGCTGCTCGGAGGTGACACTCTCTTCGGTCTTTCTTGGAATCACGACGCTTCCATGTTGGCGCTAGGGATGGCAGATAACTCCATCCGAGCATTCGACATGGAAGGCAACCAAAAACTCTATCAACGAACCCACGAAGACTGGCCTCGCTCAACCGTCTTCACCGTCGATGGTAAGCACCTGATTTCTGGGGCTCGTGATATGACGGTAAAACTTACCGACGTAGAGACCGAGAGATTTATCGATAACGTCACATCTATCACCCCGGGTGCGTTGAGAGGAGGGATTCAAGCCCTCGCTCGGCATCCAGAACGGGATGAAATTCTTGTGGGTGGCGCAGATGGCACCCCAAAAATCTATCGTGTCTTCCGTCAAACGGCTCGAGTCATCGGTGACGATGCAAACTTGATCAGACAACTCGACCCGATGCCTGGCCGTATATTCGATGTTGCAATCAGCACCGATGGAAAGTACCTCGCGGCAGCATCAACAATCGACAACCAAAGTCTTGTTAAAGTATGGTCTTATGATGTCGATGGCAAAATGCCACCCGAGATCAAAGCGATCCAAAGTAAGCGAGCGGGGCAACGCAAGCCGGAAGAACGGAAGAAACTCGAAGAATACGTCACCGAACAACCTCAAGTCCTCGGCACCTTCCAAGTCCCAAATGCCGCTGTTTACGCTCTGGCAATCGACGGTCAAGGTCGCGTCGCGACCGGTGCTTCCGATGGCCATGTCCGTGTTTGGAACATTGCGGACGGTGCCCTAATCGCAGATTTCGATGCGACTCCAAATGGCTCTCTCTCGAAAATCGATGACACATCGATTGCTTCCCTCCGTGCACAAAGACTCGAAGCGATCGCACAGGCACACCGGTCGGAACGCGAAACTCCCGCTCCAAAAGCGGAAGGAGAACTGTCGCACGAGCCAATAGCCATCGATCGCATTGCAGCAATCCATGTTGAACCAGCTAACATCGACTTCGCTGCTTGGAATGACTCGGCTCAAATCGTCGTTATGGCACAACTGACCACCGGTGAACTAGTCGATGCGACATCCCAAGCCAACTTCCAAGCATCCGGCGACGCGGTTTGGGTTTCTCAGCGTGGTTGGGTCCAACCAATTCGAGCTGCCGATCTAGCAATCGCGGTCTCCCTCGGACCTCACCAAAAGAGCATACCAGTTCATTCGACCATTCCATCGCAATACGAAGTCGACTTCGTCCGCGATGTGAATCCAGCCCTCTCTCGCCTGGGTTGTAACTCCGGCACTTGCCACGGCGCCCAAGTCGGTAAAAACGGATTTAAGCTATCTCTTCGCGGTTATGACCCTGCTTATGATGTCCGAAGCTTAGCAGACGACCTTGCCGGTCGACGCGTTAACCCAACTTCGCCGATCGATTCGATGATGCTGACCAAACCTCTGGGCATTGTTCCCCACGTCGGCGGCAAGTTGATTGAACCTGGCGATAATCACGCACTCGTGTTGCGTCAATGGATCGCCGGTGGCGCTAAACTCAATCTAAACGCACCCAAAGTCGCATCGATTCAAGTCACCCCCAACAATCCAGTCATTGCAATGCCTGGAAGTATCCAACAACTTCGCGTTGTGGCCACCTACACCGACGGAAAAACCCGCGACGTTACTCGCGAAGCCTTCCTCGAATCGGGGAATACTGAAGTTGGTGCCGTTCTTGAAGGAGCACGCGTGCAAGCTTTGCGACGAGGCGAAGTCCCTGTACTCGCTCGATTCGAAGGTGCTTATGCCGCAACCACTCTGACAGTGATGGGCAATCGCGACGGTTATCAACCATTCCAAGTCGCGTCTCAGCACCCCATCGATCGCTTGGTCGCCTCCAAGTGGGAACGATTGAAGATTCAACCGTCTGGGATGTGTGATGATGCGGAGTTCCTTCGTCGTGTCACGCTCGATTTGACCGGACTACCTCCCTCACCTGAAGCCGTTCGTGCGTTTCTGAAGGACACAACCGAAAGCAAACTTAAACGGGATCGCGTCATCGACGAATTGATCGCCAGCGATGCGTTCGTCGACCACTGGACCAACAAATGGTCCGATCTGTTGCAAGTGAACTCAAAGTTCCTCGGCAAAGAAGGTGCTGCCAAGTTCAAAGATTGGATCCGCAATAGCTTTGCGACCAACAAACCCTACGACAAGTTCGTCCACGAAATCCTTACCGCTACGGGCTCTAACCGTGAAAACCCTGCAGCTTCTTACTACAAGATTCTTCGCACCCCCGAGGAAGCAGTCGAAAATTCCACGCACCTATTCCTGGCAGTTCGATTTAACTGCAATAAGTGTCACGACCACCCCTTCGAACGCTGGACCCAAGACCAATACTACGAAACCGCAGCCTACTTCGCCCAAGTTGGATTGAAGAAAGACGAAGCCTCCGGCAACAACACCATCGGCGGAACTGCTGTCGAAGGGGCAAAGCCACTTTGGGAAGAGGTCTTCGATAAGAACGACGGAGAAGTCAAACACCAGAAGACCCAACAAGCAATTGCACCGAAGTTCCCCTTTGTCGCTCAACATGCCCTGCCAGAAAATCCGTCTCGACGCACTCAGTTCGCTAGCTGGGTAACTAGCCGTGAAAACCCTTACTTCGCAAAGAGCTTCGTCAACCGTATGTGGGGCTACCTGCTTGGGAAAGGATTGATCGAACCTATCGATGACATCCGTGCTGGCAACCCACCTAGCATTCCCGAACTGCTCGAGTTCCTCGAAAAGGATTTTATCGAACACAACTTTGATATCCGACATGTTGTTCGAACAATCTGCAAGTCAGATGTCTATCAGCTTTCGATCGACACAAACCGTTACAACGCAGATGATGATCGCAATTATTCTCACGCAATGCCCCGTCGCTTGCCTGCAGAAGTCCTCTTCGACGCAATCCACCAAGTCACCGGTGCAGCTTCCAAGATCCCCGGTCTACCACCGGGAACTCGTGCGGCAGCATTAGCAGACGCCGACGCCGGATTGCCTGATGGATTCTTGAATAACCTTGGACGCCCACCTCGCGAAAGCGCCTGTGAGTGCGAACGCTCCAACGAGTTGCGACTTGGTTCGGTGATGGCACTGGTTAGCGGACCGACTCTTGGTTCAGCCATTGCTGACCCTGAAAACGCGATCCGAAAATTGGTGGAAGGAACCCCAGATGATGCGGCGTTGATCGATGAAATCTTCGTACGCGTTCTTAATCGACATGCGAGTGCCGAAGAAATCCAAACCGCTCTTGCCACCATTACGCTTATCCAAAAAGACCACGAACGCCTCGCCGCCCAACTCGCTGAACGCGAAACTTGGTGGGTTGATGAAAAACCAAAACGACAAGCAGCACTGGATGCGGAACGGGATTCAACTAAAGCGGCATTAGAAGCTCGCAAAGAAGCGATCCGACCAGAACGCGAAGCAGCCGAAAAAGCCCGTCTGGAGCGATTGGCTGCAGCCCAAGCTGCCGTGACAGGGTTCGAAGCAAACCTCGATAACAAACTTCAAGAGTTCATCAACTCTCGACGCAACGGTGCGGCTTGGCAAACCCTTGCCGCAGGGAAAGCAGTCGCCACAACCGGCGCGACCCTCACTCCGCAACCCGATCGCTCAATACGAGCTGCTGGTGGGGCGAACAAGGGGATCTACACCGTCGATACCATGCCCGTCGGCGGTCCATTTACCTCCGTGCGACTCGAAGCCCTCTCGGCGGCGGATCTGCCAGGCCAAGGTCCCGGATTACCTCCAAACGGAAACTTTGTCATCACAGAGATCGAACTCTTTGCAGGTGCTCCCGACAAACCTCAAGAGATGCGAAAACTCAAACTGATCAAAGGAATCACAGACTTCGATCAACCAGGCTTCTCGGCAGCGGCTGTCATCGATGGGAATGCGAATGACCCGAACGGCGGATGGGCTGTCTTCGGTGCCACCGGCGTCGAACACTGGGCAGTCTTTGCACTAGAGACCCCTGTGACTCTGCAGAAAGGGGAAATCCTTCAATGGCGTATCCACCAAGTGCATAACGCAGAAAACCATCGCCTCGGCAAATTCCGCCTTAGCGTCGGGCAACATGAGGGCGAGCTCAGCTTAGGTTTACCCGAATCCTTCTCGACTATCGCTTCGGTCCCCCGTGAAGCATGGAATCCTGAGCTTACGAAGGAAGGCATGAACTACGTCA
Organism: Pirellula sp.; assembly: GCA_040373655.1. Classification (GTDB taxonomy): domain Bacteria; phylum Planctomycetota; class Planctomycetia; order Pirellulales; family Pirellulaceae; genus JBKCUI01. The sequence continues at coordinate 83,771 of JBEICB010000002.1, read as the reverse complement.
AGCTTGCCTCGCCAGAACTCAAGGGGCTGCAAGCGAATGTCCAAAAAGAAAGCCAAGCTTTGCCGGAAGACGACCAAGTGATTGTTTTGGCCAAGCGGATTGAACGATTGAGCACTCCACTCCCGGAAGACTCACGCTTATTGCGTCTGCGAGCCGATGCCAAAGAGAGCGAAGCCCAACTTGGCAACGGACGATTGACCGCTGCACAAGATTTAGTCTGGGCATTGATCAACTCCCCAGCGTTCTTGTTCAACCACTAAGACTGCTCAAAGCGTTATTCCACAGTTCCTATTTAGAAGATTACGACATACCCCGAAACGATATGTTTCGAACTTAACGAAGGAAACCCCATCATGTTGCGATTGCTTGGTTCTGCCGGTAAGGATTTGTGCGACTCGAGCCTCGGGGTTACCCGACGAGATATTCTTCGCGTAGGATCTTCGGGACTATTCGGACTCTCCCTCGCAAACCTACTGCGGCTTCAATCTGCCCAAGCATCCGAATCGGGTGGAGCACCTGGTTGGAACCGTGCGAAACGGATGATTCTCGTTTACCTTCAAGGAGGCCCATCCCACTTGGACCTCTGGGATCCTAAGGACAACGTTCCCGATAAAGTAAAAAGTGTATTTAAGCCAATCTCAACCAAACTACCTGGGATTTCGTTCACCGAAAATCTTCCAAAACTGAGCTTGGTCAACGACAAGTTCACCATGATCCGTTCGATGAGCTATACGCCGAACGGGCTTTTCAACCACACGGCAGCGATTTACCAGATGATGACGGGATACACTACCGATAAGGTCAGTGCATCCGGTCAGTTGGAACCACCAAGCCCCAAAGACTTCCCGAACTTCGGTTCGAATATTATCCGGCTTCGTCCTGCCGATGAGCCTATGCTCCCTTTCGTAATGTTGCCTCGCCCGTTGCAAGAGTCCAATGTCGTTGGCAAAGGAGGTACCGCTGGGTTCTTGGGCAAAGAATATGATCCTTACACGTTGTACCCAGAAGGGGATGACATGGATCTGAACAAGATGGATCGGATCAATGTAAGCGACCTGCAACTTCGTCCAGAAGTCTTCTCCGTGCGCTTGCAACGTCGTGCAACTCTACGCGATTTGATCAACAAACAAATGCCTACGATCAATGCAGCCGTAGAAAACCAACAACTCGATGAGTACTTCAATCAAGCACTGTCTTTGGTCGTTTCCGGAAAAGCTCGTGAAGCGTTTGATCTCAGCCAAGAATCGGAAGCGTTACGCGATGCTTATGGCCGCAATACGTTTGGCCAAAGTTGCTTGCTCGCCCGCAGATTGGTAGAAGCCGGTACGCGTGTGGTTGAAGTGGTTTGGCCAAAGGTAGCTAACAGCGATAACCACTCGTGGGACCATCACGTCGACCTCTCAAAACGGATGAAAAATCAATCCGCACCAATGCTCGACGCGGGCCTATCCACACTTGTTGAAGATCTCGATCAACGTGGATTGCTCGAAGATACCTTGCTCGTCGCCGTGGGCGAGTTTGGCCGTTCGCCAGAACGTGGAGTAAGCACCAGTGGTAATGGAAACAGCGACGACGGACGCGACCACTGGCCGTATTGCTACACCTCGGTCATCGCGGGTGCAGGTATCAAACGTGGCTATGTCCATGGCAAGAGCGACAAGACCGCAAGTGCACCCATTGAATCTCCTGTGCACCCCTCCCAATTACTTGCCACCATCTATCACGCCTTCGGTATCGAACCAGAAACCATTGTTTACAACCACTTGAACCAACCTCGTGAATTGGTGAAGGCTCAAGCGGTTACTGAACTTTTTGCCTAACACATCATCCGTTCCCGGATTTTTCCCACTCGAACTAGATATCCATGCGCAAATCGAAGTTTTCTTTCGCGTGTGTTGCCCTGGCGACACTTACCGGCTTCCTCTCTGCATCCACGTCAAACGCAATCGCTCAAGACGCTAATGCCAAAGGGTCGGCCAAAAAAGGTCTCGGGGCTACTCCTGCAAATGCCTTCCGGCTTCCCGAAGGTTTTCAAATCGACCTCGTCTACGAGGTCCCTTCCAAAGACCAAGGCTCTTGGGTTGCCATGTGCGTGGATCTCAAAGGTAGACTGATTGTTTCCGATCAGTACGGTAAACTCTATCGAGTCACTCCGAGCCCTACTGCGGACGCTGCCGGAACCAAAGTTGAACCGATCAACGTGAACCTCGGAATGGCCCAGGGCTTGTTGCACACAAAAGATGGGCTTTACGTAGATGTCAACGGCGAAGGCATCCTCAATAAAGACGAACCAAATGCACCGAGAGGCCCGGGGCTTTATAGACTCCAAGATCTCGACGGTGATGAGCAGTTCGAAAAAATCGAACGCATCATTCCAATGACCGGTGGCGGAGAACACGGTCCACACGCAATCATCCCCGGCCCAGACGGTCGTTTGTATCTGTGCGCAGGGAATCAGACCGATCTACCCGAGAAAATCGATCGCTCAAGAGTTCCACGCCATTGGAGCGAAGACCACATGCTCGGACGCATGCCAGATGGACGCGGCTTCATGGCGAACCGACTTGCACCAGGCGGTTTCATTCTCAGCTTTAATCCCGACGGCAGTGACGTTGAGCTCGTCGCTACAGGATTCCGCAATGAATACGATATCGCTTTCAATCCGCACGGGGATTTGTTCACCTACGATGCGGACATGGAATGGGATATCGGAACTCCTTGGTACCGACCAACACGTGTGAACCATGTTGTCAGCGGGGCCGAATTCGGATGGCGTAATGGAACCGGCAAATGGCCAGAGTATTTTGCAGATAGCTTCGGAGCTGTTGCAAACATTGGATACGGTTCACCGACCGGAATTGTTTTCGGTACCGGCGCTCGATTTCCAGCCAAGTACCAAAACGCACTGTTTATTTCCGATTGGAGTTATGGCGTAGTTTACGCGGTCCACTTGGACCCCCAAGGCTCGACCTACACAAGCACTTTCGAACCCTTCGTCAGCGCATCGCCGATGCCAGTTACCGATCTTGTGATCCATCCAGACGATGGTTCCATGTACATGACCATCGGTGGACGCAAAACACAATCTGCGCTCTACCGTATTCGCTATGTCGGAAAAGAAGATGCGAATCCAGCGAAGTTTCCTGACAATCCCGAAGCTGCCTCGGCTCGAGCTGCCCGCCGGCAACTTGAGGCAATGCACGTTCCAGGGGCAAAACTCGATATCCCTCTGGCAATGCGACACCTCGGCAGCCCTGACCGAGGACTCCGTACAGCTGCTCGCCTAGCACTCGAACACTTCGACAGCAAAGAATGGCGTGATCCGATTGCGCAATCACTTCCTGCACAGTCAGCGATCTCGTTAGCAATCGCCCTTTCTCGAAAAGGTTCCCCTGCAGATCAAACGGACATCCAAAAGAGCTTGCTACGCTTGCAATGGGACAAACTATCCCCTACCGAAAAACTCGAGTTGCTCCGAGCGTACCAGTTGAGCTTCCTTCGCCTCGGTGATGGATCGCCTGAGCTTCGCAAGCAAATCATCGCTCAACTCGATTCCCACTTCCCGACCCCAGATGGGGATTCGCTGGTCGATCGCGAGCTGTCCCGGGTTTTGGTGTACCTCCAAGCCCCCAAAATCATCGAACGATGCCTCGCACAGATGAACAATTCCAACTCCGCAGAACAGCAAATCCATTACGCATTCTGCTTGCGAGAAGCCAACAGCGGCTGGACACCTGAGACCCGTAAGGCCTACTTCCAGTGGTTCTACGACATCGGAACAGCTCGCGGCGGCGCATCGTTTGGCGGCTTCCTGGAGAACATTCGAAAGGTCGCAATCGGAAACTTGGAAGACGAAGACAAGAAGATACTCGGGGATCTCATCGGGCCATTGCCCGCACCGAAAGATCCACTCGCTGACCTTGCACCTAGAGCTATGGTCAAAGCTTGGACGACCGACGAACTCGCCGAAAAATTCGCAAGCAAGAAATCCGGGTTCAACTTCGAACGTGGAAAACAGATGTTTGCTGTGGCTCAATGCTACAAGTGCCACCGGTTTGCCGGCCAAGGTGGTATTCAAGGGCCAGACTTGACCTCATCTGCTCAGCGGTTCTCTCCGAAAGACATGCTCACCGCCATCATTGACCCGAGCAAGGAGATCAGTGATCAGTACGAAGCGACCATCTTCCAAACCGAGGAAGAAACCGTCATCGGACGCGTTGCAAACCTCAATGGGGATACCCTGATGATTGCTACGAATATGCTTGATCCAGGGAATTTCGCAAATCTCAAGCGTAGTGACATTACGGATATGAAGCCAAGCAAAGTCTCCATGATGCCCAGTGGCTTGCTCGATACCCTCTCCGAGGAGGAAGTCTTCGACCTTTTGGTCTACCTCCAATCGGGTGGTAATCCAAAGAGCCCACGCTATTCCGGCGAACAGTAATTTGGTAGGCGATTTTTCCGTAGGGTGCGGTGAATAGGTCGTGCGTTCATTGTTGGGTTACTTACAAATTCCAATACCGCGTTACTATGTTCGCAAGACCTGCCCCAACGACCGCGAAACCCACCAGCGGGCGAGAAAGTTGAAAAGAGAAAGTGGAGAGTAGCGTCGCTGTCGATTTGACGGCATTGAACGCGAGCAATTGGCCAAGAACTTCGGTGTGACTGATCGCTAGCAAACTTTGCCATTGCGATCACAGGCACTGTTTTGCTACAGGATAGGTTGCGTGAAGGACTGGCCTTCGCAGCGGTAGATCCACTTGGTTGCTGAACGAGCCTGCAATGGTTTCCCGATGGACAATCAGGAAAAAACTTCAAATGGCAATGGGAGTCCTAGGGATTGTCATTGCTGTGCTCGGGTACAGTTCTTTCCGGGGTGTTTACGCCTACAAAGAACTCGTTGCTACACTCAGCAGTCGTGCTTCCGAAATCCCGCTGACTTCCGAACTTACGCGGGCGGTAGATGACCTTCGACTCGACGAAGGCACCGCTACAGCATCGACCGTTTTGGGTTTCTCCATGCATTCTGATGAAGATGGAATGCAAGTCTCACGTAAACCATTTGCAGAGCGTGTTCAGTACGCACGGGAAGTCTTGGCGCGTTATAAGTCTCGCCTTGAAAGTACGCACTCCGATGCGTTGTTCCTTGCCGATCGCAGTGAGGAGCTTCAATATGCCGAAAAAATCGGCCATTTGATCAACGAAATCGCTTGGCGAAATGTCCAGAAGGAATCGATGACAAATCGAATTTCGAGATTGCAGCAAGAACAAGACATCGAGCAACTGACCGAACTCGCCCACCAATTACCTTCACTTCTCACCCAACGCATGGTGAGCTTTCGTGACGAGGTTCGAGTGCGTTACCGAGCATGGATCATCATGACCTGGAGCAGTGCAGTACTCGCTGCAGGATTGCTCATCGGTCTGATTGTTTATGCCCGATCGGCGGTCATACACCCTTTCAAAAACCTCCTATTCGGGGCACGCCAAGTTGCATCTGGAGACTTCGGTTATCGCATCCACACCTCAAGCTTGGACGAAATCGCCGAACTGGCGCGAGCCATTAATTTGGGGGCCCAAAGTTTTCTTGCGATCCAAAAAGATCTCAATGAACAAGTAAGACAACGTTCAGAAGAAGTCATTCGCAATGAACAACTCGCAAGCGTGGGCTTCCTCGCGGCGGGAGTTGCACACGAAATCAACAACCCGCTGGCAGCAATCGCTTGGAGCGCAGAAGCACTCGAAGCACGTTTGCACCGTATCTTGCATCCCCTGCTCTCCCCTGATCCCAAACAGTCCGCAGATTTACTTCTCCCTTCCGATCAAGGTTCAGCGAATGAACTACAGGTCGCAAATGCTGCCGTGGGAAATACCCTGGCTAATCCAGCAGCATCGATGAAGGGAACAGATCTCGATACGCTTAGAACTTATCTACGACGAATTCAAGACGAAGCCTTTCGATGCAAAGGAATCACAGAAAGACTCTTGGACTTCTCCCGACTAGGCAACATTCAACGCAAGCAAGAAATCGACATGAACGACATCGTCGACGACGTTGTCGACATGGTACGCCATTTAGGCCCCTACCGATCCCAACGAATCGAATGTAGCCTAGCTGCCGAACCCGCCCTCGCTTGGGCGAGTCCTCAAGAGATGAAACAAGTCATCCTCAACTTGCTTACAAATGCTCTCGAGTCCCTAGACGCCGACTCAAAGCTTGGTGTCGTCAAAGTAATTGTCCAGAACATTCCTGAGCGTGACCAAGTACGAATCGAGATCACCGACAACGGATGCGGAATGAACGATGAGGTGCTCAAGCACCTCTTTGAGCCCTTCTTCACCCGACGCCGTGATGGTCGAGGTACTGGATTGGGCCTACCGATCACAAATCGCATCATCACAGACCACGGTGGACGAATCACACCACGCAGCGAAGGACCCGATCTGGGTTCGACTTTTGAAATTGTTTTGCCCTCGAAACCGACAAACGATTCCCTTTATGACAACCAACAAAAACTTGCAGCCGCTTGAACCTCTCTCCATTCTCTTCGCCGACGACGAGAAGGAACTGCAGGAAATCGCTCGTTTGGAACTTCCATTCTACGGACATAGAGTTACGGTCTGTCCCGATGGCTATACAGCCATCGCAGCACTTGAAAAAGACACGTTTGATTGCATGATCGTTGATTTAGATATGCCTGGCATGAACGGCATCCAAGTCATTGAGCGAGCGGCGACCATTTCTCCAACGACCGAAGCGATTGTATTAACCGGAAAACGCTCACTCGATACCGCAATCGCAGCTCTGCGGTTCGGTGTTATCGACTACCTGAGCAAACCTTGCAAGTTCTCCGAGCTCAATCAACTGCTTACTCAAGTAGGCCAAAGGCGAAGACTGAAGCAACGTACAGCAGAACTGGAACGACTTGCTCGACAAGAAACCAACCGAGCCCCCCAAATAGTTGGGGCTTCGAAATCGATGCAAGCTATCGCTAGGTTGGTCGAAAAAGTTGCTCCGACCAATAGCACGGTACTGATCCGAGGCGAGACCGGTTGCGGTAAAGAACTGGTCGCTCGCTCTGTTCACGAGAAAAGTCTACGCAGCGACAAACCATTTATCGCAATCAACTGCGGTGCACTACCGGAACACCTCATTGAGAGTGAGCTGTTCGGTCACAAAAAAGGTGCATTTACCGGCGCCGATGTTCAACGACTCGGGCTCTTCGAAGCCGCGAATGGAGGAACCATTTTCCTTGATGAAATCGGAGAACTTCCACTTCCCATGCAAGCGAAGTTGCTACGAGTACTCGAGAGTGGTGACTTGCGACGCGTAGGTGATAACGAAACGATTCACGTCGACACACGAGTCGTTTGTGCTACCCACCGAGATCTTGAAAGTATGGTAGAAGCCGGAACTTTTCGAGAGGACCTCCTCTTTAGAATCAATACCTTCGAAATCCATGTGCCACCGTTGAGAGAACGGAGTGAGGATGTGATGGCACTCGCTAGACACTTATATCTGCGACATCACCCCGAACACTCATCCATAGAACAACTCTTCTCTGAGGAGTCGATGGCTCTGCTGCTGCAACATCCTTGGCCAGGTAACGTTCGTGAATTGGCCAATGTCATTGAACACGCCACAATTCTTTGCGAGCATCCTCCGATCCTGCCAGAGCACTTGCCTCGCCACGTGGTAGAGAAACGCCTTCGGCGCGAAACGAAGCTAGCCACGGGGCAAGCCACCCACTCGCACGCACAGGTAGAATCTCATCCGATCGCTTCGCACCGCGAACCGCTCGCACATCGTGAAACCCCGATGAGCCTAAAAGAAATGGAAGTTCTAGCGATTCAGGAAGCGGTTCAGCGGCACAAAGGTAGCAAAGCTGCGGCTGCTGAGGAATTAGGAATCAGTTTGAAGACCCTGTACAACAAACTCAACTCCGCGGAAGCAGCTAAAAAAGCAGCATAAGCAGGAACCGGGCGATGGTGTATAATCGGAGGCTGGATTCTCCCTCCGTTTACACCCATTAGGTAAGTCCTATGGCACCGCGATTGCCCCTGTTTACTTTGTTGCAATCTTCATTACTGCAAGTCTCGTTGGCTAGTTGTTTGGCGATCGGGATTGTTCTAGGTTGCCCCATCGAAAACCTAGACTCAAAGGCTTTCGCACAATCGATCGCCTTTGTACCCGCAAACGTCGAACTCTCTTCTTTCCAAAATGAACAATCAATCACTGTACGCCCCTCGATTCAAAATGGAGAAGTCGACGGCTTGAATGCTAGCCGTAATGCATGGGGAAAGGCTATTGCCGCCGACCAAGGACTTTCACTGACGATCGACCCGCCAAACATCGCGGAACTCACACCAGGCCCGGAAAACTCCTGGATCATCCGAGGCAACAACGCTGGTTCCGCAACCCTGACCGCAACTTGGAAATCCCCAAGCGGTTTGATGGAGACCATTCAGACAACCGTTGTAGTGAGACGAAGCGAAGGAAAAACCTCCTGGGAATTCGATAACCATGTACAACCAATCCTATCAAAGAATGGTTGCAATATGGGCGCTTGCCACGGTGCACTCGCAGGTAAAGGAGGCTTCCGACTCTCCCTCCGCGGATACGATTCAGCGAATGATCATTTCAATATTGCAAAACAAGATGGTGCACGACGCGTCGAACTCAGCCAACCGGAAAGCTCCCTGCTTTTGCTTAAACCCTCCGGAAAAGTTGAACACAAAGGTGGAGTTCGTATACCAGAAGATTCAAACGACTTCGCATTGCTTTCGCAGTGGATCGCCGGGGGAGCCCAAGGCCCCCTCCCTGAGGATGCTAAACTTCTTTCGGTTGACGTACACCCAAAGGCTGTCGAACTTTCCAATGGTCAATCCGATCAACTCGTCGTGCTCGCGAAGTATTCGGATGGAAGAGTTGAAGATGTCACGCGTTGGGCGAAATTCACCTCGAGCGATGAATCGATCGCGCTCGTCAACGAATCGGGTTTAGTCCAAGTGATCGGACCGGGCGAAGGTGCTATCAGCGTTTGGTTCTCCAGTCGCCTGGATTCGGCTCGATTGCGAGTTGCCTTTAACAACGACCCGAGCACTCGCCCCCGCCTACAAGTTATCCAAGAGCGTCTAGGGGTTCGTCCCGATGCATCGAAAGACTCCATCGATCACCTCGTCGCAATTCAACTTGCTGCTCTAGGCATAATGCCTTCGAATCGATGCTCTGATGCTGAATTTCTTCGTCGTTCTTCGCTCGATGCGACTGGTACACTCCCCAGCCCAGAACAGGTCGAACAATTCCTCGCCGACCCTAGCCCCGACAAACGTGCTCGTTGGATCAATTCACTCCTCGATAGCCCTCAGTTTGTCGATTATTGGACCTACCGATGGTCCGACATGTTGATGCTCAATAGCAATCTACTGCGCACCGATGGTGTCAAAGCCTATTACCAATGGATCCGATCCAACGTCGAACAAAATAAACCTTGGGATGCATTCGCAAAAGAAATTCTTACCGCCACCGGGGAGTCCCTTGAAAACGGAGCAACGAACTTCTACGGGATTAACCAAGACCCAGAGACGATGACTGAAAATGCGTGCCAAGCGTTTCTTGGGCTTTCCATCGGATGTGCGAAATGCCACAACCACCCATTAGAGAAATGGACCAATGACCAGTACTACGCGATGGCAAATCTATTTGCTCGCGTACGGGCGAAGGGTTGGGGGGGGGAAGTTCGCAATGGCGACTCCGCACGCACCGTATTCGTCGTAGACCAAGGAGACCTCATACAACCTCTGCGTGGAAAACCCCAAATCCCAGCTCCACTCGACGCAGATCCCATCGATCCGAATTCTACCGTCGACCGTAGAGAGACTCTGGCCGCTTGGATGACTTCCCCAGAAAACCCATACTTCACACGCGCCATCGTCAACCGCATTTGGGCTTCTTACTTTGGAGTCGGAATCGTCAACGCCGTCGACGACATGCGGATGAGCAATCCCGAAAGCAACCCTGATCTCATGGCCTACTTGTCCCGCTTCCTCATCGCTCACCGATACGATTTGAAATCGCTCATGCGAGAAATCATGCTTTCAGAAACTTATCAGCGCAGCAGTGAACCGCTCGATGGCAACCAAGCAGACCGCAAATACTTCTCGCATTACTACCCCAAACGTTTGATGGCAGAAGTCATCCATGACGCCATCGTGTCGGTAACCAATGTCCCCTCCGAATTCAACAAAGTTGTGTTCTTGGGCGGCGACCGAAATGACACCAAATTTTACCCAAGCGGAACCCGCGCCATTCAACTTTTTGATTCAAGTGTGGAGAGCAACTTCCTAAAGACTTTCGGTCGAAACCAACGACGCATCACCTGCGAGTGCGAACGGAGCGACGAACCGAGTATCATCCAAGTCCTACACCTCAACAACGGTGAAACCGTCAATAAAAAGCTGTCCGAAAAAGACGGTATCGTCGATCAATGGATCGCAAAATACAAAGACGACGAAGCGGGACTCGTAAGAGCCGCGTTTCTGCGTACCCTCTGCCGAGAACCTTCCCCCGCAGAACAAACCGCTCTGGTCAGTGAATTACGGCTAGCAAAAGTGGATCCGAACAATCCCGCGACTTACCGCGAAGCCATCGAAGACTTCGTTTGGAGCTTGATGAGCTCCAGAGAATTCCTGTTCAATTACTAAGTAGTAACTCACTGTCGCTACTTACGTATACATCGCTCTACACCTACGATCGATCGTACGAAACAGGTGATCGTGAAGTGCCTATGAAACGAAAATCGTTCGCAGATTCTTCCTTAGGGTAAACGCATAATTTCTTCTACGGCAACCGGTTCTCCGATCACGGCTAGGCAATCCCCCTGTTGTGTCTTGCAAGGTGTACGCATCGCGATCAGATAGCCCGACTTTGGTGAGCGTAAAACGCAAGGCTCGCGATCAGGTCGTTCCAAAAAGTGAATGTAACCTACTGGATCGCCTTTGGCGACCTTTCCTCCAAGATCCACTGCCACTTCGAAAATCCCTGATTCGGGTGCCAGCACATAATTTTGTGCATCAAGTGCCTGCGTGATGATTGATGGCGCTAACCCTTGCCCCGCCCTTGTCGCAGTAGTTCCTTGAACCACCCCAAGATGACGCAATACGTTGCTCAAGCCGTCAAACGCAATACGATGAACTGAGGCATTTACCCCTTCACCACCGCCCAACTCCGTCGTAACCACTATCTTCCCCTGGTTCTCGGCTTCCACTGGAAGTAAACCAGCACCGGCGATATCGGTATACAAGAAACAGAACTCGGTATGCCAAGCCAACATGGCATCAAGCATCGACTGTCGCTGTGCGAGATCAGGCACCACATGCATGTGCGAACACGGGACGAACTCCATGCTTCGCCCCCCCGAATGAATGTCGATCACTACGTCAGACATCGGAAACAAAGTATGGGTCAGGTAGTGCGCAATCTGACTCGTGACCGGTCCGTCCGCTTGACCTGGGAAGGCACGATTTAAATTCATACCGTCCAAGGGAGACAATCGGGTCGCAGCTAACGCTGCAGGGAAGTTAAGCGAGGGAATCAATATCAACCTTCCACTAATATCGTCTTCGGTTAGCGACCTAGCTAACTTCATCAACGCTACCTGACCTTGATACTCATCCCCGTGATTCCCACCCATCACCAAAACCGTCGGCCCTTGCCCGCGCGACAACACAACGATAGGGATCATTACATTTGCCCAACCCGCCAGATTGTGCGAGTAAGGTACCCTAAGATATCCTTGTTGCTTCCCTGTCCGTCCAAAATCGATATCCGTGCGAATCATATTCTTGCGCTTGCAAAATGAGTTCTTGAGATCCAGTTACTATCCATCAGTGTATCATGTTCTCAACCACAATCGGATCGCCAGCGACCATACAGAGTTCAAGTGCGTTCCGGTAACCCTCGAACGATGGACAATTAGGCCCGAAGACCGGAAGCACCGATGACCTCTCTATCAAAATACTTCTACATAGCCCCAATAAGCACCGACCGACTTTTGCCTTTGCTTCGGAACTCCCTGCACTACAACTTGCGATATCTGCTCGCTCTCTGGATTGCATGCGCATTGCCTTGTTGTCTTTGCGTTGCCGAGACAATAGTGATCCAAGGTCCTGACGCCCTTCGCAAGGCCCTGCAGAACGTCACCCCAGACACTCGACTGAAGCTATCCCCCGGAGAGTATGGACATGGATACTACATTCGCAGTGCGGCACAATTAACCATCGAAGCCTTGGACGAAAAGCAGCCCCCCACATTTACAGGGGGGAACGTAGCGATCCACGGTTCGCAATGCTCTAAACTGACACTCAGGAACCTTACAATTCGTGGACAAAAAGACAACGGACTAAACTTCGATGACGGTGGAGCGAACGCTCAAGTCAATTCAACATCGAAAACGCAAACCGATACACATCAAATCCTCCTAGAAAACCTTAGCATTTCCGAGATTGGCCCAAAGGGAAATCATGACGGTATCAAATGTTCAGGGATCCAAGGGCTGATCATTCGCAAGTGCCAATTCGTTGGATGGGGAGGGCAAGGGATCGATTTGGTGGGCTGCCACCAAGTACTCATCGACGAATGCGATCTCGAGGGTAAAGATGGATTCAGCGCGTCAGCAGGTGTACAAATCAAAGGTGGTTCATCCGAAGTCACCGTCCAAATGTGCCGTTTTAAAGATGCAGGGGAAAGACCTATCAATGTCGGGGGATCGACGGGACTCGAGTATTTTCGCCCCAAAGGAGCGAAGGCTGAGGCGACTCAAATTGTGATACGAGAGAACCAAATCGAAGGCAGCTCCTGCGGTGTCGCATTTGTTGGGGTCAACGAAGCACTGTTCGAACGAAATTCTATTCGTAATCCCACGAGATGGTTAATTCGCATTCTTCAAGAAAACACTAACTCAGGATTTACCCCTTGCTCCAACGTAGTCATCCGCGAAAACCAATTCCAATTCCAAAGGAAAGATCTAAGGGAAGACGTGAACATTGGCCCAGGCACCTCACCTGAAACATTCCGATTTATCAATAACAGATGGACAGCAAGCGACGTTCCAGAGAGATCCAAACCGCGATTGCCCGTAGCGGAAGAAGGTGGAGTCTATGGTTCAAATCCATAAGGGTTCAGCAGTATGACACACAAAAAACTGAATTTGCCTAAGAAGATATGTGAACGATGCGGCCGCGAAATCGTCTGGCGAAAGAAGTGGGAGAAGGTCTGGGATCAAATCCGACTTTGCTCCGAGCGTTGCCGACGCAATAACACTGCAAAAGACAACCCCAGAAAAACATGACTGTTGCAGGCGACCTCATTTAGATTACGCCCCCGATCAAAAGCCCACACTTGGCCCCGCGTTCACACAATGCCCTAAAGGTGATTCGAGCAGCTGACTAACTAAGCCCCTGACTGACGCGATCCAAGTACTCACCGAGCACATCTTCTCCGGCAACAATCTGCAGCTCCACGTCCAGCGCAAATAGCGGTAGTGATCCAATAGACTCCGTGGACAACTTGGCCAAGTCCTTCCCTGTGCACACAATCGCTGCGATCGATTGCCCTAACCCCTCGACGCGTCGACGTATCTCGTCAATATCTTGGGAACTATAAGCATGATGATCTGCATAAGTGATCCGCTCAGCAATCAACACACCTACCTTCTCCAAGGTACGGTGAAACGCGATCGGATTGCCAATCCCACAGACAGCAACTACCGCTTGGCCTTTAAGCTCTTCCAAAGGCCGCTTAGCACCGGATGCGTTTCTCCAGCCGATCGGACTATGAACACTCTCTACCCAAGCCGCCTTCGGATGAATGCATTGTACACGAGTTCGTAACCCAGCAAGATCTTGGGGCGCTACGAGATCACATCGAGTTGCAAGAACTAAATCAGCACGACGCAGACCTGCAATCGGTTCTCGCAACAAGCCGCGCGGGAGCAAGTGCCCCCAGCCAAAGGGATTTGTCGCATCTAACAAGACTATATCCAAGTCACGTTCCATGCGACGATGTTGAAATCCATCATCGAGCAACAAAACTTCCATCTCCAACTCCTCGGTCGCAATCTGCGCGATCTCCGCTCGATTGGCCGACTGAAGATGGGGCACATCCGGCAACAACTCTTCTAACTCCCGAGCCTCATCGTTCGCTCCGTCCTCGAGAGCCTTGTACCCGCGTGACAGAATCGCAACTCTTTTACCTCGCTCTCGGAACCATTTCGCAATGTAAACGCACGCAGGTGTTTTACCCGTCCCACCCGCCGTTAAATTCCCAACGGAAATTACCGGTACCGACGCACGATACGACCGAAACCAACCGGATCCGTACGCAGCGTTTCGTAGCATCACTACCGCTCGGTAAGGCACCGAAACGACCCACAACGCCCCTCGCAAGCACAAAGCTAGCAATGAATTATCTGGGGACTGAAGAAATTTCTCGAGCGGATGCATAACCGACGCGTTGACTTCATGAAGAACACACCAGCAGTCCGGCCAAAGGACCTTCGGCATCATTTAATGCACCACTGGCTTGGTCGGATTCTATAGGTTTCAAGCTTGCCCCAATAGCCCAACCCGCCTGCGAGGGCCTGCAATTCGACTTGACGATCTCCCCTACAACAAACGAATTGGGCTTGTCCGATCCTCTCTTTTCTCTGTATTCCGTACATATCTCGAATCGCCCCACCTTTCTTCGGGTAGATAACGAATTCAGCCAACAATGCCGATCCATATTTGAAGTTCATTCCACTCGGAGTCTCAAGAGCAGACAATGATGCCAATTCCTCCTCCAAGCCAGGTCGCAAGCCATCGCTCAAGTGTTCCTTTGCTCCTTGCGGTATTGCTTCTTTGTGGTGGTTCTCCACTCGCAGATTCTTGGAGCCAACCTCCCCTCCCGCCATTGCCGGAAAATCCACAGACCTCGTTCGCTGCGAACGGCTCCCCAGATGCATCGTACCCCACTGCCCCTTTGGGTATCCTACCGACCCAGAACTTAAACGTAGCCCACCATCCGGTAGCTGGCCAAGTTCTAAGCGGCACATCCTGCAGTGCAAACGGTTCGCATTTGATGAGCTCCGTCGCTTTGAGCAATGGCATGCAGCAAATCGTCCTCGTTGAGCCCGCAAAACAAACGATGGCTGTCTATCACATTGATCCAACGCGAGGGGAGATCCACCTCAAAAGCGTTCGGAAAATCGATGCGGACTTCGCCATTGAAGAATTCAATGCTACGGAGCCTACCCCTACCGCAATTCGCCGGAATACTCGATTGCAAATCAACCGTTAAAAGGGAAAGTCTCGCTACGGCCCTTTTCCCAGACTCCGAAACCGTCGCCAGGTGTTTTAAACGAAATTGCACTCCACCACCCGACACGTCGGCTTGCGGTGATTAAACTCGCTCTTGGTCAGGAGCGGATCAAGTTTGAGTACTCTCGAAGGTTGGGATGGAGGTTGGGATGTTGGAGTCGAAGCAGTGGGACTCGTTTAACTTGCTACAAGCAAAAGCGAGGGCAAATGCCCTTAAGCGGCCTCTACATCACTTGCTTTCTGGCGTTTGTGCTCTCGGTTTGCTCATAGCTTCTCTATTCTGCACTTCAGCATTTTGTGACGAAGCATCTACCGATCCGCAGTGGGTCGCAATCCCTTCAGGTCGCTTCTTGATGGGCTCGCCACTACCCCCAAAAGACCTTGTTAAACAATTCAAGGAATATGAACGTGCCCCCTCCGAGTTTCTGGATGAATACCCTCAACATACGGTTGAGATTTCCAAACCTTTTTTCATGTCCAAAACGGAAGTAACCGTCGGACAATTTCGAGCTTTTGTCGATGCAACTGGCTACGTAACCGATGCGGAACGTGACAAGGAGGGGGGATGGGGTTACGACCCAACTTCCGACCGATGTGTCGGACGCGACCCCGCATACAATTGGCAAAACCCCGGTTACGATCAATCCGAATCACACCCAGTGGTCAACGTCTCTTGGGAGGACTGCCAAGCCTACTGCAGATGGCTTTCAAGTCGCGAAAAGCGACTTGTCCGACTTCCTACCGAAGCGGAGTGGGAGTACGCAAACCGCGCAGGATCAACCACCTTATACTCAACAGGAGATGCACCTGAAGACATTCTCACAGCGGCTCGAACGCTTCGCCCCAAGCCTTCTAATGTGCGACTGGCAATTCAAAACCTAAAGATCAAATCGGTCGGTGACTCCCCTTTCCCTCTTCCTGTCGCTTCCTATCCTCCCAATGCGTTTGGATTGCACGACATGCATGGTAATGTGTGGGAATGGACTGCCGATTGGTATAGCGAATCTTACTACGCTACTAGCCCACGCCGAGACCCAATGGGGCCTAAGCAAGGCGAAGTCAAAGTACGTCGTGGTGGTGCGTGGAATTCATTACCGCTCTGGTCACGCTCAAGTTTTCGAAATTGGAACACTCCCGACAGCCGTTGCATGAACCTTGGTTTTCGTCTTGTCGCGGAGATGAACTTGTTCGAAATCCAGACCGAAGAACGCAAACAACCATTGCGACTGCTGTTCGTCGGTGACATCATGCTCGATCAAGGACCAGGAAATGCCGTTGCCAACGGCCAAGATCCTTTCCGCTATTGCGCTGAGATGCTTCTCGATGCTGATTTGACGATAGGTAATCTTGAATGCGTCTTGGGCAAAGGTGGGTCGCAACGCAATAAACCTTATGTCTTCCGAGGCGCAAAAGGTTCCGAGACGTACCTAGCGAAATATTTCCAAGCACTCAGCGTCGCAAATAATCACACCCTAGACTTTGGTCCGGAAGGTTTAACAGAGTGCTTAAAAGTCCTCCAGCAACAAAACATCGCTGCCTTCGGCGGAGGACAAACAATTCAAGCGGCCAGGACACCCTTGATCATCGAATCCAAAGGACGAAAAATAGCACTGTTAGGCTACAATGAGTTTCTTCAAGAAGACTACGAAGCGACTGCCACGCGTGCTGGAAATGCACCGATGCGATCGGAATGGGTACTCGAAGACATCGCCCTAGCAAAACAGAAACATCATGCCGATGTGATCATCGTGTTTGTACACTGGGGTAACGAAATGGAATCGCTACCACTCGATTCACAACGCATCGAAGCGAAACGATGGATCGACCAAGGAGCCAGTGCAGTGATCGGGTCGCACCCCCATGTCGTTCAGACCATAGACTCCTATCGCGGTGCACCGATCGTCTATAGCTTGGGTAATTTCGTATTCGACTATTTTCCCGTAGACCCACCACAGTGGCTTGGATGGGCAATTCGACTCGAAATACCAGCCACCGGCACAGTACAATGGGAAACACTTGCCGTAGAACTAGACCCACAAGGACTTCCTCACCCAGTCGATCCAAACTAGCTTTTTTCCGCATGACCCCAATGCCGTTGATTCGACTTACCTTCGATGCAGGCACCTTGCTCCTCGAATCAGGATCCGTCGCCCAAGGCGTGGCAGGGGACAGCCAATCCACTTCGCTCAACTCCCAAATATTAGCTCGCTGGTTCGGACAAGGAATCTGGGTCTGGGACCCCCGAGTTTCCAAATGGCGCACCGATGCGTACCACTACGCCGATTTGCACCAAGCAATCACGCTTCTGAATCTACCTATCAAAGACACCATCCGTGCAGCAAAATTCTCGGATGAGAAGGAGCAAGTTGCCGACCGAATCCACGAATCCTCAGCGAACTCCCTGCCCTCGTTGCGTCCAGAACAAATCCAAGCAATTCAGCAGTGGGAAAAGACCGGTCGTGGAATCATTGTGATGCCCACTGGCACCGGAAAAACGGAAGTTGCCCTAGCGATCTTAGCTCGTCGCATCGCATCGCATAACACCAAGATCAGTGGCACGCCTGACGCTCTTGGCGACCCAAACTCAAGTTCCTACCGCTCACTAATCGTCGCACCGGTTCGGGATTTGATGTATCAATGGCATCGACGCATCCTTCGTGGTCTGAAAATCGATGCTGGCATTTTAGGGGACACCCACCGTCAGATTCGACCAGTCACCGTAACGACATATGCGAGCGCTTGTATCCATGCCACTGAGCTAGGAAACGCATTCGACCTATTGATCTTCGATGAGTGTCACCATTTGACCGGGCCAATCCGAGCCGATGCTGCCCGTTGCTCTGTGGCCCCAAGTCGCCTCGGGCTTACTGCAACTCTGCCCGAACAGACCGACGCCCTAGTGCAGTGGATCGGCCCAGTGCAGTATGAATTAAAAATGGAACAAGTGCGTGGTTCGACTCTCGCGGATTATGAAGTGGTTCGAATTCCAATCGAGCTGAATCCTCAAGAACGTGCTCGCTACAAAAACCTCTCGCAGCAAATCTCAAAGTATGTCTACGAACGGAGAAAAACCGATCCAGAGTTTGCTTGGAAAGACCTCTGCGCAGAGGCCTCTAAGGGGAGCGAAGCCTCTCGAATCATGCGACTTCGACGCGAAAAAGATGCGATCGAAGATAGAGCAGAAGAAAAACTCAGGATCCTTGAAGATCTATTTCGATTGCACCTCGGAGAATCGATGGTCATTTTCACGGGATCGAATGCAATGGCTCGCGCGGTCTCACTGCGATTCCTAATACCATGTCTGCTAAGCCACTGCGGAAAACACGAACGACTCGACTATATCGAGGGACTGCGAGATGGTATCTACCCAGCCATAGTCGCAAATCAAGTACTTGATGAAGGTGTTGATCTGCCCGAAGTGAAGGTCGCAATTGTCCTCGGAGGTAAAGGATCGATTCGACAAGCTAAACAACGCCTAGGACGCATCTTACGCAAGCGAGGAAATCGCCGCGCTATTCTCTACGAAGTTGTGGCCACAGAAACGAAAGAAGTCAACCGATCGCGCAAAAGGAGGAACAACGATGCTTACGAAGGAACTCGCCATCGTCAGTTTCGAAAACGGACAGATCCATCCTGATCGCCTGGTGCGCAATAAACATAAGATCTACGTCGAACTGGCGTCGAAAATGTGCGACGTGTACCGACAAGGGATCGGAAAGATGCGGAAAAATCTACATTACGACATTCATCGCATACTCGAAGAAGATCCACAGTGCCCAGCACGTCGCATCGGCGCGTTCTGCAAACTACTCGATGAATGGTCCGACTTCGATATGGGAAAACCAAAACAAACCGCGGAATTGCGGCAACGTGTCTTCCGCCAAGCCGCTTCTTTTCACCCACTCGTCCAACAAGCCGAATCGATTCTCGAACACTCCGAACAGTCCGTAAAAGACCGGATCGCCTTGAGCGAAAACTGCACTTGGTTAGACCTTCAAGAAAAACTCTTTTCCGACATCATCGAACACCAGCGGTTAGCGAAATTCCATATGCCTGAAGAACCTACGGATCTTCTCGCTCGCTACAACGTCGCCCAAACACAAGCCGTACTGATGGATGCCACCGATGTGACTGTCGACGCATTGAGCGATTGGAAAGCAATCCTTAGGTACGCCAAACTTGCTCAACTCATGCACCGAATTGAACCCTTAGAACACGGATATAGAATCACCCTCGATGGCCCCGCCTCAGTCCTCCGGCATACACACCGCTATGGCATTCAAATGGCCAAGTTCTTTCCAGGATTACTCGCTTGCAAATCCTGGAAACTCACCGCTCGCATCAGCCCAAAACATGTCGCCCTCGCCAATCAAGCTCCTTGGGCCAAAAAAAGAACCTGGCAACTGAACCTTGACGATTCCTGCGGCCTGCAATCCCGCGCCGCCCCACCACAATACACCGACTCGCAACTAGAAGCAGACCTAATAGAAAACTGGAGGGTGATGCTGCTGATCGAGTCAGCTCCCGAACACTCACAATGGCGTCTGATCCGCGAAGGCGATTTGCTTGTGCGCGGACAACGTGTCTTTTTCCCGGACTTTACAGTCATTACGCCCAATCAGGAGCGGATCCTACTTGAAATCGTTGGTTTCTGGACCCCGGAGTACCTACGACACAAGCAGGAAGTGCTCCAAGCGTTCTCCCATGCCCCGTTGCTCCTTGCCATTCCTCAGTCTCTGAAAAAACAATGGGAACGCCATTCCTTCTCTCCCAACCACAAAGTCCTTTTTTTTAGCCAGCAGCTCTCGCCGGGAGAAATCATCGCTGCCATTGAAGAAATAGGCCCCTAACCCCCCATCCGTCTTGGCTTATGGGATTTTTTGTACCATACTACAACATGGCTCGCTTCCTCGCCGGGCCGGTGTAGCCTGCGTTACACTCCCGAGTCATCCCCTCTTCGACGCTGTCGAAACCCAACCATGTTATTTCGAAAAGCAAGACTGACGCTACCCGCAATTCTGTTCCTGGTCCTACTGCGACTCGTCATCGGTTGGCATTTCTTTCAAGAAGGTGCGGTAAAGGTCCGCGACGGGTTCTCTTCGACAGGTTTCTTGGCCGCAGCAAAAGGCCCATTTGCCAAGAACTTTCATGCAATGATTCCCGACTACGATGGGTCTATCCGGATGGATGCCAAACGAATGTCGGATGCGGCAGAAGCCTACGGAGAACAGATCAAACGGGAATTTGGACTGAGCGAAGACCAGAACAAGGAAGTCGACGCCATCCTCACGGAGTTCAAAGCGAAACGCAAAGAAACGTACGACGAATGGAAGCCGCAAATCGAGGAATACAAGAACGGTGTGGAACGTCTAGCAAAACTCGACAGCGACCCTTCGCGGAAAAAAGTCGCGTCGCTGCGAGGCCAACGCGAAGAGATTGAAACCAAATGGAGAGCCCTTGGTAAGCCCGTGCTCTCCGAGATTGATAACTCTGTCAATGATATGGTTTCCAGTCTCAACGCCGTTGCAACTGACGAACAAGCCAATCCCGATCCGAAAAAGCCTTTGGCAAAAGATCCCAATGGCAATGTCATACGTAAGACCGTTCCATTTAAGTATGAAGGAGAAGGCCCGATTTCGGTCCGTTTGGTCGACAAGATCATCCCAATCTTCGATATGTCGGTTGGCATCTTACTACTCGTCGGATTGCTGACCCCCTTGGCTGGACTGGCCGCCGGAGTCTTTTTAGCTTCCGTAGTTGTTAGTCAATTCCCTGGTTTTCCGGGTACCCAACCGACGTATTACCAAGCGATCGAAATGCTCGGCTGTTTCATGGTGGCCTTCGCAGATGCTGGTCGATACGCCGGACTGGACTTCATCCCTTGGAGTTTCTGGAATCGCAAAGCCAAAGTTCCTGCAGTTTAAACACATTGCATCCATAACGGCGTCCAGCCCCCCACTAATTTCCTCGAAATCAATTCGCAATCCATTTTTCGTGTAACAGAGGTCATAGAATGCGTACTCTCAGTGCAGAAGACAAAACGATCGGACAGGACAACTATCACGAAGCGGTTGGATTTACCCGTCGCGAATTTCTACAAGGAGTCATCGCCGCTGGCGCGGTGAGCGGCGCTGGCCTTGGCGCAATGTATTTCGGGTACGAAAAATTCACAGACCCAGTACGCGTTGGCGTCATCGGTACGGGTGACGAAGGAAGCGTACTGATCGGTGGATGCACCCCGGATTACGTCCAAGTCACCGCAGTGGCCGACATCCGCCCCTATAGTATCTTCCGTGCCTTCCACGGCGATTGGACCACCCCAACCCGCCCTGGCTTGATCAAACAATACAAGTATTCGAGCGAAGCTGAAGCACGCAAGAACGTCAAAGTCTATGATGCTTCCAACGGTGGTATCGATGCGTTGCTCAATGACGACAGCATCGAAGCGATCATCATCGCCTTGCCTCTGCACTTGCACGCACCAATTGCAATAAAAGCGATGCAAAAGGGCAAACACGTTTTGACCGAAAAATTGATGGCTCATAACGTCGCTCAGTGCAAAGTAATGGCTCGTATGTCCCGCGAACTGAAGAACTCCGCCGGGCAACAACTATACCTTGCGACCGGACACCAACGCCATTACAGCGTTCTGTACGATAATGCTGTTCACTTAATGCGTTGGGGGATGTTGGGCCAATTGCACCACATCCGCGCACAATGGCACCGAGGAAATCTGCCAGGCAATGATTCGTGGCAGCCACCTATGGTAGGCGGAGACCCAGATACCAAGGTCGACAAGATCAAGGCCGATTACGACAAATACGTTAAGGAATTGGAAAAGGCCAAGAACCCAGCAGAAATCGAACAGCTCAAGCGTAAAGTTGCCCAGCAAGAAGCTTGGATGCAAGACGTTGTCGATGCAGCACGGTTTGGTTACCTAGAAAAATCGATCGGCAACCGAACAGTCTCCGCGATGGAAGAGCTCGTGCGTTGGAGACTCTTTGACCGAACTAGCGCGGGACTCATGGGTGAACTCGGTAGCCACCAACTCGACGCTGCAACAATCTTCTGCAGTGCACTTCGATCTGACGGCAAAAAGGCCCATCCGCTAACGGTCCATGCCGTCGGCGGTCGCCACATCTTCCCAGCTGACCGAGATGCGGATGACCACGTTTACTGCATGTTCGAATTCCCAGGTCCCGAGTACAGCGAAAAGTTTGACCTCGGTTACAAACAACCCGGGGGCATCAAAGGCGTTCCTAGCTACGACCAAGATCCGAACAAGAAGATCGTTGTGACCTACTCCTCGATCAATGGGAATGGCTACGGTGGTTACGGCGAAGTCGTGATGGGAACAAAGGGAACGCTTGTGCTCGAAAAAGAACAAGAAGTTATGCTCTATGCAAAATCAGATACGAGTGCTGCGGCAGGGGTAAAGGCTGCTGGAAGTGGCTATGCTTTGGACACTCAGGCCAGCGGTGGGGCTTCCGCTCCCGTTTCCAAAGCTGCGGCTGCCAGCGGACCGGTCAGCCGTGGTTATACCGAGGAAATCGAACACTGGGCTTATTGCATCCGCAACAACTCCCCGGAAAACAAACCTCGATGCTACCCAGAGGTCGCCATGGCCGATGCCATCATCTCGCTGACTACCAACGTCGCTTTGCGTCGTTCAGCGAAAGGCGAATCCGGGTATATCAAGTTCGATGAAGCTTGGTTCGACGTCGACAATGATGCAACGCCAGACGGTAGCAACATCGCCGACGAAATGAAACGACTCACCGAGTACAAGATCCCTACCTAATGCTAAACGACGAACACAGCACCGGTAGAAATGCAAAAGCCTCAGCGTTGGGGAAGCAAAACTTGAGTTCCTCCAACGCTGACGATTCGGTTGCGGCCCGTTCGCAACACCCCGCCGGTCCATCCCTCTCAGGACGCGTCGCATTCTTCCCCTTTATCGTCATCATCATCCTGGGTCTGGTTTTCGTTCTTTCCATGGCATTTCAGTTCCAGCGCATCATGCAGAGCCTGGATAGGTCTCGCACGCTTTGGCCAAAGGCACAGTCCACTCTTGCGAACCGTTACCGAAACGCGAATGACCTTCTTGAAAACAATCGGTTTCTCGACCGACCAATCGACCTCAACTACTGGAAAGAACAACAAGAAAAATTCCGAGAAACCGTTCAATTTGATCGCCAAGTAGATTCTGCTCTCGCACTCGAATCGATGTTGCAAAACCTACTCACCCGTTCGCTTGAACCGGACAAATCAAATTTCTTGCCACTCCCTGCAGGCAACTCCAATGTTGAAGAATTACTCGCCAGTGAGCGAGTCAGAAACGACGCACAAACCAGTTTTCTCGGACGCTGGGCTATGACCCTGTTACGGTTGAAAACTCCCCAAGTCTTCATCCCCTGAGCATGCCATGGAATGGTCGGATTTCTTAGGACATCACCGACAACGCAGATGGTTTCAGAACGCCATCGAACACCATCGGCTTGCGAGCACCTTTCTGTTCGTCGGTCCCAACGGAATCGGTAAAAAAACCTTTGCGAAACTGATCGCAAAATCGTTGCTTTGCACAAACACACCCGAAGACCAACTCTCGTTTTGCAACACCTGTGAAACCTGCGTTCAACTAGAAGCAGGTACACATCCCGATCTAAAAATCGTGGAACGAGATGAGAAAAAGACCTTGGTCACCATGGAACAAATCGTAGGAGAACAATCAGGACTTTGTTACGAACTTCGGATGCGACCTTACTCTGGCAGAAGAAAAATCGCGATCATCAACGACATTGATACCTTTGAAGATGAGCAAGCCAACAGCCTTCTAAAAACGCTCGAAGAACCCCCTCCGGGTGCTATCATCTTTTTGGTAGGTACCTCGGAGCACCTTCAGTTGAGCACCATTCGGTCCCGATCCCAAATCGTTCGCTTCGCTCCATTATCTCACACCGACCTCTCCGAATTACTCTTACGAACTAATCTTGCGGAAACCACACAAGAAGCCCAAAGCATCGCTCAAGTAGCCCGCGGATCGCTCGAAACCGCAACCCAATTGAAGAACCCGACACTTCGCGAATTCCGGTCTCACATCCTTACCGCTCTACTACAACGCCCCTTAGATTTCGCTCGATTGAACAAATCGATTCTCGACCATCTAAAGGACGAAGTTGCCGATGGGCAACCACGAAGGGAGTTTCTACGCTGGCTCTTCGATGAGGCGATCGCCTCCTTGAGAACCGCTCTGCGCGTTCGCCTAGGAGCAGAAGACAAACACCACAACCAATTGAACCCCTTTGAATTACTACCACCGACAACGTTGACAAAGCTCATCCAACTCACCATGAAAATCAGAGGTGATGTCTCCCGAAATATTGCACCTGCGGTCCTCGTCGAAACCTGGACTGCGGAACTGACCAGCATTGCCAAAGCCTAACTGTAACACCCAAACAAGAGCGTGCATTACCAATGAAGGATCCAGAAGCTAGACTCACCGAACTTGAATTCGTAGTAACCCACCTGCAACGGACTATCCACGACCTAAACGAAGTCATCATCGATCAAGGAAAACGCATCGATACCTTGCAACGAGAAACTCGCTTGATCGCTTCGGACATCCGGCAAGTAAGAGAGTCCTCTCGCGAACCCCGCCGCGCAGAAGACGAGATTCCACCGCATTACTGATCGGTCGCAGGGCCTCTCTGCTAGCAAGAAGAACACTCTAGGCGGCCTACTACTCTGGATCTAATTCGTCACTTAAGAGTTTCGGCACGCGACTGTGCAAATCAGGCCAACAAGCCACCTGTCCACCCAGCGGTGCCCCAAACGGGCAATCCATCCATGGGTAAATTTTTCTTGCCCTCTGCAAGCCGCTAGGTGCCTCGAACAGATAGGTTTGAGCCTCGCAAACACCGATTCCGGAAAACTCATTTGAATCGGGATACCAAACGGAAATTTTTCGTCGCAAATACAGCCCGCTATCCGAACTTTCACAGTATCCCTCAATGTCGTCGAGAACAGAGAGGGTCACTGCGAGATCTTCGATTGCAATACTCCAAAGCTCGCCCAAGCACCAATCTGTCCCGTACGTCAATCCGGGATACGATCCCAAGTCCCACATTTCCCCACGTACCACCGCAGAACAAATCGCTACCGCGGCACGTGGCCAAACTGCACCGCGCAACTGATCTCTTTTCAAAGTGCCATATACAAAAATCTTGGCTGTATCCTCTCGACCCATACCAATGCTCCTGAGCTACTTCGAGGGCTTCTTACTCCCCGATAAACACTCTGCTATCACCCGAGACGCCTCTTTAAGACTCTCTGGAGACGTCGGGGCCGTCGCAAATGCCTTCGCATCAAACGCCTCTTCCTTGGACCGGATTGGGGTCGCATTCACACTCGCCCATGCCATGTCATATACCGAGTAGGACACCGTGAGCCCCTTAGAGACCGCATGGACCTCTCGCTGCAGGTCGTAAGCCGTGATAGCTGCGTTTACGAAACAGGATGTATTGATCAACAACTCACGGTAATTCTTCTGCTTGCTTACCTTCGAACCATATACTGCTTCTAAGGCCTCTGCCGAGCTTCGAACACTGACCATGATCCGGTCGATCAAAGTACGTACTGGATGACTAAACGCGATCGTCGCAAAACTTGATGGAGCGAGATAAACATCGGTTGCCGCCGAAATCGCACCACACCCTGTATGCCCCAACACAATCACGCTTCTCAGGGACTCCCGTAACGCAGTAGCGGCGTAGTCAATACTTCCAATACATTCCAGTCCCAACACGTTTCCTGCAACCCGCACCACAAATAGATCGTTCGCAGAACAATCAAAGATATGCTCAATGGGTACCCTAGCATCGGCGCACCCAAGAACAGCCGCAAACGGGGAATGAAGAGGCTCTAGACCTCCCATCCATGGAACACCTAGCTGAACCGGATTGATAGGAAACACCATCGAAGCTGGCTTTTCCCCTTCACTGATCTTCTGCAAATGCTCCACCGTTGATGCAAACCTCTGATTCCCTTGAACCAGTACCTTCAATGCCTCTTTATTTGTCTTCGGTCGCTTGAAGTCCAGTGGCGCATAAGGATCAAAACGATAAATAAGGTCCATGAATGGCTCTCGATAACAAAAGAACTTTGAGATATTCTCCAATAAACACGCAGGTATTCTCCACGCGTAAACCCGCAAGGTAGCTCGTATGATAAATAGAAAGTGACTGGAGGATAGTAGTACATCGAACTCCTTTTATGGGAAAAAACAGAGATATTTACCGAACTAGACTCTTTCACCAATGTCTCTCCCAATAGCACAAGTCCCCTCACTACCTATCGTCGGGATAAATCGCTGGTAAAAGGCTCCCTGAATCGCTATACCGATTGTCCCGTTTCGCAAAACAAATGCTCGTAAAGTTACTTAGGATTGCATCACTCCATGAATGCTCGACAACTTGAAAAGTTAGGAATCCCCAACCACTGCGTCCATGTAGCGATCACTGCGATACAAAAAGAAATCGCCTCGAAAGGCCATCGCGGAAAGAATGTCAAAGAAACGATCTCAGCACTTTTATCCGCTCCGCAGAATTACCAAAACGACGCTATCTGGGGAACGCTAGCGACCGCATTGGTCGAAGATCAATCTATCGATGCGGAATTGCCAACTCAGTCGATTGCGTACCCTACTTGGGGCGATAACATCGATACGGGAGCACATGCACAAATGCGTGTCGCTTGCGAACTCCCACTCGCCCGCGCCGCTGCGCTCATGCCAGATGCACACGTCGGATACGGATTGCCTATAGGAGGCGTTCTTGCCGTAGAAAACGCCGTAATACCCTATGCCGTTGGGGTAGATATCGCTTGCCGTATGAAATTGAGCATCCTGGACATCGCTCCAAAAGAAATGGCAAAGAACCCCCATCGGTTTGAGGATGTATTGCAACGCGGAACTCGCTTTGGAATTGGATCTCAACACGAAACGCCCCAAGATCACCCCGTGATGGATGCGGATTGGACAGTCTCTCGTACAACCCGCGAAAAGAAAGACATCGCAAGACTTCAACTCGGGACCAGTGGTTCAGGGAACCACTTCGTGGAATTCGGTTCGCTTACCCTCCAAGAGGACTCGAAGGATCTAGGGCTCGAAGCGGGAACCTACACTGCACTGCTTAGCCATAGCGGTAGTCGAGGCACCGGTGCTTCGGTCTGCTCCGTCTACTCCAGCATCGCTCGTAGTCTGATACCTAAGAAGTACGCCGAAAAATTCGGATACCTAGGTTGGCTTTCCCTCGATAGTCAAGCTGGCCAAGAATACTGGGCTGCCATGAACCTTATGGGTGAGTACGCAGCGGCAAACCATGAAGTCATCCATCGACTCGTCTCCAAATTGCTCGGGGCGAGAATTATCAGCGGCGTGGAAAACCACCACAACTTCGCTTGGAAAGAAATCCACCAAGGGAAGGAGTGGATCGTCCATCGAAAAGGTGCCACACCGGCCGGCAAGGGAGTCCTTGGCGTTATCCCCGGTTCAATGGCGACCCCAGGCTTTGTCGTGAAAGGGCGAGGAAACTCGGCAAGCCTAAACTCGGCATCCCACGGTGCGGGACGGCAAATGAGCCGCACCCAAGCCAAATCAAAGTACACTTGGAATGCTGTTCGCAACCAACTTGGCGATCAAGGTATTCGCGTGATCTCCGCCGGTGCTGACGAGGCCCCAGGTGCGTACAAAGACATCCTCACTGTCATGGCTGCTCAACAAGACCTTGTCGATATCGTCGCACGTTTCGATCCAAAAATCGTCAAGATGTGTGAGGATGGAAGCCCTGCCGAAGACTAACGCCTCACTGGTTACAGCTTACCTCAAACAAGGCGCAAGTGCTTTATTTGCACCCTTGACCCTTGGCCCGAATAAACAAAACAAAAAACGCGGACGATTTCCGTCCGCGTTTTTTATTGTACTAATCCAGTTGTGGGCTCGCTCAGCAGATAGCGTACCCTCGCTCCAACGGAGCGAACTGCACTAAACCGTCTTCCACTGCCGATCTTTCGCACTCGCCAACACAGCATCGCAAACTCGCTGTGTTTCCAAGGCATCGCGGAACGTCGGATGAGCAGCTTGGCCAGTTTCCAAGCCCTTCAAGAAGTCGGCGACTTGGTGAGTAAACGAATGCTCATAGCCAATCTGCAAACCAGGCACCCACCAATTGCCCATATAAGGTTGGTTTCCATCGGAAACGTGAATGGATCGCCAGCCGCGAACGACCGAGTCGTCGTTGTAATCGAAGTACTTGAGGCGATGCAAATCATGCAAATCCCAAGCAATACTCGCGTTCTCGCCGTTGATTTCCAACGTGTAGAGAGCCTTGTGGCCGCGAGCATAACGAGTCGATTCAAACAGTCCCAAGGAACCATTATTGAAGTGGCAGAAGAATGAGCAAGCATCGTCAATTCCCACTGGTGCCTTCTTGCCTGTCTCCGCATGAACCCGTTCTTTGACGAACGTCTCGGTCACAGCACATACATCATTGATCGAGCCGTTGATCCATAGCGCCGTGTCGATGCAGTGAGCGAGCAAGTCCCCAGTTACACCACTGCCTGCGGCATCCACATCCAGTCTCCACGTCGCTGCGCCACCCTGTGGAACGTCTGCATTGATCGTCCAGTCTTGAAGGAAGTTCGCACGGTAATGGAAGATTCGTCCAAGCTTCCCAGAAGCGACAATTTGCTGAGCCATCGTCACCGCAGGCACTCGGCGATAATTGTACCAAACCATGTTTGGCACACCAGCCTTTTCGACCGCAGCGACCATTTCAAGCCCTTCGGCGGTATTCATCGCCAATGGCTTCTCACAAAGAATCATCTTGCCTGCCTTCGCAGCCTCAATCGCAATCTCTTTGTGCAGATTGTTTGGAGTGCAGATATCAACCGCATCGATATCGGATCGCTTGAGCAACTCGCGCCAATCGGTCTCAATAGACTGATAGCCCCAATTGTCCGCAAACGACTTGGCTTTGTCTGCATTCCGCGCACAGAGTGCTTTCAAGACAGGCTGGTATTCACTCTTGAAAAACCTTCCTGCTTGCAAGTACGCGTTGGTATGGGCCTTACCCATAAACCCGTAACCAATCATCCCAATACGAAGTTCTTTCATCTGTTTTGTATCCTTGTTCAGTAATTTTTTTGGGGGTTCTAACGGGTCTTTAGACCGAAGCCGAATTCCAGCCGTGGGCTTCACGAACTGCGATCATGGCCGCCAAGATGGTGTTCCATGTATTAGCCGACTCCAAGGTCGCGTTGGGGAACATACATCCGTCCCAGCAGATATGCTCAATTCCGCGAGCAGCGGCATCCTTAAGCCAATATCCCGAGCACTTGACGATATCCAGCTTGCCATTCGGATCATCCGCAGGACAATGCTTGCCAGTCTTGTCGTGTGAGCCTGCTCCGTGTACATGACCATCGTTTTGTGCGACGTGGAAGTCGATGGTCCAAGGCCGAAGCTTATCGGTCATCTTCTCATACGCAGCATAGAACTCTTCTTGCGAATACGTCGAACCCAACATCGCATACTCAGGTGCGTTGTAGCCCAGCAGATACAGGTACGTGTGTGCCAAGTCTGCTTGGAACCCAAAAGCCTCTGGCATTCCAACCCCTTCAAGGATGTCGAGCATATCTCGCCAAGAGTGCATTCCCGCCCAACAAATCTCACCTTCGGCCGCAAGCCGTTGACCGTGGTCTTTGGCAATCTTCGCCGCTTTTTTGAAGGTGTCGATAATTCGCGCGGTATTGATCTTTGGATTCGCACGCCACTTCTCAATGCCGAACTCGGCGCTGTCGACCCGAATCACCCCATATTTTCGAACTCCATGGTTCTCAAATGCGTTGGCAATTCGACAAGCAGTCTCAACAGCAGACAAAAACTTCTTCTGCTGCTCATCATCCCCCATCGCGGAATCTCCGACCGTACCCGGCCACACAGGAGCGACCAACGAGCCGACTTGAAATCCATAACTCGCGATTTGATCCGCAACCTTTTTGAGGTCCTCTTGCGATGCATTCGGATCGGTGTGAGGAAAGAACAAGAAGTAATCGATCCCCTCGAACTTCTGCCCTCCAACGTTTGCCGCAGCAGTCCATTTAAGCATCTGCTCAAGAGAGATCGGTGGCTCTTGGCCAGGCCCATCCCCTTTTCCTACTAGACCAGGCCACATTGCGTTGTGGAGCTTGGGAAGCTTGTTCATCAGACATTCCTTCAGTTGAGGTTCGTTTTCGAATTAGGATTCACGCTGTGCGATGGGATTAACGGTTCTTTTGCCAAGCACCGTTCGCAGGAAGATTGGAGTGTGCATCTGGACCAAAGTAACGCAATCCAACGAGTGGCTCACTTCCTGTGTTCTCAATCGTCACACCACGAGTGGCAGCGTCGTGAGAAACAAATACTTCGTCTTCAGTGTTCTGCCCAAATCGAATCATCGCTGGAGTTTGCAAAGCTAACTTGCCAATACGACCCTTGCCTTGGACCGTGATCCAACCGCTAGCCGCACCATCCTTGAGAGTTGTCTTCGCACCCGGATCGAGCGTCAGTTCCTTCGCACTGAACAATTGCTTGCCGTCGATGGTGCCATAAACGATCCACTTGTCGGTGACGCCTGGGCCACTCTTGGACTCGTCTACAATCGGTTCGATGTAATTCGCATCCTTAAAGTGCGTATCGACGTTCTTCTCCCAATCCAACTGGCCCATAATAAAGTCCAAGTCTTGATGCTTGTCCTTCGGCATATCTTTGACCAACAGTGACCAAGGAACATAACGGCCTTCGACGATCGATTGGAACATGCCGAAGACGTCGCTGCCCCATTGCGGTTCGTAGGTGCACAATGAACCTGGCGCGTGAAGAACTCCTGGTGGAATCAACCAGCCAGTCCCTCGCTTGAGCCGGTAAGCACGCGAAAGATCCAGGATACCGTTATCCCCGCGGTTCCAATTTTCGAGACATCGGCGGAGCTGGTCTTTCGTTGTGCCAGGCTCCAATCCCATGAAAGTGTATGCGAAATTGTTATCAACATTGTTGTACTGTGGTGGAAAGTAATAACTCTCCGGTTTGCCTTCCTGTCCGACCAACGCAGCGTCTTCTGCAGACTGGTGCATGTGGTGCGGAATTGGCCCCATGTTGTCAAAAAACTTCGAATACACCGGCCATCGGTTGTACTTGCCAAAAATCGGCGATCCAACGAGCTTGCTCCCCTGCTCCGCGACCGCGTCCTTGAGCAAGAATTTTTGCCCCTCAAACAAGCAAAAACTCAATCCCTCATGCCATACCCGCCCCTCGTTCGCCGCTTCGGTCGTACTGGCAAACCAACGCTCGTCAATACCACCACGATTCGCACCAAACGCATATAAGTCATTCGGATGCAACTTGATCCGACGACCAGGATGCAAAAAACTACGTGGTACCCATGTGGGGGTCAGTCGCAACAGCCCCTCCCCCGCATCCATGGCTTGTTCCAAAATACGTGCCACATTGTCCGATGGAACCAAACCTGCATCTAAACCGGTGCCAGACATGAAAACGCTCGCAAGTGAGTCAGAGATAGGGATCAAAGAAAGCGTTAGGGCAGAAGAGCCCTCATTCAACCGCTCCTATGGGTGCTTTGTTGTATGATGCCCGGGCGCGAATCGCAAGCCCCACAGGCTGTATTCTCATGGACTTCATGCGCGGATAGGCTTGCGATTTCTCCCAAGTTCGGGGACGATTTCCTGTGGAGTTTCACTCCCATGCGCGACTGCTACACTTCACGATCGCCGTCGACATGCTTTTCGACCGACTCGCCCCACGCGAGATTGGGATTCTGTTGACCAATCCATGACCGGAACCAAAGAGATTCAAAGAGATTACCGTGAGCCAACCTGCACCTATCCGACGTGCCTTAATCAGTGTCAGTGATAAAACGGGGTTACTTGATTTTGCCAAACGCCTCGCAGCTCGCGGGGTAGAAATCTACAGCACCGGTGGAACCCGAAAATTCCTCCTCGATGCAGGTATCCCAGCTGTCGAAGTCGCTCAGTACACTGGTTTCCCAGAAGTCATGGATGGGCGGGTTAAAACCCTTCACCCGAAAATATTCGGCGGTATCCTCGCCCGACGAAATAATCCCTCTGACCTTCAATCCCTCTCCGATCATGCTATCGCTCAATTCGATCTAGTGGTCGTCAACCTCTACCCATTCGAAGCTACTGTAGCAAAACCCGGCGTTGCCTTTGACGAAGCTGTCGAGCAAATCGACATAGGAGGCCCAAGCCTCATTCGGGCCGCGTCCAAAAATCACCCCTTCGTCACCGTAGCAACCTCACCAAGCCAATACGGTCCGATCGTCGATGAATTCGAATCCCTAGGAGGAACGTCTCTCCCCTTGAGGAAGCGACTAGCACGTGAGTGCTTCCAATCCACCGCCGCCTACGACGCAGCAATTGCAAAGTACCTTCTCGACCAAGAATCCAACCCCGAGATCAATCCATCGTCCAATCCACAATCTACGAATGCATACGGCTCTTCACACCAACCATCACTTCCAAGCGTCTTGGAAATGAAACTTACCAAAGTCCTCGATCTGCGTTACGGCGAAAACCCACACCAACTCGCCGCCCTCTACGCTCGCCCCTCTTCCGGCTGCTCACTTGTACAAGCCAAGAAGCTCCACGGCAAAGAACTCTCGTACAACAACTTGCTCGATGCTGACAGCGCCTATGAGATCGTGCGATGCTTCGCAAAACCTTCTGCCGTTGTAATCAAACACAACAATCCATGTGGTGCAGCTTCCGGTCATAAACTCTCCTTCGCTTGCAGGAAAGCACTCGAAGGCGACCCTCAAAGTGCTTTCGGCGGTATCCTCGGTTTCAACAAAACCGTCGACCAAGAAACCGCAGAAGTCCTCTGCCAGCCCGGTCTTTTCATCGAAGCGATCGTCGCACCGAACTTCTCCGATGAAGCCGTTTCAATCCTCTCGACAAAACCCAAATGGCGGGACAACGTTCGTCTAATCGCAATTGGTGCGGAAGGCCCCCTCGAACCTACTCTCGATTATCGCTTTGTCAGCGGTGGCGTACTGGTGCAACAAGCCGACGTACTACCACCTGCAAACCTGACTTGGAAAACCGTTACCGACATTCCGGTTGAAGATGCCCTTTGGGACGATATCGCCTTCGGTTGGGAAATGGTCCGACACGTAAAAAGCAACGCAATCGTTTTGGCGCGTGACGCCGCTCTCGTCGGCGTTGGGGCAGGCCAAATGAGCCGAGTCGATAGCGTCGAAATCGCTATCTCCAAAGCAGCCGAGCGATCCCGCGGCAGCATCCTCGCTTCCGACGCCTTCTTCCCCTTCCCTGATTCAATCCACCGAGCAGCCCAAGCTGGCGTTGTAGCGATCATACAGCCCGGCGGATCCAAGAAAGATGATGAAGTCATCGCAGCTTGCAATGAACACCGCATTCCGATGATCTTCACCGGCCAACGGCACTTCCGCCACTAAACCGCATCTGCCAAGCTAACCGATCGCCCGATCGCAGTGTTTCCCGATCG
Organism: Pirellula sp.; assembly: GCA_040373655.1. Taxonomy (GTDB): domain Bacteria; phylum Planctomycetota; class Planctomycetia; order Pirellulales; family Pirellulaceae; genus JBKCUI01. The sequence continues at coordinate 49,819 of JBEICB010000002.1, read as the reverse complement.
CAGTGTTTCCCAGTTGCAGTGTTACCAACGACTTACTGACTAATCATCACCGAGCAACACCCTAACCCACGCTTCACTGACTAGAATAGACTGCAACATCAACCGCCTATCCCAATTCTTGGCGAACGGGATAGCTACTCGGTCGCGTATCGATGATTCGGTATCCGCTCGGTGCCCCTTCTCCATAAACCACTCTTGCACCAACGCATTACCATCTCCATTGCCGTTCTCCCCGACTCGGCGCAGCAAGCCCTCCCAGATCCGCTCAATCTCCACCAAAGCAATCCGCTCAACCGCCTCAGGCTGCAATGTCTGCGATTCTATGTTCATCCCCAGCTCAATTAATATTGATTCCGCGCTAACGATCCGAGATGTATCCAGTACCACTTCTGCTCTACGTTGCATCGAAGGCAACCAACGCCCAGGGAATTCTGACCCACTTCGCAAAGCGATCGCTTTTCGTGCATCCTGTAACGTTGGTATCATCGAAACACTCTCTCTGATCGATTGAATACTCCCTAAATAATAAAGTCGACTCTCACGTTGATAACGCCACTGCGCATCGTGCCGACGCGCGTAGTGAGTCCTCCAATCCTCCTTTTGAACTTCATCGAGGTCGTCCCAATCAGGCTTGATCCCCGCCTCCGTCAACCCAACACTCTCGGGCACACTCAATGCAACTCGAAAAGTTGAAATCTGCTCGATTTTAATTCCGCTTTCGCCACCGACTGCAACTCGCCACACCGCTCGATCCCCAAGCAACAACTCCTTGGACAACGCTTCTCGACGCTTATTGCCTCCGCTTTGACCTCCATTTCGTCCACCGCTATTTTTTCCGCCAACACCGCTCAACTCAGTTGACATCGATTCCAAGCTTTGCAACTTGCCATCCACAACAAGGTGAATCCCATTTCTATCGCCCGTGCCCTCATTCACCAATACGATTTGGTGACTACCAGGCGTCAAAACTTCGGTCGTACGCACCAAGATGCAGCTTGAATCTGCATCATGAATCAGACCAATCTGTACATGTCCATCGACCATCGAGATTCGCAAAACTCGCATGGATACTGTTTCTAGCGGTTCGCCCTGCTCCGCCACTTTCGAACTCCCACTGACCTGCTCAAAGATCAGCACAGGGACAATAGATCCGATCGCTTGTGGCTCCAAGGACAGCTCCAAAACTAGGGACCATTCTCGAAAAGCCTTGAGCGCGATGCTTGTTTTCTCAATCTGACACATCGTATTCTGCGAATTAATGGGAAACTCATCACCCAAGGTCCACTTCCCAACAAGTTCCTCCTGTGGCGGCGTCGGAAATTTCACTACGGTGCGATACCATTGCTCAAAGGCCTTCGCCGTTTTCAACCGATCCCAATCTCTCCCCTCCGCTTCCTCAATGGAAGCAAGAGATTCGCGAAACGGCCTTAATAAATTAGCTTCAATTGTGGTAGGGGACTCCAAGACTTGATACTCCCCAGAGTGCCCCGCAAGATACCAAGCAGCGGTCGGAACCATCATGCGATCCGATCGCAACCGATCATCGCCTATGAAATGCCAACGCAAGAACGAATCGAAAGGATCATTGTTGCGAATCGAATCCATCAACCACTTTCGATAAACCCTATCATCCCAACCCGCTACCTCACAACGTGCTCGCGCATCCTCAGAACATACCGCTTGCATCCAACCTTCCGCATACCAACGCACATATTCTTCCCGACTAAGCAATTCATCGATCAACCGTCGAAAAGCACGCAATCGCTCCTCGGTGGTTTGCTGCATAACTTCTCTGACTTTGCCCTCCCGCCAATCGACTTGGTCACCTCCTGCCGAATTCCCAACTTGATCTACACCCTCCCCATTTTCTGACGAAGTCGAACTCTCACCGATTGCTTCAATTGTCCCGCGTACCAACTTTTCCCACTGATCTTCGGACAACCGCCCTGGATCCAGTGGTCCGAAGACCGGTCGAAAACCTGCTGTGCTTTGCCCAAAGCTTGTGGCACAGACGCAGCAAAACACCGCGACTGACAAGAAAAAAAGAGACCATGGTAAGGGGCTAACGCCGCGTCCATGGTCTCTAGTTAGAACTGAAATAGACATGCGATTAATCGAGGCTGACGGTAACCGTCTTCGACTCGGTGTATGCCTTGAGCCCTTCTTCTCCGAGCTCTCGGCCTTGACCACTCATCTTGAAACCGCCGAAAGGTGCAGCAGCGTCGAACACGTCATAACAATTCACCCAAACAGTGCCGGCTCGAACTCGTTTCGCAAACTCGTGCGCCTTGCCAACGTTCTTCGTCCAAATAGCAGCGGCCAACCCATAGAACGTATGGTTTGAACGGCGAATCAAGTCTTCCCAATCATCAAAGGTCAAGATAGACATCACAGGGCCAAAAATCTCGTCTTTAGCAATCGACATCGAATCGGTCACGCCGTCAAATACGGTCGGCTGGACAAAGTAGCCCTTGTCACCAAATCGTCCACCACCTGCAATGCACTTCGCTCCCTCTGCATTCCCCTTGTCAATGTAACTCATGATCTTGTCGAACTGAGCTTGGTCGACTTGGGGACCTTGCTCGGTCGTAGTCGAAAGTGGATTGCCGACACGACGTGCCTTGGCCAACTTCTGAACCTTCTCTACAAACTCACCATGCACTCGCTTGTCGACAAACACACGGCTACCTGCACAACAACATTGTCCTTGGTTTAAGAACAATCCGATGTAAGCTCCTTGTGCGGCACGGTCCAAATCAGCATCCGCCATCACAACGTTAGGACTCTTACCTCCGAGCTCAAACGTCAGCCGCTTGAGAGTCTCTGACGCATCTCGCATGATTACCTGCGCGGTGCGATGCTCACCGGTAAAAGCGATCTTATCCACCCCTGGATGCCGCACCAGCGAAGCACCAGCGGTCGGGCCGAATCCCGGTACCACGTTGATAACCCCGTCAGGAATTCCAGCCTCCTTAGCCAATTGAGCCAAACGCAAACAACTCAGCGGAGTTTGCTCAGCGGGCTTCATCACAATGGTGCATCCGGCTGCCAATGCCGGCCCCCACTTCCAAGCGACCATCAACATCGGGAAATTCCAAGGGATAATCTGCCCTGCAACCCCCACAGCTTCGCGACGTGTATACGTGAAGTAGTTACCGCGAATCGGAATGGTCGAACCATGGATCTTATCTGCATACCCCGCGTAATACCTCAAACAATCGAGAACCAGCGGCAAATCCCCGTGCCGCGCCTCTCGAATGGGCTTGCCGTTATCAAGGCTCTCTAGTGCAGCAAGCTCGTCAATCTCTTCTTCGATCAAATCCGCAAGCCGATACATCAGACGCCCGCGATCGCGTGCATCCATTCGGGACCATGGCCCGTCATCGAATGCTTTCCTCGCAGCGCTCACCGCCGCATCAATGTCTTCCTTGTCCCCTTCCGCCACCTCACAGATGACCTCTTCCGTCGCGGGATTGACCGTTTCAAATGTTTTCCCCGATGCGGCTGGACGCCACTTACCATCAATAAAACACTCGGTGTGATGAATTTTTGGAGGGGCTACCGTCGACTCTGCAATCGCCATAATCTCGTAAACTCCATAGAGGAAAGGATTGGATCATCGATTAGAATGATCGCTTAGAATATCCGCTGGTTACCCTCGATGCCAGCGTCGTAAAATCGATGACCCAAAATCAGTCCCGGAAAAATATCACCGGAACAACCAGCATGATCGATCCAGTTTCCGAAAAAGCTACCCACATCCAAGGGTTTACTGACCGACAAACCTATCTCTGCAGCGCACAATCCCCCCGGAATCCTTCCTAAGAAATACCGACGCAATCCCATGACCAACTCTCGAGCGTTTCCTAAGCTTGCTCTTTCCCGCCCAACACTGCTACGGTTGGATCAAAACTCCATTTTGGCGTTAGCCAAACTACTAGCTTTGCCCATCGTATTACTTGCCAGTCCCGCAAACGGGCAAATCGTACAAATGCCGGGAATGGGATCGTTCAACATTTCTACCAGTGTCGCGGTACCCGATCGTGGAACCAGCGCGGTAGGTGGTGTGGGCAGCAGTTCTTATAGCCGAACTAATACAGTAGCCACCCGAAGCATTGGTGGAACCGTAGGAAACACTTCCGCAAACATCTCCGCAACAGTGATCGATCTCGATGAACTTGATCGAATGATTCGCTCGCAAGCTTCGAGCAAAGCCACAGATCCCAAACTGCAACAGTCCGATCCCCGAGGCTTCTCCCGCGTCCCACCTAGAGCGAAATCCTATTCGCCACCAGGGTACGATTACCTCGCAGCGCTGAGCGGACATACAGGTCGCGAACCAAATGTTACTGGCTACGGCAGCGAGCAGCACGAAGTTGACTCAGATGCAACGAAGTACTACCTATCCCTCGCGACCCAAGCGCGACGGAGAGGTCACTGGGCCTCCGTCGAAACCTATTATCGCATGGCATGGCAAAGCCTCCCCGCATCGCGCCGAGAAAAAGTCCTCGCCTCTCTTCAATCCTCAAGGGAAAAAGCCTCCGACCCACGCATCCTCTCGAAGGATCAGGTAACGTCAAAGACAAAGGCCAACAATTCGCAACGTTAGGCAACGGCCCAACCGAAACACTACTACTGAACACCTCGAATCAAGTATTGCGGTCCCCCCCCATGTCAGAGCAAATCGCTCGCATCACGGTACGTAGCTTAATGAGCATGAAACAGCGTGGGGAAAAAATCACCATGCTCACCGCGTATGACTACCCCACAGCTGCCATGCTCGACGCTGCCGGTGTCCATTGCTTACTCGTCGGCGATTCCCTCGGCATGGTCGTCCAAGGTCACACGACGACCATACCGGTAACCTTGGAACAAATGATCTACCACGGCGAAATCGTCGCGAGAGCCTCAAAACGCTCGCTTGTCATCGTCGATCTTCCCTTTCCCGTTGGACAAATCAACGTCACTCATACAGTGAAAGCCGCAGCACGCATCCTAAAACAAACACAGTGCCAAGCCGTCAAAATGGAAGGTGGGCATCAGCAAGCCGACTCGATAGCCGCGCTGGTTGATGCTGGAATCCCCACAATCGCCCACATTGGACTGCGGCCCCAAAGTGTCCATGCTCTCGGCGGGTATCGAGTGCAGCGAGACTCCGAACGCTTAATGAAGGATGCAATGGCCGCTCAAAACGCAGGGGCATTCTGCGTACTGATGGAATGTGTTCCAGCCGAACTTGCCCGTGAAGTCACTAAAACCCTTCAAGTCCCTACGATTGGTATCGGCGCAGGCCCCGATTGCGATGGACAAGTCCTCGTGACCAACGATCTGCTTGGCTGGAACACCGGTCACGTACCGAAATTCGTACGAAACTACGCCGATCTGCGTGATCGGGCTTCCGTAGCCGTTGAGTCTTTTTGCAAAGATGTTCAAAACGGCAAGTTTCCAAATGAAAAGGAATCGTTCTAGGCATCGGAATTAGACGATGACGTTTTTTGCCGAGAATCTACAATACCGATAGACCGACGAACCACACTCAAATCCGCCGCCACGGTAATCAGTGGCTCCCTCTGAGAAGTCGCCGTCCACTTCACGTAGGATTCCATCCCTAAGCGTCCAAACGAATTCTATGCTTGACCCACTTCCAATCCTCAGTCCGCAACCCAATTCATCGGATTCTGAATCCTCCCAATGCGCCACAAGCCCAGCGGGAAATATCGTCTCCAGATACCTCGATAGCCTGGGGGATCCGACCTCAAAACGCGACGGGGACCGGCAACCGCACGGCCCCCTGGCAAAACGCCCTCTGCCGATGAGCATGGAGGAGGCCAAAGCCAGGGGATGGAACGAGATCGACGTAGTCTTCGTCACCGGAGATGCCTACATCGATCACCCGAGCTTCGCAATGTCAATCCTCGGGCGAGTCCTCGAAGCCGCCGGCTACAGGGTAGGAATCGTCAGCCAACCAGATTGGCAATCCTGCGACGCTTGGCAAACATTCGGACGCCCACGCCTGTTCTTCGCGATCAGCGCTGGGAATATGGACAGCATGATCAACCATTACACCGCGAACAAAAAAGTACGAAACGACGACGCGTACTCCCCAGGCGGACGAATTGGACTTCGACCTGACCGAGCTACCCTTGCATATTGCCAACGGGCAAAACAAGCCTACAAAGGGGTTCCCGTCATCGCCGGTGGCGTTGAAGCATCCTTGAGACGCTTAGCCCACTACGACTACTGGAGCGATAAAGTCCGACGCAGTATTCTGCTCGACAGCAAAGCGGACTTGGTCGGTTTCGGTATGGGTGAAAACTCCATCGTCGAAATTGCCCGAAGACTCGAGGCAGGTGAGAGTGTTAAAGATCTACGAAATATGCGAGGTGTCGCCTACGCGCTCGGTGCATCGGAATCGATCCCCGACGATGCACTCGAATTGCCCACCTACGAAGCGGTTTCCACCGATAAGATCGCATTCTCAATCGCCACGAGAATGATCCACCACGAAACCAATCCACTAAACGCTCGCAAACTAGTACAGCGACACGGAAACCAAGCCATCGTTTGCAATCCACCTGCACTACCAATCAGCCAAGAAGCCATGGACCGCATCTACGGGTTGCCCTACACCCGTAAACCACACCCAAGCTATACCGAGCCAATCCCCGCATTTAACATGATCAAGAACTCTGTGACGATCATGCGAGGCTGCTTCGGCGGATGCACGTTCTGCTCGATTACGGCACACCAAGGACGTATCATTCAATCCCGGTCGAAAGAATCGGTATTGAACGAGATTCGTCAGATGACCGAAGAAAAAGATTTCAAGGGTATCGTTAGCGACATCGGTGGACCAACCGCCAACATGTATCACATGCGATGCACGAAGCCCGATGTAGAGGCCAAATGCAGAAGGCAATCTTGCGTCCACCCCAAAGTATGCAAACTACTAGGGGTCGATCACACTCCCGTTATTGAACTGATGCGGGAAGCCCGACAAGTACCCGGAATCAAAAAGGTGCTTGTGGCAAGTGGCATCCGTATGGACTTGGCTCGCCATTCCCCAGAGTACATCCGCGAACTGACCGAACACCACGTCGGTGGACACTTAAAAGTTGCTCCGGAACACGTTGACCCTGACGTGCTCTACAAGATGCGCAAGCCCGCTAACGACGACTTTGAATTCTTCACCGAACAGTTCAAACAAGCCACTGCCGATGCGGGAAAGAAACAGTACATCATCCCATACTTTATCGCATCACATCCAGGTAGCTCTATCCACTCGATGATCGAGTTAGCCCTGTTCCTTAAACGCAACGGGTACAAGCCGGACCAAGTCCAAGACTTCATACCCGCGCCTCTGGACGTCGCCACAAGCATGTACTACACCGGACTAGATCCGTTCTCCCTAAAAGAAGTCTACATTGCCAAGGCCCTAAAGGACCGCAAATCCCAACGAGCCCTCATGCAGTTCTTCAAACCAGAAAACTATTTCGAAGTTCGCGATGCTTTGCGAGAAGCTGGGCGGAGTGAGCTAATCGGTGAAGGTTGCGATTGTTTGATCCCTAGCCGTCCGCCGAAAGAGGCCATCGAGAAACGGCGCGACGATGCAAACGCGAGATTTCGCGGAGAATACGTTCACACGATTCCCAACCCAGCCGCACCGCAGCCCGCGAACCCATCGTCCGCCCCACCCAAAACTTCCAATAATCCAAAGGGTCAACCTGGAGAAGGAAAACGCAAAGGCCCCCGCAAAAAACAACGAACTCCCCTCGAAGAGGGAAAAAAACCAGGTGTTGGTTACCGCCCCTCCCGTCGCGTTCGCTGAAAATCCAGGGATATGGGCCCCGAGAATCGGTTTTGCACTTTTTTCCGTTCCCAACAAACCCATTTGTTCCTGGAAATCCCTAACAACCACACATTCTCTGTGGTAATCTAAATGGAATAATGGAATTTAGAGGGGTTGCGACCCCCTTGAGCCTGCTGAATAAACAGGCCACTTTTCGCCTCCCATTGCTTTTCGCGAATAGGCATCGAAGCATGAGCAAAACGCAACGAACCATCATGACAACTTCCACCCAAGTCCCCGAGAAGCGTGCCCAAGCCCGCCGAAGATTCCAGCTCGCGATTGCCAAAGCCCTGCTTATTCCGAGCCTTGCGTTTTCCTCTGCCCTCATAAATCTCCCCGAGATTGCTTTCGGCCAAGAAGCCGCAGCGACAACGTATCGAACCAAGTCGATTGATGCGGCCGTCTGGAACGATGCGAAGACCAAAGAAAAGAACGAACGCCTCAAACCAGAAACCTTTGATATCGCGGCGATTGAATCCTATTACAAAGATTTCCTTTTCGCACGCCTCTCCCAACCCAATGCGGAGCAGATGAACAAAGCTCGCTTGGAAATTTTCAACGATATCGAACTGATCGAACGACGCGCAAAACAAAATCCAGAAATGCTCGCCGAGTTCAACAAGATGCTTTTACGTCAAATCAAAGAGATCCTCTCAAAAGACGCCGAAGGTAAATCCTATCACCCAAGTACAAGGGTACTCGGTGTTGTTGTCGCGGGTCGTATCAATCGCCAACCAGCTTCGAACACAGGTCCAGGTCTCGGCGAGCCCGTTGCCACAAAACTACTTCTCGATCTCCTCGATCCGAAAGAGAACGAAAGCGATGGAATTGTCGCTGCGGCACTCTCTTATCTGAACCGGCATTGGTCTAACCCAGGACTCGATGCAGCCGGCCTCGATCGTGCACAGGGCCAGTTCCTTGGGCACCTTCAAGCACACTTGAACAAGCCAAAGCCCACCAACCGATCTAAGAAAGAAGACGAATACATCAAAGAACTGATGATCGAAAACTTGACAGCCATCGCTCAAAGCAAAGGTGAGGCTGCCAAGCAAGCGGAACCGATGCTTATGGCGATCACACTTCCTACCCTCAAAGAGCCAAAAAAGAACTCCGAATGGCTCATCGAAAAGGCCCTCTGGAGCTTCGGTCAAGTCGATCATCCAAACGTCAAACCAGAAGATCTACAAACGATTCAAAATGGCACTCTTGAATACATCAAGACCAGTCTAGATGGTTGGGTTGCACGGTGCGATAAAACCACGGCAGCCTCAGGTGGAGGATATATGGGAATGGGTGGTCCAGGAGCCGGCGGCCCACCAGGTGCAGGTGGCCCAGGTGGCGGTGGACTCGGTCTCTCCGGTGGCCCCGGACTAGGAAGCGAAGATGGGGGTGGAGCCCCCGGTGGACCTCCCGGTTTAGGTGGCCCAGGTGGCCCTCCAGGCTTCGGCGCGGCAGGTGGAACGCCCAGGAGAGCCAACGTTTATGAAGACCAACCCAAAGAAGTACGAAACGCCCGGAGAATCCTTCAGCAACGGCTCGAGCGGATTCACTATGGTCTGACCGGATCCGGCAAAAAAGGTGCTTCCGATCCCGCAAAGGTCAAAGGCCTTGTGGCCTTGGCTGACGAAGCGACAAAAACGAAACTCCAGGAAGTCGTCTCGAAAATCGAATCTCTCCAAGACGAACTGAACAAGGACACCTTGACCAGCCTCGATGTGGTAAAAACCAGTACACGACGCCCTATCTTTGATCTCAAACAAGCAATCGCCGCAATCATCGGAGACGACGGCACCAATAAGCCCCCAACCGACGACCCAAGTGGCAAAGATTCAGTCGAAGATGGATTCGGTGGCAGCGGCGGCAATTAGTAATTACGCCCAACTTGCAAGTAAAACAAACTCCCTACATCTCGGAGTGATCCCTCGTGCACCTCATCCGGTTCCAATAAGGCGATGACTCACCCCCCGGAGCCATCCGCTAGCCCGAAAGAAGGCGAACTTGACGCCCGAATCGAACCGTCTGACCATCTGGAGAAGACGGAAGTTCGCATACCGTCCAACACTCCAGAAAAAACCGCATCGATTTCTTTAGGCACTCCCAGGGATCTCGATGCGCTCGAAGGCTCATCGCTCGATCACTACCTCATCGAGTCCCTTGTCGGCCAAGGGGGAATGGGTGCCGTGTACCGCGGCCGCGATCAACGACTCGATCGCATTGTTGCAATCAAAGTTGTTCCAATCACTAACCGCAAAGCAGACGCAATGCGGCGATTTCGCATCGAAGCGCAAAGCGCCGCGAAACTCGACCACCCAAACATTGCACGGGTCTATTACGTCGGCGAAACCGAACGCTGGAGCTACATCGTCTTCGAGTTCATCGAAGGAATAAACCTTCGCCAACTCGTTCTCGAACGCGGACCCCTCTCCGTAGATGACGCAACTCACTTCACTTGCCAAGTCGCTGAAGCTCTTCAGCATGCAAGCGAACGAGGCGTTGTTCACCGAGATATCAAACCATCAAATATACTCCTAGGAACCGATGGTCTGGCAAAAATCGTAGATATGGGACTGGCTCGTACCACCGCCTTGGACCGGTCTACCGGAGACCAAACAGCCAGCGGTACAACACTCGGGACCTTTGATTACATCTCGCCCGAACAAGCCCAAGATCCACGCGATGCGGATGTACGTAGCGATATCTATTCGCTCGGTTGTACCCTGTACTACCTGCTTACCGGCCAACCACCATTTCCAGATGGAACCGCCTTGCAGAAACTACTGATGCATGGCAACAAAATGCCGGAAGACCCTAGAGTCTTTCGAGATGACCTGAGCGATGCGTTAATCGCAATCCTCAAAAAAATGATGGCCAAAAAACCGAAAGATCGATACCAATCCCCAGAAGACCTCGCAAACGATTTACGATTACTTGCGAAACACGATCATTTGGCCTGGGGATCAGAGCTTGCCGAAACAACATTTCTAGGCCCACAAGCCAGTAGATCATGGGTCGAAGCAATGCTTCCTCTGATTCTTTCCCTCCTACTGATCTCCGCAGTCACGCTTTGGTTATTCAATTCGAACCAAGTCGATGCAGTTTTCCCAATCCCGAGAGTAGAAGTAGCAAATGTTTCACTCTCCGCCACGAACCCTTCCATTGAAACATCTGGAATCACGCCTGCGACTAACACGTCGAAGACGAAAGCAGCAGAAGACTTACCCGACGATTCCCCCCCACCGATTCAACTTCCACCATCGAACAGTGCTTTAGGGCCCACCTCCACAACTCTCTCGAATGCAACGCATGCAGAATGGAGTCACCTTCTCGTCACGGAAAACGCTTTAAGCCAGTCCCAACGTCAAACGATGGGCAATATCGAAGTTCTCGAAGAGTTTCGCTCGATTGAGGATGCACTAATCAAAGCATCTAACCTCGGCAGCGATTGTAAGATCTGGATAGCAGGCAATTGCACGATGAAAAAGCCTTGGCGCAATCCCGCAAATACCAAGTCCACTACGATTGCGATCGAATCGATTCCATACCAACGTGCATTACTTTCCATCGACGAAACAAATCTACCAACACCGAACAATTCCGATCACGCTGCTTGGATTCACATCGATTCAGCACAACTTCATCTAAATCATTTAGATCTATTCTACAGACCCGCAATCGGCAACTCCGCACCAATCCAAAAAGCTATTGTAGCGATGAAAGGATCTAGCAGGTGTCTTATTGATCAGTGCACCATCACCGTCGAAAACGCAACAGCCCAAGAATCAACGCAAGTGGTACAAGTTCACCGGGACGACTCAGAGAAAGACGCTTCTCTGCCATCCAGACTCTCGGAATTACGAATCCAACAATCCGCCATTCGAGGTGGTTGTAACTTGATTTCTACCGATGGACTCGATCGGATGGATATCCACATTCGCGAAAGTTGGTTTGCACTCGCCGGTTCCATGGTCTTCTCGGAATCCCTTAGAACACAAAACCGTTCCCCTCGTATTCGCATGGAAATCGATGACGCTACCTGCATCACCCTCAACCCGTGGTTAAAAGTCCGACTCAGCAATACATCTCCCTACCCGATCGCTGTCGTGAGAGTTTCCAATCAATCAGTCTATGCGGGGGCAAAGGCTCTCGTTGAATGGGATGCTACTGATTGCAGCGATTGGGCTTTCGCGTCACAAGCCAAAAAGCTCGAAGAGTTGGGACGATGGATCGACTTTCGAGGTCTCGATAATGCCTATGATGCAACCACCTTAGAACAGTGGGTCCACGTCCACATGTCCATGTCAAGCGAGGCCCTAGATATACAAACCGACTCGTCTCTGCTGAGAAACGAACTTGGGATGGAAGTCCTAGGGCTATGGCAACAACGAAACACTTGGGACCCACTTCAACTCCATGAACTGCAACCCCAGGGCATTTCGCAAAGTACCCTCGGCTTTCGCGTGGGAGTGCCAACCGAACGAATCCCAGAATTCCCGAAGCGCCCAGCCAAATCGGCAGGCTCCGGCACAAGTTATCCAACCACAAAACTATCGCCCTAGCTACTTGGGCTTGGATTTTTCCAAAACTACCAAATTAAAGTTCCAAAAAAACCACCCCCGAGCGCCTTGATCGCTCTTCTCTCCTGCCTGGATCCCTTGGTGTATAATCAAAGCAACAAGTTTTCATCGCATAATCAACAATCACGCAGGTGCTTCCCCCGATTGCACCTGACAGAAAGGTCTTAGAACTAATGGGCCCAATAGTAATTGGCTTGGTCGTCGTTATCCTCATGATCATCGGCTTCATAGGTTATGTGATTTCCCTCTTCAATGGGCTGGTAACCTATCGAAACCGCTTCCAGAATGCGTACGCTCAAATCGACGTTCAACTAAAGCGTCGCTATGACCTGATCCCAAATCTGGTTGAAACCGCAAAGGGCTATATGAAGCATGAGCGAGAGACACTTGAAGCTGTGATTCGCGCTCGCAACACAGCTATGGCCGCGGGTAAACAAGCAGCCGAAAACCCCGGTGATCCGAAAGCGATTCAAAACCTATCGGTCGCTGAAACTGCATTAGCTGGATCCCTCAATCGCTTCATCGGTCTCTCGGAAGCCTACCCAGATCTCAAAGCCAATCAAAACATGTTGGCACTACAAGAAGAACTAACCAGCACAGAGAATAAAATCTCCTTTGCAAGACAAGCTTTTAACGACGCAGTTACCGCATACAACACAGCGATCGAAGTGTTTCCAGGGTTACTCGTTGCAGGGTTCGGTAACTTCCAACGTGCCGCACTTTGGGAACTCTCGGATCCAGAACAAAAAGAGCCAGTCAAGGTTTCCTTCTAACAAAGGATCTCCCCGCCTTTTGCTCTGCAAACGTGTCGCACGTTCCCGTACGAGGTCGCTGTGGATTTTTTTACACACCAAGACAAAGCCCGTCGCAACACGTTCTGGCTGATCGTTTATTTTATGATCACAGTGGTACTGATCATTGTGACTGTGTACTTCGGGATCGTGCTAGTAGGCTCCGTCGCGGTTAAAGACCCAAAGTCGCGGTTGGATTTCTTCGAATTCCAACCGCAAATCCTGTTGCTATCCACCCTCTTCGTATCCGCAACCGTTGGTTTGGGGAGCCTCTACAAGACGATGCAGCTCTCCGGCGACGGATCTGCTGTTGCACTTGCTCTCGGCGGAGCGCAAGTGCATCCCAATACTCTGGATCTGGAAGAACGAATCCTGCTCAATGTCGTCGAGGAAATGGCAATTGCTTCCGGTACACCTGTACCACCCGTGTACGTGATGAACGATGAACAAGGGATCAACGCATTCGCTGCAGGAACTTCACCACAAAACGCTGTAATCGGCGTGACGCGTGGCTGCCTTCAAACTCTAACCCGAGATGAACTCCAAGGTGTCATAGCGCACGAATTCAGCCATATTCTTAACGGAGATATGCGACTGAACGTCCGCCTGATTGGCCTGCTTCACGGGATCCTTCTGATCGCCATGATCGGATATTCTCTTTTCCGAATTGCCTCTCATATGCCAATGCGGAGCTCCAACAAGGATGATTCAAAAGGTGCTCTGGGATTCGTGATCGCCCTATTTGCAACAGGTGCAATACTCTTGGGAATAGGCTACACAGGGGTCTTCTTCGCAGGACTTATCCAAGCCGCCGTGTCGCGGCAACGTGAGTTCCTAGCAGATGCATCCGCTGTTCAATTCACCCGAAATACCAGTGGTATTACTGGCGCCCTCAAGCGAATCGGAGGCTGGAAAAAACGCTCGATGCTCAAAAGCATTTTTGCAAAGGAAGCCAGCCACATGTTCTTCGGACAAGGAGTCTCTTCACAATGGTTCGCCACCCACCCTGCACTTGAAATCCGAATTCAACGACTCGAACCAGGCTTCAAAGGTAATTTCGAAAAAACATCGATTGCGCATCACTCCGAGGCCGACATCGTCGATCCTCGTACTCTTGGCTTCCAACAACACAAGTCCGCTCCAGCCAAAGCGCCCGAAAACTCGACAGTCCATGCCGCTGCCATCGCAGGTGTGCAACATTTTGAATCCCATCCCCACGACGCTGTCGAACATATTGGAAACCCGGAAGACGAACATATTGATCATGCCAATCGAATTCTTGGAGAAATACCTCCCAAGCTATTCGAAGAAATCCATGAACCCTTCGGTGCGATGGCAATCATTTACGCACTGCTCGTCGCCCCGAAATCTGATCCGACTCGCAATCGTCAATTGGAATTAATCGACGAAAATGCTCCTAAAGGCCTCGCAAAACATACCCTTAGCCTACTTCCCTACACGGATTCTTTGCACCCTGAACAGCGACTCCCGCTTGCCTGTATGGCAGTACCGGCACTCGACCTGCTCTCCGATCCCCACACAGGCGCTTTCCGAACCCTCGCAAGACAATTGATCGATGCCGACCGACGTTGGACGATCTTCGAATTCGCCTTGCAACGGTACATCACGAAACGTGTTGTCATGCGGAAATCCGAGCCGATGGAAGTGGATGCCTCCGCAGAGAAATTAAGCAAGTCCTTCGCTCAAGTACTATCTAGCCTCGCTCATCTGGGTTCCAACGTTCACGCAGATCAAGCGTACGCGGCGGGTTGGACGACCTACGCTCAAGGACAAAAAATTCGAAGCGGTGCGATGCCTGCAATGCTCGAGAGAGACGCTTGTACCCTCAAACAACTTGACCTTGCCCTCGATACTCTCGCCGCCGCGAACCATCGGCAAAAAAGAAATTTTCTCAACGCATTCAGCGATTGCATCGTCTATGATCAGCGATCCACTATCAACGAAGTAGAACTGCTGCGTGTGATTTCAGATGCCCTCGGGTGTCCAATGCCACCTGTACTCGACGTTGCACCAATCTCCTCGTAACGAATCTCAGTTCTTCGTCGTATTACGCCGAAGTAACTGACAAACACTCTATAAGATCCGACGCGACTTACGATGCATTTTGTCGAACCAAAATGGATGATCATTGCCGGTGTCATCCTGCACTTCGCGATTCAAACCGGACTAATCATTCGCGCCATCCTTCGTCCGCACCGCGACCCCTCCTCCCGTGTAGCTTGGATCGTCGTCCTGGTCACCATGCCAGTGATCGGCATCGTCGCGTATATTCTCCTGGGATCCATCAGCATCGGACGCTCCCGAATCGCAAGAGTCGAATCCGTCTTAAAACGACTTCCCAAACCCCAAGATATTCCCGGGATGGGTGTCCGCGAAATCCAACCTCTTAGCAACAATCGATTCGATCATATCTTTCGCGTCGGATATTCGGTCAACGGTTTTAGTCCGATCGCCGGAAATCATGCAGAGTTGATGGAGAACTCCGTCGCCGCGATCGATACCATGGTGCGGGATATCGATGCAGCGAAACATCATGTCCACCTGAACTTCTACATTTGGATAACCGACACTAGCGGCCTCAAAATGGTAGATGCCATTTGCCGTGCCGCAAAACGAGGCGTCACCTGTCGTGTCATGGCCGATGGCTTAGGCTCAAGAACCATCATCCGGTCCCCGCAGTGGCGAGCCATGGAAGAAGCCGGTGCAAGGACTGCGGTAGCCTTGCCCATCGGCAACACCCCTTTGGCCCCACTATTCACCCGTGTCGATCTAAGAAATCACCGAAAGATCCTGGTAATCGACAATCGCATCACGTTTTGTGGATCTCAAAACTGCGCTGATGCTGAATTTCGCTTAAAGCCAAAATTTGCACCTTGGGTCGACGCGGTCGTCCGCTTCGAAGGTCCCATCGCCCGGCAAAATCAAATCCTGTTCGCTGCTGACTGGATGTCCCATGTCGATGAAGACCTTTCCAAAATTATCCTAGAACCCTGGCACGATCACCAACGTGGCTTTGTCGCCCAAGTCGTCGGCACCGGCCCCACTGTGCGATACTCTGCAATGCCAGAAGTCTTCGAATCGCTGATGTATAGCGCCCGGGAAGAACTCATTATTACCACACCGTATTACGTTCCCGACGAACCTATGCAAGCCGCGCTTTGTGCAAGCGGTCGTAGGGGTGTCGATACCACCCTCATCATCCCAGCAAAAAACGACTCGTGGTTCGTGGCAGCCGCAAGCCACAGTTATTACGCCGCCTTACTCGACGCAGGCGTTCGCATCTTTGAATATGAAGGTGGATTGCTACACACAAAATCCCTCACAATTGATGAGGAAATGGGACTCATCGGTTCCGCAAACCTAGATCGACGTAGCTTCGAACTTAACTACGAAAACAACATCCTGTTCCATGACCTCGAACTGACTAAAAAACTTCGCGAACGACAATTATCCTACCAATGGCAATCCCGTGAAGTCACAAAACAGGAAGTAGCATCCTGGTCAATTCAACGAAGGTTCTTCAATAACGCCATCGCTATGCTCGGCCCTGTCCTCTAACCGCCATTCATCCCTAAGATGCCTCGCGTCTCCTTGAGTAAATCTATCCCCTGCGTCTATCCCATCGAGCGTCACACATCTCACGAAGCTTACGCGTTGAGCAATGGTTTTTCTCGACGTATCAACATGGCCTTCACGCGACTGCGTTCAAGCAACCCTCCATGGATCGGCAAATATTTAACTGAATCAGGCATTAATTTGCTCCACTCTGGATTCTCAACAATCCACTTAATCTGACGCTGGATATCCAAACTTTCCCCAACGTACAAACAACATTCAGGTGACGATAACACGTAGACTCCCGGAACCTCCAAATGCCATAAAGATTCCTCTAGGCCAACCTTCGGTAGTTTTCGATGCTCTTTGCTCCAGACTTTAATGTCCTTCTTGGAGATCGCTCTGAACAAATCTTGCAAAGAACGTAATCGCCAGATCGCACGCCTCACATCTTTGGATGCAACCTCTTTTCCAAATCCACCATAAAGCCTCGCAAACCGCTCAATTTCGACGATCGATTCGGGTGAGCAGAGGATCTCCTCAATCGACTGATGATAGTCTAATCCCATCAAACGCCATGCTACTTCGCAAGCATAACCGATCCGGTCAAATGTTGTCTCCTCGAACTCTTCTATTGATTCGACGGCCTCTGGCAATTGATTGTTTTTCTGCAACTCAAACAAACGCTTGTTCCAACTGAATGGATTCCCATCCTTGCTTTCCTGATCGCATAGCGACTGATACTCAGCATTCCGTTGTGGATCGCAAAGCACCGTTTCCAGGGTCAAACTGCCATCATCAAGACGCGAAAACGCTTTAAGAGCAATCTCAAGCAGTTTCGACTCGTCCGGCGCTCGACGTCTTTTCCCTTCTGCGGTCGATGGGGAGCTCGCTAGCGAATCCTCTACACCATCAAGCGGATCGCCTATTTGCGTCTTGTCCATCCTCTCTCGAATCCGTCCAGCGTACTCTTCTGACAATTCAATTCCCATCCACTGACGCCCAAGCTTCTTTGCAACGCACAAGGTGGTCCCACTACCGCCAAATGGATCTAAAACCAGGTCGTTTGGATTGCTCGACGCGCGGACAATCCGTGCCAATAATTGCTCAGGCATCTGACAACCATGAAATCCTTCCCGCTCTTTAAACGTCCCTGCAACCCGTGAGAAGTACCATGTGTCATGATTGGGACTAAACCCCCAAGGAGCATCTTGTGGACGTGTAATCCAAGTATTGTCCGGAAGTCGACCTAAAGGATTAGCTCGTAAGTCCGCGTAAACCAACTGCCTCGCCGACTTGACCCTTATCTGGGGATTCATCCGATTGAAAGTAAACTTTTTTGCATCCTTCACGAAATGAAAAAGATGCGTATGGGAACGACTAAATCCGTTTGCGCAATTCACCCCAAACGTGTAGTACCAAATCACCCAACTGCGACAAGTAAACCCCGCCCGCTTCGCTTCAATCTTCAATTCCGCAGCGTACTCGTCCCCAATCGCCAACCAAAATGTCCCATCTGGCTTTAACGCCCGATAGACACCATCGATCCATTTACGACACCAAACGACATACTCCTCTTCATCACGTCGATCCTCATAAACATCGTATTCATAACCGATGTTAAAAGGTGGATCTGCAAATACCAAGTCGACAGACCCCTCCTTAACTTGCTCCAACAACGAGACGCAATCTCCTTGGTGTAATTGGTTTAGTCCTAGCCCCACGCCCGTCTCCGTTTCCATGTGCAGTAACTCAGATTTCCCTCGCCACAACGTCTGCTTTTCCTAACGCGTAGGATACCACATCCCTTGTGATTCGGTACCCAATTCCGATG
The DNA here is from genome assembly GCA_040373655.1 of Pirellula sp. Taxonomy (GTDB): domain Bacteria; phylum Planctomycetota; class Planctomycetia; order Pirellulales; family Pirellulaceae; genus JBKCUI01. Next base: position 31,195 of record JBEICB010000002.1, on the reverse strand, counting down.
AACCACTACACTGCCAATACACCCGGATTCCCAATCGAAACCTCATAAATCACACGCAAAAATGCTACTTTAGTCGTTCAAAATCCAATCCCTGCAATTCTAGAAAAGCTCCCGCCGCAAGCGGCTCTGCGAGTCGAACTTCGACTTCCCCAACCAGTACCTCTAATGGAAGAACCCCTAGCTCGAAACTCGCGAAGCGTTTCATAAGTGATTCGGTATTCCTCGGAACTCTATCATTTCCGTCTCCGTATAGTTTGGCATCATGTGCCTCTCGAAGCACCCCAACACACTCGCGTTCTCCAATCTTTACACATAACGAGGCACCGATCGCTTCCTTCGGCACCGTCATCATCGCTTCGATCCGATATTCACCCGCTTGCAGAACTTCGACCTCCCAGCGTATCCGATCCTCAGGACTTTGAATCTTCGTAAAGAAGGAACAATTCGGCGCAGTGTTGCTTCTGACAACATTTGGACCACCACATTTCCCGTCTTGAGCTGGCAAGGTCGCCCAAGACCGTTGCGGATGCCCCAATAAAAATGGACGTCGAGGCTTGGCCGACTTCAATACATCAACCTTCCATTTCTCGACCTTCTCCTGCATCTGTTGAACAACTTCAAGGTACTGCTCATTGCAAGCGTTCCGCTGACCAGGATCCTTGAAGAGATCAAACAATCTTCCATCGGCATCAAGCAAATATGGTCCACGGCGCATGGCTATCCGCCCCGACCATTGACTGAACAACTCCCTTTCAATCTCGGGTTCGTCCGCAGTCAATCGTAAAGCATGACTGATACCATCAAGCGGATGATCAGCAAGTCGCTCTGCATAAGCTTGTGGGACTTTTTCAACTCCGATACCAGCCAAATCGCAGAGTGTCGGCGTTAAATCAATCGCACCACTTAATTGTGAAATGCGTTTGCTAGCTGGAATGCGCCCCGGCCAACGCACGATCAGTGGAGACCGTACACCACCCTCATCAACGCTCCCTTTTCGACCCTTCATCCCACCATTCCAACGAAAACTATTCGGCCCATTGTCATTGAAGTAAACCACAATCGTATCATTCGTAAGATTCATCTTTTCTAACACTGCAAGAAGTCGCCCGACATTCCAATCGATGTTTTCAACCATCGCTATGGTGGCTCGTGTCATTGCGATCTCTTCTTGCTCCCCTTTGCGACCCTCGTGCCGCATCGGCAGTTCGCGATCTTTTACACCCTCCATGTAGTTGTCGGGAACCTGCATCGGGGTATGGGGAGTATTGAAAGCAACGTAACAGAAAAATGGAGTCCCCTTTTCCGATCGAATGAACTCGATCGCATGTTGCACAAAATCATCGCTAACGTATCCGTTCCCCTGCAATCGTTTACCATTGCTTTCCAATGGTGGCGAAAAGTAATCACCCCAGTGCCCAGAACAGAATCCATAAAACTCTTGAAAACCTCTGCCATTTGGATGGTACGGATACTGTGAACCGTTATGCCACTTCCCGAACACGCCCGTCCGGTACCCCGCCGCCTGAAAGCGGTCCGCTATGGTGATCTCATCTAAATCCAAACGTTCATCCCCTTGCGTCACCCCCACCGCACTACCGCGAGGATGATAGCGTCCCGTAAGAAACTCGGCACGCGTAGGTGCACATACCGGGCATACATAAAATCGTGTGAAAACCGCTCCATCCGCAGCGAGACTATCCAAATGGGGAGTTCGAAAATTGCTGTTCCCCTGGAATCCAAAATCCCCCCAACCTTGATCATCCGATAGAAATACTACGACATTGGGACGGAAACTAGCTTGTCCGAATAATGGTCCAGCGAGCATCGCGCTTACGCAACAAGAGAACAGGAACCACGGTAGTATCGTTGCTACTCGACATAGCTTGCTCATTTCAATCTCCCCCATGATGTCCCCTACGCATCGACGCCAAGAAAACCTTAACTATTCGCGTCTAGGTTCCAACACAAATTGCCCACCTTCGAGTACTTTGCCGTCTCCGCCTCGTAACTCAACGATGCACTCTTTCGTTTTTGCATCAATCCGGATTGTACCAAAGGATTGCATTCCATCGCTCGGTGCCAACGGCAACTTGCTCCCTCGCGGCGAAGCAAACTGGAACTTTACCTCCGGGCCAAACGTATCATCCAGCGAGTTCGGTCCGAAAGACCCTGCATGCAAGGGACCTGCTACAAACTCCCAAAATGATTCAAACTTCCCGGGTATAGCTGACTTGGTCTCATCATAAAAATGCGCTGCAGCATAATGCACATCTGCAGTGATCCAGATCGTATTTGTCACGCCCGCCAGTTTCATCCATTCAAGCAGTTCTTGTAACTCTAATTCTCGCCCCAAGGGACTTCCTCCTTTTCCATTGGCTACCGCTTCGAAGTACCCCTTTCCTTCCATCCCATCCCCAACGGGAATACCCAAGGGCATATCACAACACAACACCTTCCAAACCGCTCGACTTGCTTGCAACTCTTTCTTGAGCCACTCCAATTGCTCACGACCCATAATACTGCTGGTAGCGTTCAACTCTTCCTGCTGATTCTCGGTATTTGGCCCACGATATGAACGAAAGTCCAACACAAACAGGTCACATAAAGGCCCCCGTGCGATCTTCCGATAGATTCGCCGCTCTCCGGACGCCTGCGGTAACAGCGGCATATACTCAAAAAAAGCTCTCTTCGCTCGTTCCGCTAACTGCGCACCATACTCCATCGCATCATAACGCGATCCATCCTTTCGTCGGGCCAATGATTGCTGAGGGTACCAATTGTTCGTTGTTTCATGATCATCCCACTGCACCACATAAGGAACTCTCTGATGAAATGCTCGGACATTGGAATCTAGCAAGTTGTACAAGTAGTTCCCTCGGAAGTCGTCCAGGCTAGAAGCAACATGTGACTTCGCATCCGTAACGACATTTTTCCAAAGCGTTCCATCGTTCAAGGTTATCGATTCGAGTATCGGGTTGTCCGCATAAATCATGTCACCACTATGGACAAAGAACTGCGGTTCAAGTCCAGCAATCGACGAATAAGTACGCATCCCACCCCATTCGAGATTGATGCCAAATCCTTGTCCGGCTGTATCGCCAGACCAAGCGAAGAATACATCTTCTCCGCCTGAATCCTGCCCGCCGAACCCGGTTCGAAAACTACCTAAAACCGGATCGCTGGCCCCTGCTCCATTTTCAAAAAACACCCGGTAATGAATCGTTTCACCTTGCGGAAGCCCTCGCAACACAGTCCTCCCAGTGAAATCTGAAAGTCGATCTACCACGGGCCCTAATACGCTTCGTGGTTGCCGAAACTCGACACTGGTATCCCACTCCACAAGCATTCTTGCATCAAAGTTGCTTCGCCCCCAAATAACTCCGCTACTCGTCCCGACCTCACCACTCATCACCCCAAATTCCTGCTTGGGCACTTCCATCCAATTGCCATGAACAAGACGCATCCAAGGAGAATTCGCGAAAATCAAACCACCCGCGATTCCCTGAAACTCTCGACGCGTTATCCCCTTTGCCATGCTAAACGCCCCCTCGAAATACGTTCATACTCATCCTTAAAATCGTAGACACTCCTGTTGTAGCCCATCCCACATCCTATTTCCAGAATCGATTGGGAATAGTTTGTTAAGCTTCCTCTAGCAATCCAACCACTATGAAATCGCTGGCAATGGGCATAAAGTCCGCCGTGAGGTATCCTGGTGATTATGAACACAACACCTTTGACAGATCTCGTCTTCGCCTTTGTGGTATCTCCCGAATACCGGCCGATGAAACCACGTATGATTCTCAATCATTTGAAACTCTCCGAGGAGCAGTACCGCGAATTACGCCGAGCCATCAAAACCCTCGTCCGAGAAGGACGCGTGCTCTTCGGCCCAAACCACTTGGTTCTTCCCAGCACGCATCTCGGAAAAACAGACTCCGCCAAAAAGCCAAGAAATGAAACGCGACCAAGCCGCATCCCGGATGCCGTCTCACAGGGCATCGAATCGTCGGATTCTGACCGCGTGACTTCACCTGGACCACGAGCTTCGGACGTAATCGGGATATTTCGCCGTGCACTCTCCGCAGGCTACGGTTTCGTCGAGCTTCCGCGAGGACCAGTCTCCATCGCAAACCCCACCGACGAACAAAAAGACCAACCTGTAACCAAGACTCCTGATATCTTCATTCCGGAACGTCGCACGCTAAATGCAATGGACGGAGACACAGTCCGAGTCCAAATTCGCAAATCTACCCCACCAAGCCGACGCGCTGGTGGCTCAGCGTTACGCAACATCCCAGGTCGCCTCGAAGGCGAAATCGTCGAGATCGTCGAACGCAAGAAACGTCAATTCACCGGCACCTTTCAAACCGATGGCCAAAAGTCCTTTGTTTGGCTCGACGGCGCTAAACTCGAACGCCCGGTCTCAATCGGTGACGTGCGCGGCCTACCCGTCGAAAATAATGACAAAGTCATCGTGGAGCTGGTCCAATTCCCAGACGAATTCCATCCAGGCGAAGCGGTCCTACTGAAAGTACTCGGCAGTCTCCGAAACCCAGCTGTCGATACCATGGCGGTTATGGTGCAATTCAACCTCCCCGAAGAGTTTCCGGAAGAAGTCCTCGAAAATGCACGTCTCCAAGCAGATCGCTTCAGCGAAGATGTGATCCCCGAGGGCCGTCGGAACTTGACCAGTATTCCCACTATCACCATCGATCCCTTCGATGCTCGAGATTTCGATGACGCAATCTCCCTTTCCAAAAACGAAAAAGGAAACTGGGAACTACTCGTTCACATCGCAGACGTCTCCTTCTTCGTCCCACAAGGTACCATCCTCGACGACGAAGCTCGAGAACGTGGAAACAGCGTGTATCTACCCGATCGCGTAATTCCCATGCTTCCGGAAACCATTAGCAATCACCTGGCCTCCCTGCAACCTGATCGTAATCGACTCGCAAAAACTGTCGTCATGGAATACTCGCCCAAAGGCACCCTGCTTCATGCAGAAGTCTTCAACAGTGTTATCAAAAACGCTTACCGATTTAACTACGAACAAATCGATCAGTACCTTGCCGATCCCACTCCCTGGCAAGAACGCCTCACCCCCGAAATTTTCCAACTTGTACGAGATATGCATTCGCTAGCGATGCTTCTCAGATCCTTGCGTCGAACCAACGGATCGCTCGAACTGACCCTACCCGAAGTCAAAGTCGATCTCGATAAACTTGGAAAAGTAAAAGGTGCACATGTCGTCCACCACACTGAAAGCCATCAAATCATCGAAGAGTTCATGCTCGCAGCAAACCAAGCTGTGGCTTACTGGCTCGATTCATTGAAGCTACCGATGCTGCGACGAGCTCACGCTCCACCAGATCGACTTAAAATTCGACGCCTAGCAGACTTCATGCGAGCACTCGGCCTACCAGCCGATGACATGCAAGATCGTTTCGAAATCCAACGCGTAATCGATAGCGTTCGCGGTCAAACCACCGAGTTCGCTGTCAACTACGCAATCCTCAAGAGCATGTCCAAAGCCGTATACCAATGCGAATTCGAACGCCATTACGCGCTGAATATGTCACATTACTGCCACTTCACCAGCCCGATACGACGCTACCCTGACCTCGTCGTTCATCGCATCGTCGAGAACTTGATCGAAGGCAAACCCGCCAAGGAAAACACAGAAGTCCTCGAACGGCTCGGGCAACACTGCAGCTCTACGGAACAAAACGCTGAAAGCGCCGAACGAGAACTCGTCCGCGTCAAACTTCTGCATTTCTTAGAAAAGAAAATCGGCGAACTCCTTACTGGTATAGTCTGGGGTGTTAAACCCAACGGACTGATCGTTCGTGGAATCGAAATACCTGTCGATGGAATGGTAACCATTGATCGCTTACCCCCGGATCGATATCGCTATGATCGCGATACCCACACCCTTCAAGGTTACCGCGATGAAAACCAATTCCGACTCGGTGACGAACTCGTAGTGCGAATCGAACGTGTCGATCTCGCTCGAAGACAATTAGAGTTTCGACTCGAGAAAGTTACGCATCACGATAGAGCACCTAGTAATTCCGACGCTTCTCGTCGCACAGGTGCGGACCGCTCAAGAGGAAAAGGTTGGAAGCATAAAGACAACCCCAAGACATCCGCACGGAACAAACCCTCACCAGGGCGCAAAAAGAAACGCAGATAACTACCATCAATCCAAGCCTCGCTGAAGTCGAAGATGCATACGACCTCGCCATCCATTACTCAACCAGGATTCATTCTGGGAACATACGTTCTCGCAATGATGCTACTTGCTTTAATTTGCTGCGAATCTTCAGCCTCTGGACAAACACCTGGAGATGATTCCCAAGAGGATCTATTCCGCGAATCAGTCCTCCCAATTCTCCAATCCCGTTGCTACAGTTGCCACTCCCACAACTCTGGGAATATGGAAAGTGACCTCGCTCTCGACTGGAAAAGTGGCTGGGAAAAAGGTGGTACTCGTGGACCAGCTATTCGACCAGGGAATCCAGAAGCCAGCCTGCTGATGAGAGTGATAGAGCACCTTGAGCCTGATCTCAAAATGCCCGATGAACAAATTCCACCCAGCGAAAGAGAGATAATACGCAACTGGATTCAACAAGGCGCATACGATCCGCGTACGCTAGCCCCTACAACAACAGATCCGTCCGATTGGTGGTCTCTCAAACCCCTGAAAACACCCGAAGTCCCAACCGTCACGCTATCATTTTCAAACCCAATTGATCGATTCATTCAACACAAGCTTTCCTCACAAGGACTCGAACTCTCGCATCCGGCTACCGGTCGGGAATTAGCAAGAAGATTGACGCTTGATCTCCACGGACTAATTCCAACCCCTCAGCAAGTGGCCTCACTGTCTCAGGAACCAACCGATCAAGAAGTCGAGCGGTTTGTCGACGAACTCCTTGCGTCACCCCGTTACGCCGAACGCTGGGCTCGCCATTGGCTCGATACGATCCACTTCGCAGACTCGCATGGCTATGAACATGATGTAGGTCGAGAGAACGCATGGCCCTTTCGCGATTATGTGATCGATGCTTTGCATCGAGATCTACCCTGGTCTGAATTTATTCAGCAACAAATTGCTGTCGACGGTTTCGCACCCCAAGCCACAAACCTACTACCTGCACTTGGTTTTCTGGGAGCAGGCACTTTTGATCTTAGCACTTATTCCACCGGACCGGTGACGTTTGATTACCTCGATCGCGATGACATGTTGACTCAAACCATGGCCGCTTTCGTCAGTGCCACTGCGAATTGCGCTCGATGCCACAACCACAAGTTTGATCCTATATCCCAAGAAGACTACTATGCGTTGCAAGCCGTCTTTGCAGGCATCCTCAAAGGTGATATCCCCTACGACGCGAATCCAACCGTAGCAAATCGCCGTCGTGAACTTATGCAACTTCGCGATGCGATCAACAGGAAAGAAATAGCATCCCTCCAATCCGAATTGGGAATATCACTCCTCGCAAGTCAACCCAAGGATCAACCACAACTTCCGACCTGGAAAACACTACCTCCTACCTCTTTTGTATCACTCGAAGGAGCTACGCTCACCAAAGACAACGAAGGAACTATCGTTGCTGGTGGACATTCTCCGGACACAGACACTTATGTAATCACTGGAAAAACGAATGAAAAAAAGATCTCTGCGATCCGATTAGATCTCTACCCGCATGACTCTCTCCCAATGCGAGGACCTGGTCGATGCCAAAATGGAAACTTGCATCTCTCCGAAGTGATCATCCAAGCATTCTCACCGAAGACAAGTACTTCAGTACCGATCAAGATCACAAAAGTCACAGCTGACTTTAATCAAGTCGGTTGGGGAATCGAACGAGCTATCGATGGTGATCCAAAGACTGCGTGGGGAATCCACCCCGCTGTCGGTGTAGCTCACCACGCAGTATTTGAACTAGAAACACCAATCGAACCTGAAACCGACACAGAACTGACCATCACCCTCAAGCAACTGCACGGTGGCTCACACCTTCTTGGCGCGTTCCGCATTTCGTGTACCGATGCTGCGGGTGGTCAAGCAATCGCAGTTCCGAACGAGATCGAGGCAATCCTCCTCATGGATCCAGCAATCCGATCCCCTGAACAGAAATTCACCCTTCAATTACACTCGCTTTCAGTCATCGTCGAATCGGAACTCAAAAAACTGCCCCCCCAATCCAATGTTTATGCAGTGGGAACCAGCGTCTCGATTCCTACGGGCAACGGAGGAAAACAACAGGGTACAATTCCGAGTCCGAAACAAGTACACCTGTTGCAACGCGGTGATATTGCTAAGCCACAACAAATAGTCCCTCCGGGATCTCTCTCAGCCTTAACGCATCTACCGGGACGATTCAGCGATGTTCCAGCCAATGACGAACGAGCACGCCGAATGGCACTTGCCAATTGGATATCCCACCCCGAAAACGTTTTGACTTGGCGAAGTATCGTCAATCGTACTTGGCACTATCACTTCGGCAGAGGAATCTGCGACACTCCGAGCGACTTCGGCCGTATGGGAGGAGTTCCATCTCATCCCGAACTACTGGATTGGTTAGCCGTTTGGTTTCGTGATGACGCCCAAGGCTCCTTGAAAAAACTGCATCGATTGATCGTAACGAGCCAGACCTATCGGCAACAATGTTCAGATAATCAGTCAGCCATCGCGATCGATTCGGACAACCGATTGCTTTGGCGTCAGAATCGACTACGCCTCGATGCGGATTCCTACCGTGATTCGCTCCTCCTCGTAGCGGAGAATCTCGACTGGAAGATGGGTGGACCAGGTATCGAACACTTTACTAAACAACCTGGCCCTCAATCGACTCCCAAACTCGATTACGCTGCTTACGATTGGAACAGTCCAAATGCGAACCGCCGCAGTATCTACCGCACCGTTTGGCGCGGGATACCGGACCCCATGATGGCAGCACTCGATTTTCCTGATCTCGGATTGCTCGCACCTGTGCGGGGTTTCACTGCCTCCCCTCTCCAGTCTCTCGTCTTATCAAACAACCCGTTTGTGCTTCACCAAAGCAATAAGACGCAGGAATATATTGCTTCCAAGTTTAGTTCAACTCCAGAGCAAATCACGGAGGTGTTTCTAAGAACCTATCAGCGCAATCCATCCACAGAAGAAATGCAATCACTGACACCGTTCGTACAACGCCATGGCCTAGCTGCATTGTGTCGCGTGATCTTCAATACCAATGAGTTCTTGTTCATTCCCTAAACGACAGCAACTCAACACGACGCATCATGAATCCAAAAAGCAACACCAGACTCCCAAGCATTCGCAACACACAATTGCCAATTTGCCAGCGTCTGCTTCGTCGCGACTGGTTGCAACAAGGGGGAGGTGGTCTCGCCGCTATCGCTCTTGCAGATGCATTGGCAAAAGCCAGCCAAACTCAACTTCATCACGAACCAAAAGTTAAACGTATCATTCAGTTGTTCATGACGGGTGGAGCTAGCCCGATGGACACGTACGATTACAAACCAGAACTCGAGCGACTGCATGGGCAAATGCTCGGCCCAAAGGACAAACCCGAAGGATTCACTGCACCCGCAGGGGCTATTATGAAGAGCCCCTTCCCATTCGCGCAGCACGGCCAGTCAGGAAGATGGGTCAGCTCGATGTTTCCCGAACAAGCGAAGTTAGTCGATGAGATGGCATTCCTTATGGCCATGACGACAAAGACGAATGTTCACGGACCAGGCACCTACATGATGAATAGCGGGTTCCTCCTTCCTGGGTTCCCATGCATGGGTGCGTGGATTTCATACGCACTCGGGAATCTCACCGAAAACCTGCCAACCTTTGTTGTGCTTCCCGATCCGCGCGGCCTACCCTACAACCAACAAGGTTGCTTCAGCGCGGGATTCCTTCCAGCTGTGCACGAAGGACTTGTACTCAATGCGACCTCCAAGGTTCCAATTCCTGATCTCTTCCCAAACCCTTCCTATGAATTTGCCCAAGGTGAATCAGAGAGGGATAGCCAAACACTTTTAAAGTGGCTTAATGAACAATACGGTCAAAACCAGTCCGAGGACAGCCGTCTCGACGCGCGCATCGCAGGCTATGAACTTGCCGCAAAAATGCAACTTTCCGCGCCAGAAGCATTCGACCTTAGCAACGAAACCCAACAGTGCCTCCACGATTATGGACTAGACCAATCTCCAACTGAAGACTTCGGCCGCCGATGCTTACTCGCCCGTCGACTCATCGAACGCGGCGTACGCTTCGTTCAACTTTGGAGTGGTCCCCAGGGAGCAACCAACAACTGGGACAACCACGGCAACATCCAAACGGAACTCCCCCCAATGGCACTGAGCGTCGACCGACCCATCGCGGCTCTCCTGCGCGACCTCAAGGCGCGAGGACTCGACCAAGATACCCTTGTGATCTGGACCACGGAGTTTGGTCGTACTCCTTTTGCACAAGGTAGCCTTGGACGTGACCACAATGGAGGCAGCTTTGTTTCTTGGCTTTGGGGGGCCGGTGTGAAATCAGGTGTCTCCTATGGTAAAAGTGATGATTGGGGGTACCAGGCAGTCGAGAATAAGACTTGGTGCTATGACCTTCATGCAACCATCCTTCACTTGCTCGGTATCGACCATACACGCCTGGTCGTTCGAAATAACGGTATCGACCGTCGTCTAACCGATGTCCACGGACATGTCATTCACGAGATCCTCAAGTAACCCAAGCTAATCCAAGCTAAACCACAGAAAATCATCGCACGCTCACCCTGCTCAGTACGCTTGATTCTTGTGCAACCAAGCTTAGGAATTGCGCGAATTTTTCTCAACGATCTCTCTTTCTTCGCAATTCCGCCCAATCACCACTTTCCGTTTGTGGTGGGAATTCTCCCTCCGATAACTTCAGTCCGGAGTTCAAACCCGCCCTACCTCTATCACTCTCCTCCCTGCTCGCGAGATCCGATCTTACTGCGATCCAGTGGCACGAAGTTTGCGTTCGTTGCATAGCGAGCAAGGCCCTCTCCCTGGAAAAAGCTTGCAGCGACACAGAAGTTCGTTTCACTCGGGAGATTCTACGGACAATGGTTGGTTATCTTATCGATATGGATGGCGTCGTTTACAAGGGCAATGAATTGATTGAAGGTGCAGACCGATTCATCGCTGCACTTCGCGAATCGAACACCCCATTTTTATTCCTTACCAATAACTCGCAACGTACACGTCGAGACGTCGCGAAAAAACTAGAACGACTCGGTATCGATGTCGACGAAGAGCATGTTTATACCTGTGCGATGGCTACCGCACGATTTCTCGCATCACAAAAACCAGGTGGAACTGCTTTTGTCATCGGCGAAGGGGGATTACTCACTGCTCTACACAAAAATGGATTTTCTATCGTAGATCGCGATCCCGATTACGTCGTGGTTGGAGAAGGACGAAACCTCAATTTTGAGATGGTCGAAACGGCACTGAGAATGATCCTAGGGGGAGCCAAATTGATCGCAACGAACCTTGATCCAAACTGCCCCACCCAGTCCGGCTTGCGCCCAGGATGCGGCGCAATTGTCGCGATGCTTGAAGCCGCATCGGGTGTAAAAGCCTTCAGCGTAGGCAAGCCCAGCCCCATCATGCTCCGCGCTGCCCGCAAAGAACTAGGCTTATCTACCGACGAAACGGTAGTTGTCGGCGACACCATGGAAACCGATATCCTTGGCGGTGTTCAATTGGAGTACAAGACGGTGCTGGTGCTCAGTGGCGGAACACGAATCGAAGACCTCGCAAGATACGCCTACAAACCAGACTTGATCGTTCCTTCGTTGGGAGCCTTAACCCCCAACCTAATCCCCGCTTGAAACATAAAAACAACAAGAGTTCAATAGATCGATCAAGTTTCGTAGCCAATGCGTTGCTCACGCTTGAGCATCGCATTCGCTTCATTATCACCGACACACTGTTCGGATTCTGGATCCCATTGTACGCTACGCCCCAATCGCAAACTGATGTTCGCTAAATGGCAAGTCGAAACGCTGCGATGCTGACTGACGACATCCGAAATGGGATCGCGACGCGACTCGATGCAATCAAAGAAATTCCCCATGTGGTTGATGATTGCCTCTAACTTGCCGCTCATCAACGGTCTGTCTGGGTGATCGTATTTGTACAACTGCCATTTACTCCTCGGTAAAGGCCAAGTATTCAGCTCCTCAACAGGCGTTCCAGTCAACTTACCACGATTCACAAAAATTCGCCCACGCTCCCCCTGAAACAAAATGCCGTTCTCGCCAGTGTCTCGGATCGTCATCACCGTCCCGTTGGCGTAAGTCACCTTTGCTTCAAAATCTACCGGTACGTTGTACCCCCCTGACACCTCTGGCATTCGAGCATTTCCTTCAAACTTCACGGGAAGTGATCCGATGGCCCACTGAGCAATGTCGATGTGATGAGCCCCCCAATCCGTCATTTGACCACCGGAATACTCCCACCACCATCGAAACGTGTAATGCGAACGTTCTTCGACGTATGGAACATCCGGCGTTTGCCCCTGCCACATATCCCACTGAATATGCTTAGGAACCGGAACCGATGAAAAAGGGCCTCCGGTTGCATTTTTTCCTAAGACTACATCAATCGACTTTACCTTTCCGATCCGTCCTGCACGGACCAGTTCTGCAGCCATGCGAAACCGTTCATCGCTTCGCTGCCATGACCCGACCTGCACCACCCGCTTCGTCTGCTTGACCACCTCACATAATTTCTTTCCCTCATCAACGGTCAAAGTCAAAGGTTTCTCGCAGTAAACATCCTTACCTGCCTTACAAGCATCAATGACCATTTTGGTGTGCCAATGATCGGGCGTTCCAATAGTCACCACATCAACATCTTTTCTTGCTAGCAACTCACGATAATCTTCGCATGCAAACGGAGTACTTCCAAATGATGCCTTCGCTTGCTCTCGCACGTGCTTGTCCACATCACAAACAGCAACGATATCACCATAAAACTTGGATTGGTTCGCGATCACAGTTCCTTGATAGCGCAAACCAATCGCCCCCACTCTTGGACGATCGTTCGGACTTTTTGCCCACAAAGGTCTACCACTGGAACTAGCGATGAAATAGCCACCAGCTATAAAAGCCGAACTCCCGAGAAAATTGCGACGCTGAATATTGTGTCCCTTGCGAGCTTTTACTTTCGATTTTGATTCCACGATGCCCTCTCCACTCCTTACCCATCACACCAACAGTTTTTGAATTGATATACCCACAGTCTACCAAAATGCATTGGGAATTGCCGAGAATCCGTACCCAAACCGAACCCGCTGCCGTACCTAGGACTTTTTGTTTTCAGGTCGTTGCAATGAGACGCGGAACGTACTGCCAGTCCCCAGTGTACTACTGACCCGTATCCCTGCTCCAATCGCATGGGTCAAATGCTTGACAATGGCAAGCCCTAACCCAGTCCCTCCCGATTCCCTAGAACGAGCTTTATCGACAGTATAAAAACGCTCGAAAATTCGATTGATGTCTTCCGCCGGGATTCCTATTCCGTGATCGATCACCAACAAATCAATGCGACTCTCCAAGACTTCAATTCCAATCTCCACCCGACCGCCCTTCTTGCTGTATCGGATCGCATTGCTCAAGAGATTACCAAAGACCGTTCTAAGAGCATCATGCTCCGCCAGTACCACCGGGTCGAGTTCAAGCAACTCGTCAGACGCCAAATGATTGACAATGGTAATTTGATTCGATTCAGCCACCGTCGACTGCTCTCGAATCACAGATCGCACAATGTCTGCAAGATGGATTTCTGCAAGCTCGAGTTTCTCAGGCATCGATTGAATCCGACTCAATTGCATCAATCCACGTATCAATTGCTCAAGCCGATTCGCTTGTTCTCCTATGCTCGTGACAAACCTAATGCGTGCATCAGGATCGTCCAAAGCACCCATTAACAACGTTTCGGAATACGCCTTAATGGCCGACAACGGTGTCTTTAACTCATGAGACACGTTCGCCGTAAAGTCACGCCGATAGTTCTCCAACTGCTTGAGCCGAGTCTCATCACTGATCACTAACAAAACTGCAGGAGGATTCTGCCCAACAGCTTCAGCGTTCGAACGCCCCCCCCCGAGACCTTTGCGACTAGGACCACCCTCACCGACCCCATTCGCCTCCGATGCTATCGCATGCCCACGGATCTTCAGAGTCACCGTCGCGCCATACGAATCGCTGGTCTCTAGCTCACACTCCAACGATACACCACCACTGCGGACGTCCTGCACCAACGATAGAATCTTTGGTTGGCGAATCAGCTCAATCAACGAGATGTGCTCCTGAATGCTCTCCCCGAGATTCAGCAATCGCACCGCAGCACGATTTGCAAAACTCAATCGCAGATCCGATCCGAAAGCTAGAATACCCACCGGCATCGCTGCCAAGATCGCATCGGATGGCTCCCCCTCACTCTTGAAACTAAACGCATTCTGATGCAACGTGTCACAAAGCGCTATCATCTCTCGACCTAGACGATCTCCTCGCATCGCATCCGGAAACATCCCTAAGAACTCTGGGCGCGGGATCGGTTTTTGACTCTTTGCACGAATATCGCTCAGGGTGTTCGAGATCATGTCGATCTTGGAGTCGATTCTGTATCGCCAAAGTACTCCAATACTTCCGAGCAACAACCCCAACCCAGCGAAGAGAAACGTCTGCCTTTTCGTCCCATATCGCGGTTGTTGAACACGTCGCGTTACCACCATCCAGTCCAACAATGCTTGGTCTGTGTTCGATAAATCACTATCTGATTTTTCAATCGGTTGGCGACATCGAAGCCTAAAAAAACGCTCCGGTTCCGAAATCCACTCTATCGGAGATAACACAAAACCCTTGCGTTCTCCCTCCCCCAAACGATCGCTAGAAATTATCTCTACGTCCCCCAAATGCATTTTGCGAAAACTCTTCACAAAATCCATCCAAGCAGTTCTGTTCGAGGCAACCGATAGAGTGCGACAAAGCAGATGGGTTTCGCGAGTGATCTCACTGGCTTGCTGCTCGAACCACCAATACTCTCGCAAACGGTTTATCCCAAGCGATGTCAGAATGCCAAAGGTCATCAAAACCAAAGGCCATCCGAGCACCCTCAACGAAAAAAGTCCAACTCCCATCTGTAACCATACCCCCCGAACCACCGAGATGCACAAACGCCTGAGATATAGTCTACCCGCACTAACATCAACTTGCGTACCTTTAACGCCCAGCAGCCACGCAACTAAACCCTTAGAAACGAGAATTTCACGGAATATTTACCGCTCACCCTCTGATTGCGTCCCTTGATTGACTCCGAGACAGCAAGAGTCATTGTCCCCCTTTTCGGGTCACAGAGAATCCTGAATCACGCCAATAAAAAACACTTCCCCGAGAGTTTCTCATGACAACAACTGCGCGGCATGCTCTCCCTGACAAGCTGTAATGACGCTGGCAACCAACGCATCCGCTTGCTCGCTACGCAACGTTTCCTCATCACTCTGAATCGTTAACGTCAACAAAATCCGCTTCTTGCCAGCACCGTCCTTCTTTGTGTCTCGGTAGATCTCTCGAAACACTACTTCTTTGCATAGCTTTCCTGCCGCAACCTCAATGGTCCTCCGCAATCCCTGCCACTGCACCCCCTCGTCTACGATGAAATTCAAATCTCGCAAGATCGCTGGGTATGGACTCAAGACACGTAGTCGAGGTACCAAAACTGCCCTAGACAACAACATGTCCAAATCCAACTCTCCTATCGCAACAGCACCTTCGATCTTGCTGCTCTGCGCAAGGGCCTTCGAAAGACTACCAACCCAAGCCAACATCACTCCATCGACGTACCAAGCGATCCCGGTTCCCCGCTCCATAAAGTCAAACTCGACAACTCGCTCTTCGATCGCCTCAACACCACTACCCCAAATCCGCCCAAGACACTCTTCGAAAACTCCACGAATTATTCTTGGATCACTCTCTGCTATGCATCCAAAATTTAGCTGTTCCTTCGGTAGCCCCTCTCCTTGCGGGAGATAGACGTTAGCTGTCTCAAATAACCGCACGTCTCGAATGGATTGAGATTGATTGTGTAACCTCGCGGCAATCAAACTAGGTACGAGCGAGCGACGCAGTACCGCCGCACCTTCGAGCAAAGGCACCGATGTTGCTAATGGATCTTGTGCACACCAAGGAGATATGCGGTCCGTAGCTCCTTTACCGATCAAACTCGGATTGAGAGTCTCATCAAACCCCGAAGCACAAGCCACCGCACGGAGCGTTCCCATCATGATGTCCTTAGGCCGCCGCGCCGAAGAAACCATCGGTACCATCGCGTCCTCGGGAATCGCATCGTAGCCGACGACTCGAACGATCTCCTCAATCAAATCCGCTTCGCGAGTTAAATCCTGTCGATAAGTCGGTGCCACTAAATTCAATTCTGTATCTGTAGCGGCCGTTACCTCGCAACCAAGCTGCTCCAAAATACGCTTGGACTGCGCCCAAGGCACCTCAATACCGAGAACTTGATGCACACGGGCCCGGCGTAGCGACACGACTGCTCCGCGAACCACTTCCTGCTTACTATCGACCACACCTTCGAGTATGACACCACCGGCTAATTGCTGAATCAATTGGCAACAACGACGCGATGCCCAATCCAATCCATTCGGATCTATGCGACGCTCAAATCGATAGGACGATGGAGAATGCAATTTCAATTTCCTCGCCGCGCGACGAATCGACATCGGAGCAAACGAGGCCGCTTCTATCAGCAAATCTACCGTGCTTTCGGAAACTTCACTTTCCAACCCACCCATCACGCCACCAAGAGCCAACGGCCCCTTCGCATCGGCGATTACCACCATTTGGCTGTCCAACGCATACGTTCGATGATCAATCGCGACAAAGGTCTCTTTGTCTACTGCGCGACGCACGACAATCTTCCCACCCAAGACTCGCGATAAATCGAAAGCGTGTAACGGTTGGCCGATCTCCATCATGACATAATTTGTGACGTCCACGACGTTATTGATCGGCTTGACCCCAATACTCCTCAACCGCTTCGCAAACCATTCTGGACTCGGTCCAACCTTCACCCCACGAATCACTCGTGCTGTGTATCTCGAACAAGCTTCCTCGAATTGGTTCTCAACCGATACAATCGAAGTCGCCTCTTCACTAACCTCCACAAATTCAGGTCGTGGAATTGTTAAAGGCTTAGAGAACAAGACCGACGCTTCCCTCGCTACCCCGATGTGCCCAAGACAATCTGCGCGATTGCTCGTAACTTCCAAATCAATAACCGGGACACCTTCAACCCACTCGGTGCTCTCGTGGTTCAGCCCCGACAAAGCCCACTTGTCTACCACTTGCTCCAGCGGAGCATCCAGCTTGACATAGTCCGACAGCCATTCCCATGAGACCAACATGTTTCAAACTCGCAGTCGCACCCGTGTGCAAAAGATCGGACTGTTTTAAGACGCAAACTGACGCAAAAAACGTACGTCGCTGCGATACAAATCGCGAATATCGGTTATTCCAAATCGACGCATGCAGAGACGCTCGACACCTAAACCAAAGGCAAAACCAGACCATTCCTCTGGATCAATCCCAACCGCCCGAAACACATTCGGATCGACCATCCCAGCCCCGCCAAACTCGATCCACTGTCCATTCCACCAGTAGTCCACTTCGACACTAGGCTCCGTGAATGGAAAGAACGAAGGGCGAAAGCGAACGTTGACGTCACCACCCAAATAACTCGTTGCAAAAAGTCGCAACACACTCTTGAGTTGAGCCATCGTAACGTTCTTGTCGACCCACAATCCCTCCATCTGATGGAACATAGGAAAGTGCGTCGCGTCGGGCGCATCTGGGCGATAAACTCGCCCCAAAGAAATGATCCGTAGTGGCAAAGGCGTGGATTCCATGACGCGAATCTGCACCGTCGATGTCTGGCTCCGCAAAAGCCTCGCACCTGTGGACGGAACCGTAGCCTTCGCAGCGGAGAGATAAAAGTTATCCAGCGGATCGCGAGCGGGGTGATCCTCTGGGATGTTCAAAGCGACGAAATTATGCCACTCGTCTTCGATCTCAGGACCCTCGGTCACGTTGAACCCAAGACGCCCCATGATCTCCTTGAGATGCTCTAGCGTCTGCGTGATCGGGTGAAGAACACCCATTCGAGGCCGCAATCCCGGCAACGTCGGATCGACCAATGGACCGGTTACTGCTTTCGGCTTGCCGCCCGCACGATCCGCCGCTTGGAGTAGGAGCTGCTCGATCGCCTCACGGGCCTCGTTGAATCGCTTCCCAGCCGCAGGTTTGTCCTCCGCAGGAACCGTTCCGAGCAACTTTTGAATCGTCTTCAAAGCGCCGTTTTTAGCCCCGGTGAACTGAATCCGCATGGACTCAACGCCCTCGGGAGAATCGACCCCCAGAAGGCATGCTTGCGCATCGGCAAGCATACCGTCAATCGCGGAATAGAACGATTCTAGCGCCATAGATAAGCCAGTATCGACTAAGCTGCCTGCTTGGCCAAAGCTGCCTTGACCGTGTTGGCTACCACTTCGAATCCTGCTGGATCGTTGATCGCCATCTCAGACAATTGCTTACGGTCCAATTCGATGTTTGCCAAAACCAATCCAGCGATGAATTGGCTGTAACGCAAACCGTGAAGCCGCGCTGCTGCATTCAAACGAGTGATCCAAAGACGTCGGAAGTCACGGCGACGACGACGACGGTCACGATATGCAAACCGGCCGGCACGGACCAAGTTTTCTTTTGCTGTTCGGTACAGACGACGACGTCCGCCGACGTAGCCCTCCGCTCGTTGAAACAATCGACGTTTCGCCTGACGACGTGCCGATCCTTTTCTTGTTCTCATCGCTCTTTCACTAACTCTACGTATCGCATCTCAGGTCACCGCAGGGAGAAGTCTATGTCGACCTCTAAGGTTTGGCCCAAACTGCTGCGGTCGTTTTTACCCAAATGCTTGGTTCTAAAAACTGGGCCAGTCTCGTCGCTCGCTTCCCAAAGAAAACTCGTTTACCGAGCTCCCCCTGTGAACAAGCTTATCTGTGAACAAACTTATCTGTGAACAAACTTAGTAGCTGTTGCCACGCAATGCATCAACAATCGCACGCGTGAGATTTGGTTCAAGCACTCGCGTTCCTCGCAATTGACGGATCTTCTTTGCTGGCTTAGCAATCGCCAAGTGGCTTGTTCCGCACTTGCGGTGCTTCACCTTGCCAGTCGCTGTCAATCGGAATCGCTTCTTTGTGGATTTGTGCGTTTTTTGCTTGGTCATAATCGAATCCTTCAGGGACGAACCCATCGCGTCAGGGAAAAACCCGTTCTTGTTCGCCCCCCGTGTTGGGACGATGAGGCGGAAAAAGCCCACCCCAAGGGGCCAAAAGTTTAGCCGTAACCGAGAAGATTTCCAAGGGTAAAAGTCGTAAAAGTCTAGCTTCTCAACCTGGCAATTTAGAGATTACCCCTTGGGCAACTCCGGAACTACCCCCCGATCTCTTCAGGCGGCACTCTGCAACTCGTTCTCTCCGGTACTATCCGACTGGTGCTTATTGTCGAATCGGCGACGTACTTTGTGTCTAAAGAACAGGAAAAACTTTGCTAGCGGATGATATTTGGAACCCCGAGGATCGAAAACTCGCCCCAAAGGCCCTGCCAGAATCGCCGGCAACAATACCAATTCCGCGATCACACCCGCAACCAAAATGGTCAGCATCAACCAACCAAACCGCTGCGTTGGAGTAAAGGTACTGAACGCAAACACGCTCAATCCCAACCCGGAAATACACGCGGCCTGCAAAGTCGGAGTTCCGCACTGCTTATAGGAAGCGATAATCGCGGCCCGCCTGTCCCGCATCGTCTGAACATTCCCTCGAAACCATGACAAGAAGTGAATCGTGTCGTCCACCGCCACCCCAAGCGCAATACTCGCAGTCATCATCGAGCCGATATCAATCGCAATTCCCATCCAACCCATCAGTCCGAAGATGAAGACGACTGGAACCACATTCGGGATCATCGCGACCAAGCCTGCTCGCAAACTCCTGGAGACAAAAATCATCAAAGGAGTGATCGTTAAAAACGACCAGAGAGTGCTTTCCATCAAGCTCTGCAACAAGGCTCGCTGCGCCTTGTAAACAATCGGCACCACCCCGGTGTAAATGGACGACACCCACTGGTTCGGTTGCAACGGATCTGGTGCCTCCAAATCAATGATCTTGCTCAACGCCATCTGCAAGGTCCGTATCTCGTTGTTACTAAACGCACCAGCGAGCACGATCGCATCGTAATCTTCCAGTTCTTGGAGTTGCACGAGTGGCATCGACTTCGAATCAATGCTCGCTCGAGCGACCTTAAACCTTGCGTTTTTAAGCAAATTGGCAAGCTCATCCGCTCGAACCTTGGCTGCAGAAACCGCTTCGCCGGTCGCTTGATCAACAACCTGTGGATCCCACAAAATCACCTTCTTGCCAACAAACTTTGAATCGCCATTCCAAGCAGCGATGCGCCGCAGAATCTGCACACGATCCCCTTGGGCTTGCAAGATCGGTTGCACTACGTCTCGTAACGTATGGACAAACTCGCCGTAATCGACCCCTTGAAACGCCGCTACTCGCAACGAGATTCTCCACAACTCATTGCCGGTATCAGGATCAACCCTCAAAAATCCAGACTTAACGAAGTCTTCCCGTTTGGCTTCCAACGAAGAGTTGTACACACTTCGCTCAATCATCTTCTTCGTGCTAGAGCCGTTCGTGGGCAAAGAGGGTGCAAAGGTGGCCGCCGACAAACTCTGCCCGACCCAACCGAGTCCCTCATCTCCAAATTTCGCCTTGATCGCTTCTTGAACGCGATTAGCCGTCTCCATTCGCTCCAAGAACGTCAATTTACCGACATCACCGGGCTTCTCCTCGACTTCTTTACCTTCGGTAACTGCTTGTTCGCCACCGGTCGGAACACTCGATGCCAAACTCGCTTGATCAAACTCGAGTACGATCTCCATCGGCACAAGCTTGCCCAAGTGCTGCTCGAGCCACCGGTAATCCTGCAAAATACGGGCCTTGGAGTCAAACAACTCCAAAAGATCAATGCTCGTGCGAATCTTAGTCAGACCAAACCCGATCAACCCGCAAAACAGCAGACTGCCAGCAAAAACCTGAACGTGATTGCGGACAATAAAACCAGAAAAAGCACCCCAGAAACGTTCGCTAAACGACTCGGTTGCTGCCTTCGCCGCCTCACCTTCCGCGGTAACACCCCCTTCACCCTCCGCTACAACCCAACGCTTCGCATACTTCAACAGGTGCAAAGTCGCGGGCAATAACAGAAAGAGAACCACGTTGAGGATCATTACTCCAGAAGCCGAATACAGACCGAACTTGCGAATCGGTACTAACTCACTTGCACAAAGCGACAGCAAACCGAGCGCTGTGGTTAAAGAACACAAAACGGCCGGCTTCAAAGCATGAATCACAGCACGCTCGGTCGAGCCCTGCAAGCCACCCTCTCTTACTGCATCCTGGTAGTAGTTGACGAAGTGCACCGCACCCGAAATCGCCAAGACATAAACCAGCGAAGGCATCGACAAGACAATCGCGTCGACTGTCTCACCCGTGGCCCAAATCATCGCCAAGGCCGCCGCAGCACTTGTCACGGCACAAAGAAAAACAATCCAAGTCAAAAGCAAACTGCGAAGGGACCACCAAGCCAAAAACAATCCAAGAATCCCCGAGAAGCCGGCCAAGCGTACCAGCGTACGCTCCCCCTCTTCGTCGATCGATATATTGTCTACCGAAGGACCACCCATGTGAAGCTTCTCATCAGGGATGCCCGCCTTCTCAATCAAACGCCGCAAAACACCCGGCGGAACATTCGGCCTAAAAATACGCTTCTGCCCATGCCCCAACACCGGCTTGAGCTTCCCAGTCGATACCGGGTCCAAAGAAACGATCACGCATGTCTGCCGACCATCCGGCCCTAGGATTACTCCCTTGAGCCGCTCAACCGCCTCTTCGTGCGTCAACGCATGCTGACCTACCGTCAACTGCTCTAAAAAAGTCCGACCCGATTGAGCGCCCTTGAAGTATCTCTTTGCCTCCACCGCATCGATGTTATCCTCAGAATAACTCGTCGGTGAAACCAACTCGATCAACTTGGCAATCCGAGGATCGTCTTGGTCCGGCTGCGATGGGTCATCCCCAAGCTGACAACCTTCCCAACTGATGATCACAAACTGATCGGAGGGAAAGTTCTTACGGAACCGCGACAACTCGTCGGTCTCGCGATAAGTCTTGGGTAGCCAATCCTCAACCTTGTTGACATTGCTCTGCACCGCTTGTCCCGCACCGTAGTACGCGAAAGGTACGCAAGCCAAGCTCAGGATCAGGACAAGCCAGCCCCATCGATCATAAAACGATTTGCCGTTTGGAGACTGTTTCTGCACTTCGACGCCTACGTGGATTGCAGGGCAAAAATCCTCCTGCGAACCACAAGCGACGCTTGCGAAGGCAGGAAATCAGATGGACGAGACCCTCGAGTTTACAAAACCACCCGCGGATTCCATAGTTCGAAAATCCGCAAAGGGGAACTTTTTCCCAAAGCACTCTCGGTTAGGGAACTCAGGCAAGCTATGCCATTAGACCCCCTATTTAAGGGGGGCGAATTCCCTTCCGCCACCCTCGTTGCATCGACCACCCATCCCAATCACATCTACCAAAAAACCCTCCTTCCCAAACCTTGAAGGAGAATTCCTACCCCCACACCCTGTATCAGTAATGCTTTTACTCATCTCTGGGTCGAAAAAATCAACTCCCTTTTTCCTCCTTCCATGCGCCGTCTTGTTGAAATTCAGTCTCAATTAAGATAACATTCAACGACACAACTGCGGTTGATCGATAGCCAGTCATGGCAAGACCCCCGCGATCCGTGTTGCCCCTCCGCCACCCCAGCACTTCACCCGGATAAATCCGATGGCTCACTCCGATCCAGTGCCCGTTGAGTTCTTGGCTCCTAACGCCGACGCTGTCGTCGTGGAAATGTCAGGTGACCAACAAAACGTGCATCGACTCGAAGAACTTGGTATCCGATGCGGATGCAAACTTCGTATGCTCAGCCCCGGTGAACCCTGCATGCTGGCAATCGAAGGCAAAAAAATGTGCCTGCGACTCGGCAAGTCCGCCGATATCCTCGTCCAACCCTTGGGCTCGTAAGGTCATCTCAGAGGATCAGCACGATGCCTTGCTCGCTCGATGAGCTTCTCGAAGGTCAAAAGGCTGTTATTATTGAGGTCATCGGTGCAGATTCCCTTTCTGCCCGACTGCTGGAAATGGGACTGCTTCCCGGCGAGACGATCGAGATGATTGGCTCTGCACCTATGGGTGACCCAACAGAGTATATGGTCTTCAACTACCGAATCAGTTTGCGGAAGCCCGAAGCCAAGCGCGTTCTCATTGAACGGACGTAAAGGACGAACTTGGCCATGGACAGCCCACTTCAATCGGGAAACATACCTCCCTCCACTTGGACCATCGCCCTCATCGGCAACCCGAATACAGGCAAAAGCAGTCTCTTCAACGCCCTGTGCGGGTCAAATGCTCGCGTCGGCAACTATGCAGGTGTGACCGTCGAACACAAAACCGGTCGACTGCAAATCCCTGCAACCGCAAATAGATCTGCGCTCGGACGCATCGTCGAGGTCGTGGATCTTCCTGGTACTTATTCTCTTGCTGCCCGTTCTGCGGACGAAGCCGTGTCGGTCGAAGTCCTTGCCGGTGAAATGCCTGGTGTCGCAAAACCAAACGCCATCGTCGTAATCCTCGATAGCGTTCATCTCGAACGAAACCTCTACCTGCTAAGCCAAGTCCTTGAACTCGGACTGCCGACCATCATCGCTCTGAACATGTGGGATCGTATTGTGGCAGAAGGTGTTCGCATCTCCCCCGATAAACTGTCGGAGAGTCTCGGCGTCCCGGTGGTCTGCACCAGTGCCGCTAAACGCGTCGGCATCGATGCTCTTAAACTACAAATACTAGAGGTTCTCGATTCACTTCACTCTTCAAACAATTCCACTTCAAAAGCCCTACCGCTAGCATGCCCCTCAACCGAGTCGCTCGCCAGCGCTTCGTTCCCCGAACCCTTCCGCACCCAAGTCGATCAGTTGGTCGACTGGTTTGCCTCTCAAAAGATTGAATTGCACCGCTTCCAAATCGAACGCCTTCTCATCGACGATCCTAAAGGGCATTCTTTTCGCGTTGTTTCCAAATCCCAAGCTCCGGTTGTCGAAGCAAAAATCAACGAGGCTCGCGAAGCCTTGAAAGCACAAGGGCTTGGCATTCCGCTCTTTGAAACCCGTGCTCGTTACGCTTGGATCAAACAGAAAACTCTAGGTGTTGTCGAACGCGAACCTAAATCCCTCCAAACTTCCACCTCGGACAAGATCGATCGTTGGCTGACCCATCGTTGGATTGGACTGCTCTTCTTCCTAGCCCTAATGTTCTTGATCTTTCAGTCCATCACCCTCGTCGCAAATTGGCCGATGGAAGGAATTGAAGCGGCACAAGGCATACTTGGTACTTGGATAGAGTCTTGGATCGCTCCCGGGCCACTGAGAAGTTTGGTTGTCGAAGGCATTCTCGCTGGTGTCGGCGGCGTGGTCGTCTTCCTTCCTCAAATTGCAATCCTATTCTTGTTTATCGGAATACTAGAAGATTGCGGATACATGTCGCGCGCTGCGTTCATGATGGACAAGTTCATGGCTTCCTTGGGAATGAGCGGTAAGTCCTTCCTCCCCTTAATGTCGTCTTTCGCTTGCGCTATCCCGGGCATTATGGCGACCCGGACAATTGAGAATCGAAAAGACAGAATGGTCACGATCCTCATCGCACCCCTGATGAGTTGCTCAGCTCGCTGGCCCGTGTACGTGCTTATGGTCTCCGCTTTCGTGCCTGCTACGACTTGGCTCAACGGATGGATCTCTCTGCGCGGCACCGTTCTTTTTGCGATGATGAGCCTCGGCGCAGTCGTCGCTATCCCCGTAGCTTGGATCCTTAAACGCTTTGTATTCCCCGGTGAGCCTTCTACCTTTGTGATGGAACTTTCGAGCTACAAATGGCCTAGCTGGCGTGTGGTATTCGCTCGTGTCTGGGAGCGAGTTCAAGCCTTCGTGCTTCGCGCAGGAACCCTGATCTTTGTCACCTCAGTCTTAGTCTGGGCCGCAGCATACTTTCCAGGTAATCATCAAACCGCCGACTCACTGACTGAAAAACTCGAAACACTGCAACAAGATCCAGAAACAAACTCAACCGAGATCGATTCCTTAACGTCTCAAATTAACTTGGAAAAAAGCCGACTGATTTCAGAAAGCTATCTCGGTAGGGCAGGTCAAGCCATAGAACCGATCGTGCGACCGCTCGGCTGGGATGGGAAAATCGGAATCGCTGTCTTGGCTTCCTTCCCCGCCCGCGAAGTCATCGTAGCTACGCTCGGAACAATCTATGCACTCGGGAGCGGTGTAGACGAATCCAACGAGGGCCTTGCCGACCAACTTCGCGCTGCGACTTGGTCTGATGGAACCCAAGTCTTCTCACTCGCAACCGCTTGCTCCATCATGGTGTTCTTCGCCCTTTGCGCACAATGCGCTTCGACCCTGATGACCATCCGCCGAGAAACGAATTCCTGGCGATGGCCCGTTTTTTCCTTCGTCTACATGACTACACTCGCCTATATTGGCGCCTGGATCACCTTTCGTATCCTCTCGGCCGGTTCCCCCTGACTAAATTCCTAAATTCCAACAAAGCCTCCACGAACACCGTGCAACCCGCGGCCCCTCGGCATTCTACCCATGCCACCGATTTCCCCGAGTTCCGACTCCTAATGATTGCGCATGCTTGCGCTACTCTGTGCACTCGGACTCTCTTCTTTTGGGCTCCATTCGCCATCGCAAAAGCGTATCCCGATCAACCGATTTACCTGGGCTACCTTGGTCTAATCCAAGCAATTCCTGCCCTTAGCTTGGCAATCCTTGGCGGGCACTTCGCCGATTTGCTTGATCGACGACAACTCTTGCGCAGTGCTTACGCGCTGCAGTGGATCTGCGCCCTGGGTATGGCTTCGTCAGTCTATTTATCCGGACCGTGGCTACTGACCGTTTTATTCATCTCGATGTTCTTTCTCGGGGTCGCTCGCGGATTCGCCGACCCAACCATGCCAAGCCTCGAAGCTCAGATTGTCCCAAGGCTCGCTGCCGTCAGCGCTGCGACCTGGACCACCATCGTCTGGCACGCTTGCGCTGTAATTGCACCGCTTATCGCAGGTACACTCATCCAATTCGTTGGAAACCTTGCCCCCTTCGCCATCGCAGCGCTATGTTCCAGTATTTCAATTGTGATGGTTAGCCAGATAACGCCCAAGCCCCACCCACCTGCCAAGCAACGCGAACCGTTCCTCGAATCGATCACTGCTGGGTGGAAGTTTGTGATGCGCCGCGAAATCCTTTGGCACTCGATGGCTCTCGACCTCTTCGCTGTCCTCTTCGGCGGCGCAATCGCAATGCTGCCGCTCTACGCGGAACAGATCCTTCATACCGGCCCGGTCGGACTCGGCTTGCTCAACGCCGCCCCAATGTTCGGCGCCCTCTTGAGCGCCGTGGCTTGCATCCGCTTTCCTCCCCGCGCCCAAGCCGGAAAACTGCTGCTCGCAAGCATCTTCGGCTTCGGACTGTGCATGATCACCTTCGCGATCTCGAAGAACTTGTTTCTGTCCATCGCTGCACTCTTCTTCAGCGGCATTCTCGACGGTGTCAGTGTCGTGATACGTAAATCAATTCTCAGACTCTATTCACCAGATCAAATGCGAGGTCGAGTCGCCGCTGTGAACTCGGTTTTTATCGGGGCCTCCAACGAACTAGGTGAACTTGAAAGCGGTCTCGCTGCACATTGGTTAGGACTTGTCCCAAGCGTCTTCATCGGTGGACTCGTCACCCTCGGAGTCGTGGTCTCCGTCGCTATCTTCGGAAAAGAAATCAGGACCCTCGACCTACGCCGCGAAACAGCACTCAATGCGAACGAATAACCTCTGCAGGACCAGCACCCAACCCAATCTTGATCCATCCACTCGATTGCAAATGTGGTTGCAACTCCCGTCGCAACCACTCCGCCCGCTCGGAATCCGGAAGAATCGCGTAGACAACTGGCCCCCAACTCGATTGCCCGACCCCCAACACCCCCAAACTTCGAATCTTGTCGACCCAAAATCGAATCCTCGCCGACCGATACACGTCCCCTTGAACCAATCGGAACACTTCCCCCGCACACTCCCCATAACGCCCTAATGCAGATGAAAATCGCTCCCAGTCAGCCGAATTGATTCCAGGCAACAACCCATTCTGAATCAATCCAATCATCTCGTCGCGATAAGGGTTCTCACGATGAGAACAAGCATTGAATAAATCCTGCTCTGCTTGCCCTGAATCTCCAGCATACTCCGGCTCCCACAACGCAAGAACTCGCCAACTGTCCGGGAAAACATAAGCTTGCGTAACCCGCTCTCCACCCCCTCCCGCATCAAAAATCAACCCACCATCCATGAAACCACGTAGCCCCACCTGCGATCGCTTGCCCCTCCCTACCTGATTCATCAATCGAAAAAAAACGTCCCAATCCTCTCTTGCTGAAGTCTCACTTTCACATGCCAATTTCATCAACATCCGCACCACAGCGCACGAAAACTGCGTCCCAGAACCGAACCCGATATGAGGCTCAGGCAGGATCGGCCATCGCACTTCGACGCATCTATCGATGAGTCCGGGCAGAGAACTTTGTATCGACTGAAATACGCTACGGAACCGATCCCGCCAATACTCAGGGACCTGCGGTGTCTCAACTCTAGCCCCGCGAGCTAACCCCCGATCATGGGCTTCCAAACAAACACTCGGAAAGGAAACCATCATCCCCACACCACCGAAACAATACGGAGCACCTGTCCGGATCTCCACCAGCCCGAAATGCAACCGAGAATGCGCTACGATGCGATGAATAACCAAATGCTCAAGTCCGTTTCTCTAATCGAAGACGCGAAGTAGCATCGACCTCGGCTGGCGAAATGATCATGCTATTCTCCTGCGAACCAGTCCAATCAGGTAACTGAACCTTACGCGCTATCCAGCCCGCATGCATTAATGTCCCAGACGATGCCGAAGCGTCACCCAGCAACCTCCAACGCAATGGAGACGCTGTATCCGGAATGCGAACCACCTCCCCCTCACGACCTTCAACCAAAGGTTCAATCGGAACATACGTCTGCAAACACTCACGCGCATCTCGCAATACGCGACGTGCTGCCCCGCCTATCTGCTCGTCACTATATCCCTCCATGTCCTCCAAAATTAAATCGATCAATCGAGACTCTTTTTGAAGCAACGCCAACAATGTGATTCCATCACTGCGGCCAGATCCACCACGATCCCGATCTCCCCCATCGCTGCGAATCGAACCATCAGATCCACCAATTTGCAAAGGTGACTTTCGTACCGTCGCTGTGCTTACTTTCTCTTTTTCAACTCCCTGAAGCTTCGCCCTCTTGTGTAGCAATAACGCATCTTTAACACATGCTGCCGCGGTGCCGCTGAACAAGACGGCAAAGAAGGCCCGAATCGCTGTAAATAATCGCATGAACCCCTCAGATGACATGAATACAACCGCCCCGGGTAGGCGCAGGAAGTGATCCAGTACAGTATACCCCGATGCCACACTTCCACAATTCAATTCCTCGGTTGACCGTCCAGGCTTCCACCAACAAGGGAATTTTCCGCCTTTCTTATTTCTGACTTTGCAATTCCCAATATTCCTAATACTCCGGTACAATTCAACTGTCGGCATCCGCGATGACCTTACAAATTCGTACTGTCAACGCCGCCCATGCAGTCCCCGCAACCGATCTAGACCCAGTCAGCGCTCGAGATTACCCAACCGCCCCTATGCGATGCCTAACCACGATCGAAGGTAAAGAACAAGCCGAACGCTTCGTCGCTTACCTCATGACCCTCGATATCTCCACCCACGTCGAGCCTTCAGAAACCCAAGCCGCCGGGGCTCCCCCGCAATCGAGCCAACTCTGGGAAATCTGGATTCGTAACGAAGATCGACTCGACCAAGCTCGCGTGGCGTGGGAAGAGTTTCAAACCAATCCCAACGATCCGAAATTCGTTGCCGCATTGAAACAAGCAAACGCCATTCTTAAAGACAAACTCCAAAAAGCCAAACAGCGGCAAGAGAATGTTAAGACTTCTCGCGACCTGACTCGATCCCAAATCACAGGCGGAAAGACACCCCCACTTACTCTGACACTCATCATACTCTGCTCGCTGCTGAGTCTTTTCTCCTCTTTCTCTACCCCCGAACCCCAAAACCGATTCGGAAACTCAATCGTCAAACAACTCAAGTTCGTCGATATGAATCAGTACCAACAAACCGGAGACCCCGCCGTATCCATTAAACAAGGGCAATGGTGGAGAATCTTCACTCCGGCGTTCTTACACGGTGATCCGTTTCACTTACTGATGAACATGTTCGCCCTCTTTTCCCTCGGTAGCCTCGTCGAACGACTCGAAGGAACCAAGCGCTACGCTTGGCTCACCCTGCTGTTGGCCGTCGGTTCGCATCTTCCACAAGGCCTTCTACAGGAAAACATTTTTGGCATCCGCGGACTTTCTGGCTCCCCAAATTTTGTCGGTATCTCCGGAGTGATCATGGGACTCTTCGGTTACATCGCCATGAAAACCTACCTAAGACCTGAACTCGGCTTCTCTCTCTCTGCCCAATCCTTCATCATGGTAGGTATCATCCTTTTCCTCGGCTTCGCCGGTGACCTTGCCGGATCCGTCGGAAACCTACATATGGCAAACTTCGCCCACCTCGGCGGACTACTCAGCGGTTTGATACTAGGTTGGATCATGGGTGCCGCACCCGTCAATCGCTCCACCCCTCGCGGTACCTGACCCCCTCATTAACCCAACAATCGCTTCATCGATTCAATCAAATCAACCACGGAAAAAGGCTTTGGCAAAACCGCGCTCGCACGCAAATTCTGAGCGCGCTCCAAGATCCGCTCATCCAACTTGGCAGACATCAAAATACACGGCAACATCGGCAACGACTCTCGCACTCGCTCCAACGCACCCAAACCATCAAGTCGCGGCATGTGAATGTCAAACAAGGCCAAGTGAATGTTGCCATGCTCCACTAACTCGATAGCCTCCAAGCCATCCGAAGCCAAACAAGTCCTATACCCACGCCGATTTAATACCTCGCTCAGCGTAGTGCGAAACGCTATGTCGTCGTCGGTAATTAGTACTCGGTGCTCCATCGATCTTCTCCCAATCGATATCCTTAACATGCTTCCATCCGCTAAATTATGCATGTTCCGGAACTGAGAATCAATCGTGGATCCTTCCAAGATGTCCAACCCACCAATCGAGGCCATAGAATCACATCACCCCTTCCCCTGCTCCCCTACCGAGTTTTGGAGCCATACCGCACAAGAATTGCAACGATTGGAAGACGACTCGCTTCTTCGGACGCTCCGACCCTGTGAACTCCTCTCCGCAACGCATCTACGTAGAAACGGGAAAACCTACCTCCACTTCGCCTCCAACGACTACCTTGCCCTCGCTTGGCAACCTCCCACCCCCTCGGCGTCCCTCGACCCATTCCCCTCACTACCCCAAGGTGCATCCGCCAGCCCACTAATCGTTGGGGCTAGCCTCCAATACGAAGAACTATGCCAAACAATCGCCAATTGGCAAAACACACCCGCCGCCATCGTTTTTCCCTCCGGCTACAGCACAAATCTCGGGACCCTCCGCGCCCTGATTTCCCCAAACGACCTCATCCTCTCCGATGAACTAAACCACGCTTGCATCATCGACGCTTGCAAACTTTCTCGCGCTAAGACCTTCGTCTACCCACACGCTAACACCCAAGCACTCGAAGAGCTTCTCAAATCCCACCGACAACGCTACCGCATGGCCTGGATCCTCACCGACTCCCTCTTCAGCATGCACGGCAACCCCGCACCCATCCCCGAAATAGAACGCATCGCTAAACAATACCCAGCACTCGCATTCGCTGACG
>JBEICB010000392.1:0-2391 GCA_040373655.1 Pirellula sp. | reverse complement strand
CCGGTTATGGAAAAGAGGCTCAAAACCTCGCGATTTTATCGCGCGGGGCACAACCGGGAGGTCATTTTGGTTTTGCAGTTTTCGTCCGGGTTAATCGATGCCCAAGGTTGGCTTCGACAGGGCGAAGCCAATCCTGGACGTTTCCGATTGCGTTTCTTCTCGCAGAAGCAGAACAAGGTAAAACAGAGTCGAGGCAACTACGCCTTCGATGCTTTGATGTACGTATCGATGTCAATCGAAGCATTTAACTTTGCGAGGAAAGCAAGGACACGATTCGAAAACCCTATCGTCGGTGTCGATACGCCGTCGTCAGTCGACAAATAGAGTACAACCTCAAGTACAGCGTAAAGATCGAATTTGGCGATTGCATCTTTGATTTGTACAGCACTTCCTTCGAGCTTGGAAACAATCTGGTCGGCCAGCTCGTAAACGTCAATGCACTCAGCGACGATTCGTTCGGTTGAGACCTGCCATTGCGATGTCTTTGGGAGGCCGAGTTCCGGATGCCTTGCACCTTGTGCACACGAAGACGTTGGTGTGATTCCGATCCGAAGTGTCATTTCCTCCGGATCAAATGCGCCACGCAATCCGAAGTAGACGTATCCCTCGTTGGGCGTTTTCTGTTTCTCTGGTGGCGTCAACTTTGATTCGCCTTGTCCGACGATCGTCGCAACTGACGGATGGCGAGTAATTTTTACGAGGCAAATCATGCCCGTTCATCCCTAACAGATTTTATCGAGTTGATTTTTGTGCGACGTTCCATGAACCGCGTGATGACGAATCCGAGTATACACGATACCCCAAAGCAGATTATCGCATACGGAATGCCAATCAAGCATGAAATGATTCCTGCAGAGAGTGGGTCACCAAGCCCGAAGCTTACTATAGCGCGATCTCTGTCAAAAGTAAGTAGATAGATGGATTGAACCGCGCCAAATAAAACGAATTGAGCAAGTAACAGCAGGCAACCAATCTTAGACGCAGTTAGGATTCGAACGCCCAGCCTTGTCATCAGTAAAACTGAGATCAAAACGCATGCCGTAATTAAGAACGCTGGCGTAAAAAACCAGTGCCTTGAACTGAGTGCAGCGGCGTTCAATCCAACAACAAGCGTTAGTAGGAACAACGCCTTAGTTGAATACTGTGGCCTAAGATCATCGGACATACTTCGGGCAATCCTCGTCGAAGAAAAACGGCGGTAGTGTAATCCTGGAAGTTGACGCAAAATAAGTCAAAGCGATTGATCGAGGGTTCGTCCGCATCTCATCAGTACGCCCGTCATGGGCAATGGAGGATTCAAAGAAACTAGCACGTGGTGGTGTGGGGAGGGTGCCCGGCAACGGGCATCCTTACCCGATTTTTGTCACGTCATTCGGCTATGCAAACCTCGGCAATCTCCCAATCGCGAAGGGTGACAAAATAGCCGCGGAACTCCGGATCACCTTCAACGCGGTAAGTGATCTCGATCGTATTTGAATCATCATACAAGTTGATGCCAACGTGATCCATCAACCGAGACGACAATTCGACCGAAGTTTTGATCTCGGGGTGACACTTGACCAAGGCAGTACAGATGTCTGGCCATAGCTTAGAATGTCGGGCCCGCAGTTCAACAATCAAGTCTCGCTGGTGCTGTGAAGGGCTGGAATCATCAGCCCGTATGTGAATGTGAGCGGATTCAATCGGCGCGGAATCAAACGGGATATCGGCATCCCATGCGTCGATGTAGTAACTCATTTGGCCAAAGTCCGGATCGTCGACTGTTTGCCTCGGGCTACTGGTCATACCGTGAGGTTCGTCGTAATCTCCAGCGGGGAGAATACGAATCGTGATTTCATCACCTGTCGTAACTTTAGGTGATGGCCAACCTCTCCAGCCAAGGCTTTCACTAGCTCTCGGTCTATCCATGGCATCAACCAGCCGTGGGAGGCAGACAGCAAATAGATGCGAGAGAGTGGAAAATGAAACGATCCTGGGTGCACACTCGGTATTCTCATCGTGTATGCTAATGGACTCATCGAATCGTCCGAATTTTTCTTGCGTGTCCGAGGTGAAATCATGCGTTCTTTGGTGCTCTGTCTTGTCGTCCTGCCTTTTGTCATTTCCTGGAAAGGGTCATCGGAAACCAACCAGGCAGGTATTTCCTCGGAATCACAAAGCACTTCGCAAGTTAGGGATCTGCCCAGGATCACCAACAGTATCGGGATGAAACTGGTGCTGATCCCCAAGGGGAAATTCACGATGGGTTCGCCTCAGAGCGAGGAAAGCCGTCGCGACGACGAAACCCAGCACGAGGTGACGATCAGCAAGGACCACTACCTTGGTGTGTATGAAGTAACGCAGGCACAGTACGAACAGGTGATGGGTATGAATCCGAGTGTCTTTCAAGGG
>JBEICB010000339.1:0-4013 GCA_040373655.1 Pirellula sp. | reverse complement strand
TTTTTTGTTCGCCACGCCGAAGACCACCACGCGGCGGCCATGGAGCATCAGGTAATCGGACATCCAGACTTAGCTTCCTTGGAGACTATGAACCATTGATAGTTCTTGGAGCGTGCCTGCAGAGACATCTTGCACGCGAATTTTGATTTGGATAGCGGGCATAGCGTATCGGAAGGGTGGTGAGGTATCGCGTTCTGCGTCTTCGTCGATTACACCGTTGCTATTGTTATCGATTCCATCGATACCGCGATCAGGATTTGGGTTATTGGTGGAGGGGGGCAGGCCGTAGGGGATCATGCCGTTTGCGGAGAGGCCGAGGGATTGCAGGTTTCCGTCGGACTCGTAGTAGTCGGTGAATGTATCGAAGGTTGGTTGGTAGATACCGAGTGTGTTGCTAAATTTTCCGGAGCGGGAGAGAGAATCGACGGCTTGATTGGAACCGGGTTCGAGGCCAGAGAGTGCGCTACTCCAGATGGAGAGATTGGATCCGTTGATGACCAGTGGGTATTTTGATTGGCTTGAGTTACGAAGTTGGTTTAGGACTTTTGAGCCCCAGGCGAGATCGACGAAGGTACCGGAGTTTGCTTGTACGATTGGTCCATTTTCTAGGACGAAGGCGTAGCCGGGGTCGCTTGGGCCGACGATGAGGTCATCGGAGCCTGGTGCGCCGGCGTCGGTGACGTTTCCGTTATTTCCCCAAGTTCCGTCGACGCCTGGGGTGTAGAGTTGAATGGCTGAGTTATCGTAGCCTCGCAGGTCGAAGCCGACGATATTGGATGCGACTACTTCTTCCATGGTATGGCTGGAGGCGTAGGTGGCGGTACCTGTTTTCACGAGGTTGGTACGGCAGAAAGCGGAGGGGACGAAACCGCGGTCGCTACGTGGTTGAGCGGTTCCGTAGGCCAAGTTGGTCATGGTCAGGTAGTTGCCGCTTGAATCGGCTTCGGAGGTAAGAGCCAGGATAGGTAGGGAGGAGACGAGTCCGAGGTTGTTATCGTCGTTTGGCAGGCAGAAGTGTGCGAATCGGTTTTCGGGGCGTTGAAGATCGGCCAGTGAGTTTGTTTTTAGGACAAAGCGATTTCCGATCCATTCCTTGTGCACGGAGAGGTCTGTGCGTTGGTATGCGAAGCGCATTTGGTATCGGAAGGAGTTGAAGTCGCCGGTATCGACGGTCGTTGGGGTGACAAAGAGTTGAGGGTCGGCTGAGCCATTGAAGTCAGCGCGGGAGATCATTAGGTCGGGTCGGATCAGTAGGACACGTCGGCAGAGGGCGACACGATCTGGCATACCGTCGGGGTCTGGGATGTTATCGCCGTTGAGATCGATGACGGGGGCGACGTCGTTGACGGGTGTCGAGGGAGGGTTATAAGCGTAGGGCGGATTGTTGGTGGATTGGGGTTCGGGGCCGTTAAGCATCCCGACTTCGTTGAGTGGTCGCATGAACCAGGCGATTTCTGCGTATTCGGAGGCGATGGTAACATCGGTTAGCCAATCGTCG
Organism: Pirellula sp.; assembly: GCA_040373655.1. Classification (GTDB taxonomy): domain Bacteria; phylum Planctomycetota; class Planctomycetia; order Pirellulales; family Pirellulaceae; genus JBKCUI01. The sequence continues at coordinate 2,515 of JBEICB010000339.1, read as the reverse complement.
ATCGATAGTGTGGGGAGTGCTGTGCCAGCGCGATTGGCTGCATGAATTTTCATCAGTGCAAGGGGAACACGACCGTAGAACCATTGCCCATCGCGTGCTTTGGCGGTGAACATGGTAGCGTCGTCGATATCTGACCAGCGGCTTGCGGAGAGTTTTTCTTCGATTTCGGTTTTGCTCGTCACGTAGTTGAAGAGCATGGCAGTGGAATCGGACAGAGGACCATCGTAGCAGCTGAAGTATCCGGTCGCTGACTGGACACTTTGTGGATGTGTCTTTGTTGAGACGGTCAGACCTTGGAGATCGGAGCGAAGAAGGGAGAGGATGGAACGCAGTTGATCGCTGCCGGTCAAGCGGGATCGGCCGGCTGTGACGCCTTGGCTCAAGGACTTGAAGCCTTGGGCGAGGGCGAGCATGATCAGCATGGTCAGCGCGGTAGCGATGAGGACTTCGATGAGCGTCATCCCGTGGCGGTGCTTTGGGGTTGTATGGGCAGGTGGTTTGGTGATTGTGGGGGAGAAGGACGCTTGGGAGGGGGATAGAGGAGTGAGCCACATCATAGGATTTGCCCTTTGAGCTGTGAGGAGGAGTGGCAGTCGGACGGAGGACAAATGAGTGGGTGCGAGAAGTTTAGGGGTGCGGCGTCCAGTCAAACCCCTGGAGAATTAAAGCCTAAAAATGCACGAAAGTCAATATTTATCGAGCTTTACGACAATTCTTTGCGAAGTGATAACGAGTGAATTGGAAAGGCACTTATACTGTCGGTTCACCGATGAACTTTAGCAACACGATTTCTAGATTTTGCCATGAGTGGTCCAACGATTGAGAGTTTCTCGAATCGCATTCTCTCGATTGCAATCGACGTCTGGAATGAGCGGATCAGTGGAGCTTCGGGGATTCCGGGGGGGATTGCGGCGAGGCAACGGGAATTCGAGGGGGTGTTGGGGGACATGCGGTCTTTGTTTCCCGAGGGACTTCGCAGGAGTTTTGAAGCGAAGTTTGTAGTTGGTCGGGAGGGGCCTATCGATTTTCTAGAGGTGTTTACTTGGTTGATGAGAGAGACGGGTAATCTTGAGGTTGCGGGAGTTTTTCGTGAGAGTTTGCATCGGGCGATATCGTTGTTAAGTTCCAGTGAATCCGTTTCGCGGGCGATCGAAGGATCGGCCCGGAGGCAGATTTATCAGATGGCTTATGGATTGACGCATGAGATTAACAATCCCTTGGGTAACATAGCCGCCAGGGCGCAGTTGTTGTTATCCAGTTCAGCGGATCCGATGGATCACAAGGCCTTGGGAACGATTGTTGATCAGGCGATGCGAGCGCATGAGATGTTGGCTGAGTTGATGCGAGTCGTGCAACCGAGGGTGGTGGAAGTCGCGTCGGTAGATTTGCGAGTTTTAGCGAAGAGTCAATTTGATCGGTTGGCAGTTTTGGCGGCGGAGAAGAAATTGGGGTGGGAGTGGACCGAACTGCCGGGGAGAGTTGGATATTTGGGGTTAGTCAATGATCAGGGGGTGATGGAAGCGATTCGGTTGGTAGCACAGAATTCGATTGAGGCTTGTCGTCATCGAGATACGGTTCGATGGCGGGTCGAGCGAATTGGGGAATGGGTTTGCATAAAGATAAGCGATACGGGGCCTGGGGTAGGGGTAGAGGCTGCGACGAGAGTGTTTGACTTGTACTTTAGTGGCCGCGAAGCGGGGCGAGGGTTGGGTGTATCGTTGGCAGCAGTGCGAAGATTTGTGGAGGAGAGCGGCGGGCGGCTTGGTTGGGTTAGCGAGGAGGGGTTGGGAACGGAGGTGACGATGGAGTTTCCTGCGAGTAGGTGATTGGGTTGCGTAGGTGGTTTGAGAGTGCTAGCAAACCAAGCAAAAAATGGGGCAGATTGGGGACAGTCCCTGAACCAGGCGGGAATTTTTTCGCAATGCTATCAATTGATTGAGGGCTATCGGCGGTTGTACTCTGCGCGACGACACTTCCGGAAGATATTCCGATGGCTAGCCCATGCTTGCGTCACCTGGCCCGACCCCAATGCAAAGAGGCCGCTTAATTTCTCAAACAGCCTCATTTCCATTTCGTATGTTCAACAAACCCTAACGTCGACTTCGAGCCGCTTCACGGTCCGCTTTCTGTGCGGCCATTTCATTTGCTAGCTTGTTTTCAGATCCCGCTGGGAAATACTGAATGTCATCCATTAAGTAGTACGGACTTGGAAGCGTTTGACCCGCTACATGGACTTGGCAACCGGCGTTTGCAAGCATGCTTAGACCGATCAATGCGAGCGATCCGAAACGAGCGCGATCCAGGTTCGAGGAGAATGCGTTTTTCATTGTCATGTTTCCGTCGTTGGACTAGAGCTGAGCTCCGAAGCGATCGATTCGGAGGAATCTTTCTGGCTTATCGGATTTTCTCGTTGTGCCCTTGAGGGAAACTTTTCGGATCCTACCGCTCACAACGCCCAATATTTGGGTACCTAGGCTCAAAGCCCCCCGTAGCCACCGTTCGCCAGACGGTGGGG
>JBEICB010000387.1:0-2657 GCA_040373655.1 Pirellula sp. | reverse complement strand
GCTCACCTTGTATTTCGGCGCTACGTCTCCTGGCAAGGACAAGGAAAGTAACTGGGTACCCGCGCCGGACGGCAAGTTCTCACTCTACATCCGCGTCTACTGGGCGGATCAGGCCGTACTCGACGGTACCTGGATGCCGCCGCAGGTTCTGATGGTGAAGTAACGACCGCCGCCCGTCTTGGAAAACAATGAATAGGGAATTAGGAATGGAGAAGAGCTTGAATCGCCTAGAGGTGGATCATTCTCAATTCTCTATTCCGCCTTTGCGATATTTCAGAGCATGGGGATGCAAACAACCACCGAACACACCAAACACACCGAACACGCTGCACACCCTCTGCCTTATGCTTTGAAATCTTGCCGATGCAAGATCAGGGACTTCCTCGACTGGGGTTTTGAATGTTTCAGTTCTGGCCCGATCTACACCTGTGGAGGCGGTAGGATTCGAACGAATGGGGTGATGTTTTGAAGCGTGGGGATGGCGAGGATCGATCGAAACAGCCTATCACCCCACAAAACTCCTGATCCGCTCGCAAGTGCCTGATATCATCCAACTTAAGATCGATGCTAGCTTGCGTGATAGGCCGCATTGGAGCGGTCTACAGAGTTTAGGCTGATCCGTTTAAACACAAGTTCGGGCATGGAGTAACATATCGTGCTCGTGCTCAGTGAAACGGTGCTTGTGCTCGTAATCGAAATGGGGCAAGCATGACAGAACACTTCTTCGACCACAATCGGCTTGACGTTTATCGCACGTGGTTCGGCTTTAGAGTGCGCTGCGATTCAAGATGTGCTTGTTGTTTCCGGTGGCATGAGTCGGGAAACGGATCACGAATTAAAATCCAAGCTGGCTCGAATTGTCGCGATGTTGACTCGGATGGCGATGAAATTCGATGGTGTCTCGGAAACATTGAGCGAGTACAATCAGTCAGGCGAGCACGAGCACGAGCACGAGCACGGCGAAGAGCCGGAACCAAGCGATGCAGACGAAGGCCTCGATCGGCCGTTTTTGACTTGTGTTGAGTCAACTGCTCGGCCTCGCTGATCGCCACCGTTACGCCGCAACGGAACTGTCGACGACTTGCACCGAATCGTTCGTTTGGTTTGACCTCTATGTCTCATGATCGCGTACTTTAAAGGGACCCGCTATGCATCCTGGAACAATAGCCGCAATTGCTGGCTCAGCGATTGGTATCTTTGGTGGTATCGTTGGCACGTACTTCAGTATCAAGAACACAAACGGTCCAAAGGAACGGTCCTTCGTGATGAAAGCCTCGGCATTGACCTGGGTGACCGTAGTTATTTTTTTGTGCGCACTTCTGCTGCTGCCTTCACCATACAACAATTTGATGTGGGTACCGTACGGACTCCTTCTTGGCTTTGGGATTCGAAAGTTTAACGAAACGCAGAAGAGAATTCGCGACGCTGAAATCAGCGTTGAGTCATAATACGATACTGATGACAATCTTCTCGCCATTTCCAGACAACATTGGCCGGCATCGTGAGGATTTCTTGCCCAACATGCGGCATACGTGGAATCGAGACGACTTAACTGACGATCAGACAGACAAATCCATTTCACGCTGAACCAAAACAGTTCAAAATGTAATCACGATACCGACAATTAAAATGATTCGCATGCTCGGAAAGCTGACACCTGATGAGATGCTCGAGATCGAAGCTGGACTGAAAGCCTGGCTTGGACTCACTGACTAAAGAGGCCGAAATCGCTTAAGGATGCCCGTTGCCGGGCACCCTCCCCGCGCCTCAATCACTTAACCCTCCACCATCACCTTCGCGACGCCAGCCGCATTGGCAAAATCACCCTCGGTGACTAGCAGGTAACTTTGCTGTGCAATGCGTGGTGAGTTGCCGAGCCAGGAGCAAACCACGTGAAGTGGGAACTCGCGTTGCAGTTCTGTTTCGCATATTGACTGGGATTTTCGTGCTCCTGCTCGTACTCGTGCTCGGACCAACCGCGTCGATTACGAGCACGAGCACCATTTCATTGAGCACGAGAACGACTGAGCCAGCCCATCGCTGTGTTGGCTGCCGCACGATACTGTGGAGCCGCGACTACATACTCGCTCTTGTCGCCGAAAAGCAGAGAACCACGGAACATACCGAAACCACGGAAGTACGACAGAACGGTGGGAGGATTTGTTTCCGTGTGTTTGGTGTGTTCTGTGGTTAAGAAAAACGGGATAGCGACTCAGCCCCAGGATCACTTGCCAAGCAGGGTTGGCCTTCTACATCAGCTTTTCGACTACGTCGCGGGGTACGAATTCGTCGACGATGTTTTGGTAGAATGCGAAAAACCGTCAGCTCGCCGAGGAGTCTCGTTTCGCTAGTATCCGCTTTTATTTTGTAGCCTTTTGGAAAAACCATCGACATGAACAAGCCATCGGTGTATTTCGAAACTACTGTGGTTGGACATATCGCTGCCCGACAGCAGTCCGATATCATCGTGGCCGCTCGCCAACTTTCTTCCTGTCGCTGGTGGGCGTGTCGAGACAAATACCGAATCGTCATCTCTCAGGTTGTAATCGATGAATGCTCTGCAGGAGACTCAACGGCTGCAACCGAAAGGCTTGAGTTGCTTGCCGATATGGCAAACGCCGAAACGCGTGTAACGATTGAGCAAATATGTCGAGATT
>JBEICB010000166.1:0-10329 GCA_040373655.1 Pirellula sp. | reverse complement strand
TTTGCGGTCATGGAGAAAGCATAAGCGAACGAACTAGAAGGTCAACTGGTAGGGCATTTGATTTCAGTGAATTCCAACGAAACCAATGAGAACGTTGGGAACCGGGGCTGGCTTTATGGGATTCCCCGAACTACGGACGGTCCAAGCCACCGGGTTACCGTAATTGGTAATTTTTGCCACAACCGTATTAGTTTTTGTTTGTTTGCGGAGTCGGGACGCATGTCGGCAGGGTTACCTTTTCGGACATAATACTGCCAGGTAGCTGGGTGAGGTTTGGCTCCCCATTGCTCCTTGAACTTATACGTTCCGCTTCCGATGGAGCTTCTGCCGAAATCGAAGAGTTGGGAATTGTGCTCGATAGCTCGATCGAGGAGTTTAGAGTACATCCACATATTTGCTCCTGTAGCGTTAAATCGTCGCAGGGCACTGGCGCTAGGGACTTCTGTTTTTCCTAGATGGTGAATCAGGAGGGCGGCAGCAGCAGGGGTGGAGTTTAGGTAGACGACACAGAGTTCAGCCTGTCCCCGGAGTGCATTGGGTGTCGCTGGGGTGTTTTCCAATGTATGTGGGGGTAGGGTGGTAGGGGAAAAGGCGTTGAGTACTTGGCGAAAGAGATTTTTGCTGTAGACGGGGGTACCTAGATCTCTCATGTTTTCAGCGAACACGTCGTAGAAACCTTGGAGGAGTTCCGTGGTGCCGAATCGAACTTCGAAGGGGTTTTCGCTTGCTTTCTTTATTTGGCTTCGGAGTTTGCTTTTAAAGCTTGCCATGAGAGTTGCGGCGTCGCTTGGTAGCGCGAGTCTCATGTGGACCTTGTCATTGCGTTCGGCGTTGAAAGCGGGGTGGGGGAAGGGGGATTCGTGTCGCAGTTCTAAGTGTTTTACGTCGAGAGTGTCTGCGAGTTCGATTGCGCGATTGATTAATGCGTTTCCCAGATCGCACAAGGGTGCCGGCAAGTCTGCTTGTTGATTTGAAATTCGTGGGTTTGGGATTTGTGTTCGGGGTATATTTGGCGCCTGTAGCAGTAGGCCACCGGAGTTTAGGTAGGGGAGGGAAACCAAGAACTTTCCGAAGAGAAAGCTTTGGACGAGCACGAGGGGAAGGCAGCCTTTGGCCCCACAATTTGACTGTGCTACGAGGAAAAAGGGTTTATATTTCAAGCCTCTTGGAAGGGCATCCCACCATCCTAATGCGGGCTGGCTTCTGGACCAGTCCCAGGCGGGTCCGAGTAGGTCCTGAGCTTGTTGGGAAGTTTGGCAGGTTTCTACCTTCACAGTTCGATCCGTAATTGCCTGAGGAAATAGGTGGGGGCGAGAAAGTGGTTTATATTAGAAATGGGTTCGTCCCCAGCGTTCAAGGAATAGCAGAGCCCAGAGACGGTCGCCGAAGTCCCAGTTTCCCGATTGATTTTTTGAGATGATTTCGGAGATAGCGGTATGGTTAAGGAATTGGCTACAGAACGAGTTCGGGTCAGAGAGTTGCTCGATTCCTTTATTTTCGTTTCCTCGCATCCAGTAGCTTAGAGGAATTCTGAAACCCATCTTTGGGCGTGTTCGCAGTTCTTGGGGGATCCATTGTTTGAACGTATTGCAGAGCATGGGCTTGACGTAGGGGCTTTCGACCAAAAATTTGAATGGAATTTTCAGGGCATCTTCGATGAGCAGATGGTCGAGGAAGGGGCTTCTGCATTCCAAGCCGTGCGCCATGCTGACGATGTCGACTTTCGCGAGAAGGTCACCTGGAAGGTAGCTGAACATGTCGGTTCGCATGGCTTTGAGGCCATCACCCATATCGGGTAGAGAGCGGATAAGGTTTGAAAGGAAAGCTGCAGAGTTTGGCTCCGAGGCTTGTAATGGACCATGAGCGATTAGTTTGCGAACATGTTCTCTGGTGAAGGGGCTTATCCAATCCAAGTATCGGTTGCAGAATGGGTCGCGCAGGACGGTCAAGCGATTCTTGAGTTTGCCGAGTTTGGATGCTTGGTTATTGCGTGGGATTGCATTGACCCAGTTTCCTGTAAGGGTTTTTCGAATCCAGTTGGGCAGTGCATCGAAACGCGAGAGTGAGTCGACTGTTCGATGTCTTGGGTAGCCTGCAAAGGCTTCGTCTCCCCCGTCGCCGGTGAGTGCGACTTTTACATACTTTCGGGTTTCACGGGAGAGGAAGTAGGTTGGGATGGCGCTGCTGTCGGCGAATGGTTCATCGAAGAGCCATACGAGTTGATCGAGAATATCCATCGAGTCGGGTTCGACTTGCAGGCATCTGTGGTTTGTGTGCAGGTGGTTAGCTGCCGACTGGGCATATTTCGATTCGTCGTATTCCTGAACACCGAAACCGATAGTAAAGGTATTCAATGGAGCGTTGAGTTGTTCTTGGATTGCTCCAGTGATTACCGTGCTATCGATACCGCCGGAGAGAAAGCAACCGAGTGGAACGTCACTTCTGAGTTGAGTCCTTACAGAATCCGTGAGGCGAGAACGGATCATCTCTTGGCACTCTTCGAGGCTTAGAGAGGGGTCTGGAGAGAGGTTTGGGGACCAGTACTGTGAGAGTTTTAGCTGATTGTTTTCAATCAGTCCGAAGTAGCCGGGCGGAAGTTTTTGCAATCCTTCGAATGCAGTGTGGGGATGGGGTATGTATCCATAGAGAAGGTATTCGGTGATGGCGTCTTGGCGAAGGCTTTTGGAGAAGCGGGGAAGATGCAGCAGGACCTTGATTTCGCTACCGAAGTAGAAACCGTGGGGAGTGAGATGATAGATAAATGGTTTTTGGCCTAAGCGGTCGCGGGCGAAGAACAATCGTTTCTTGCGGTCATCCCAGATGGTGAAGGCGAACATACCTCGCAAATGTGTCAAGCAATTCTCGCCGTACTCTTCGTAGAGGTGAACGATTACTTCGGTATCAGATCGAGTTTCGAATCGATGTCCTTTTCGAACTAAGTCATCGTAGAGTTCTACGTAGTTGTAGATTTCGCCATTGAATACGATCCAGACGTCTTTCGTTTCGTTGTGTTGGGGTTGTCCACCACCTTCGACATCGATGATCGAGAGGCGTCGGTGACCAAGCGTCACTCCGTGATTTGTATTGTGGATTTTTCGATGGATTCCTCTTCCGTCGGGCCCGCGATGGGACATCGCGTCGGTCATTGTATCGAAGACAGATTCGGGGATAAATCCTTCAGCATTCCACCACAATGCTCCGCTGATTCCACACATGATTTACCGTTTCTTTGAGAGCATTTGGTGATAGACCTCGCGGTATGCGTCTTGCATAGCTCGGTCGGAGAATCGAAGTTGGGCATCTGATTTCCCGGCTTGTCCGAGCGACTTGGCCAGTTTTTTGTTTACCAAGACTTCGGACAACTGTTCACTGAGAGCTTGTGGGTTTTTCGCAGGTGCTAGCAGTCCATTGCGTCGGTGTTCGATGATTTCGGGCAGTCCCCCTACATTCGAGCAAACGCATGGGATACCGGCAAACATTGCTTCGATCACCGTCAGGGGGATACCTTCGGAGATGCTAGTAAGGAGAAAAGCATCTGCTGCGTGTATGAGAACTTGTATATCGTTCCTGTTCCCGAGAAGGCGGACACTTTTGGTGATATCGAGTTTTTGGATCTCTTGGACGATTTTGTCGTGTTCTTCTCCTTCGCCTACGAGCCAGAGTTTTGTGCTAGGGATTTTAGCGACCGTTTTAGCAAAGGTTTGGATCGCAGTGATGTGGTCTTTCAGTGGATGAAGGCGTGCGACTTGGATAACGACGGAATCGTCAGCATTGGTATCCAGAGAGTGTCGAACTGCGATTCGTTGTTCGGGGGTAATGGGATTGGAGTAGCGTTCCGATGGAACTCCGTTGTAAATCACTTCAATCCGGTTATCGGGGATTTCTTCGAAGTCGATGAGAGCTTGCTTGACTTGTTTTCCGACGGCGACGACGCGATCATGGCGTTTCAGTAGGAAGCGATTTGCGAGGCAGCGTTTTGGGCGCCGCATATCCGGGAAAGCGCGTCCATGTTCGGTGAATAGTATTGCGGGTTTGTTGGCTAGGATTCCTCGTGAGGCGGCTGAGTAGAAAAATGGGGCGTACTGATGTGCATGTACGATGGATACTTTTTCGTCATGAAACAGCCTGTAGAGTTTTTTGGTTAAGCCGTAGTCGAAGCCGGGTTTGCGATTCAACACGGTGACTTTGAATCCGTCTTTCTGCATTACGGATGCCATGTTTCCCGCCTCGTCTAGGCAGACGTAGATTACATCGAAGGCATCACGTTGTCGCCGTCCAAATTCACAGGCGAGAACTTCCGCGCCACCGGTATTGAGAGTGTGTAGAACGTGGCAGATTACCGGTTTCATTTTTTGGATCCCTCGGGCAAGCGGTCGTAATTATTCGTCGAAGGGTTGCTTGCCAAAATACTTGATTCGAATTGCATCGAGGACATTTTGGTCGAACATATGACTTGCCCAAGTAATCGAATCGTGAGTGGAATAGGCAATGCGTTCTAAAGCATTGATGGGCGGAAGTTCAGTGGAGGTTTCGTAGCCAAGTTTTCGGAGCATTGCGCCAGCAGTGCGTTCAAAGATCTGGATAGATTTTTTGGATAGGGTGGTCTTCCATTTATTCGAGTTGTTTCCTCGAACACGACTTGCCATTTGTTCAATTTGTTCGTCAGGTGCTTGGTATTCCAAGAATGAGAGCAAGCGTCGGAGATTGGGTTCGGGGTCTTCGAGTAGTTTTTCGTACCGGATACTTAGCAGTCGGTGTTCGGGGATTAAGTTTTCCGATTCGATCAGTGCGCTGCAACAAGTTCTCCAGTATTCAGCGGCGGCCCAAATATTGTTGGGGCCCCATTTTCGTTCTAGTAACGAATTAGCTACGTCACGGCCATCGCGATAAATAAAGATGTACTTTGCGTTTGGGAATAAATCCGCGAGCAACGGTACATGGAAACTGAAGGTTGGAGTTTTGTCAGCCCAGCGTGGAAAGCCGAGTTTATGGGAGCGAGCCAAGCAGATTTGATTAACCAACTCTGGATAGGACTTCGGTTCGGTAGCTTGATAAAGACGGTCCAGGTCCCAAGGTATCGCCCATTGCATGATGGGGCGTTCGCGAATGATTTTTCCTGCGATGTCCTTGAAGACATTCGGATTTGTTAAATCACACTTGAGTGCTTTCGGCGCGTATTTGGTGATAAAGTGGGTTTCGACGGCATTTCCCCAAGCGCTAGGGAGCAAGAAGCCCCCGATCAGTGTCGTTCCGGACCTGGGGCATCCAAGCACGAACATGGGGCGCAGGTCTTCATTCTGATTCATGCTACTTGAGGATCTCCACTCTTAGGAACTGCTTAGGGGATTTGCTTGGGTTTTTCATCGTAACACGTTTGTGCTGTGGTGCCATTTATTGACTTCGGAGTGGGCGTTTTGATTGCTTTGAGGATTTCAGCTTGGGATAGGAACAAGATCGCCTTCCCATTGTTGAGCCTCTACCGTTTCGTCATCATCCAGGATCTCTCCTTCAATGCTTTGGAGTTCTCGGACTCGGTTTAAACCGTAGCGGTAGTTCACAGCACCTGCGGCGAGACCGGCGCACATGTAGTAGATCTCTACCAATAGGCAGCTTGAGAAAATCGAAGCGAGTGACACGGCGAGCATGCCGGAGAATCCCGCCATGAGTGCGAGACGTTCCTCGATGGAGGTGTCTTTGCGGCGCAAGTACAGGAAAGCCGCGAGCATATTGCACAGAGTGAAACTATAGAAGCAAACGAATCCGACGATACCATAATCTGCGAGGACTTCGATTGGGGTATTGTGTGGGTTTTTCATCCGGGTTTCTCCGCTTTCCATGTAGATTTCGGGGAGATACTTGACGACTTCGTAGCCGCTCATATTCGGACCGTGGCCCCATATGGGGCTTGTTTGGAACGCGGAAAACCCGGCTTTCCACGTATCGAATCGGCTGCGAGCCGAAAGATCTAGGTCATTAGTTCCAGTGAAAACAGAGCTGAATTCATTGATAACGCCTGGTCCTGCCAAGATGCTCCCCGCGATTAGACCCAAGGTGAGAATCGCCAAGTTTAATTGAGTTTTGGGAGCGAAATAACAGATAACGCCGATAGCGGCTACCGCACCGATCATACTTGAGCGAGACTCCAGTAGCATGATTGCGTGCATTTGCAGTGTGAAGGTGACGAAGGCGATAGCACGCCAGTGGATTTTAGGATCGCAGAGCATTAGGCAGAGCGAGAGCATGGCGAGTCCCGTGAAGATCATCGAAGCTTGGTTGCTACCGACGCCCCATCCCCAACCGTCGATTACATATCGGCAGTATCCAAGCTCCAAATAATCTCTCGTGAGTTGGAACGCGCTATAGATGGAGGCGAGCATGGAGACTCTCAAGAGTGTGACCATTCGCACTGGATCTACGAACGTGATACAGCTAAGGCCGGCGACGAGAGCAATTTTCCAAAGGGAGCCGAAGAGAAAGTTCGACATTGCGGGATCGATTGCACTATACGTCCCCAAAAGGGCAACGCAGATCCAGCTAAAGAGGCCGAACAATCCCAGTTTAACGAGTGGATGAATGTAGGGGAGTTTCCGGCAACGCAGTACTCCGCCTATAAGTACCGCGATGATGATGTATCGTTCGAACGCAACCTCTCTCGGAATCGAGTATGCCCAATTCCACTTTGGTTGTAGAAATAGGAATCCGTAGTAGCTGACAATCCCTATCCAGGGGCGAAAAAGACTCAACAGAAGCGCCAAGGCAAGGAGCCCCCAGACAACAATTGCGGCCATTCGTCGAATTCCTGTATTATGCAGCTAAGCGGGCAACAACCATGAGCGCTCGGTACCGAGTATTGCAGTGTATAGACTCTATTTTAACGAAGAGATCTTAAAAACAAAATCAGATCTTCGGTTTCTTCCGGGCTGAGGGCTCCATCAGAGTAAGCCGGCATCAACGAGGTGTTGGTCTCACTCCATTCGATACCATCTGTCTTCGAAAACTGCGTAATGGAATACCCAGTTTGGGCGCGATTCACCAAAATCACTGCGTTTTCCTGCTCGATCAATCTGCCGGAGACTAGTTCGTCATCGAGCATCACTTTTCCGAAGCGGAATCCGCGAGAGAGGTAGCAGGATGGGCACTTCATGGATTCAGCCAGGTAGGATTCGTCATTAATGCCGACGCCTGAGAGGTTGGGGGCAAGGAGGTGGTCAGCAGCATTAACGGGATTTAGTACATGGCACTCAGCGCATTTCCCTTTCCCGTGGAAAATGGCTTTTCCGCGATTGAGTTTTTCTAGAGACCACTTTGAGTTGCTTTGGTCTGATTTTGTAGGAGCTTGCCAGACTTTTGCAACACTCCAGAGCGGTGCGAAGTCGTTGTTGTTGCCGGTGGACATTAAATAAGCGACGATTTGAAAAAGTTTCTCTCGTCCGATGTTGGAGGCTAGGCCTACGGGCATTAGGCCTTCGGTTGCCTTGAACGCAGCTGGGTCGACAACGGACTCCCACAAGTATTCTTGAGCGGAGAGGCCAGGTTTCCGGGTTGCAGCCACGCTTGCGATCGCGTGTAAACTTGGGCCAAATCCATTTTCTCCTGCTTCGAGACTATGGCATTTCATGCAATATTTCTCGAAGGCTTCCTTCCCTTCTGAAAGTCGTATTTTCGGCAATTTTGAGGAGTAGTTCCATTCTCCGATTAGGAACATGCCGAGGAGGAAACAAGCGATTGCAGATAACTTGATTAGCATCTCTTGGGTAGTCCTTCCGGTGTGAACAAGCACTTGGATCGAAGTGTATCGCGTTATCTTATGGGGCCGGGTCGAATTCTATGCGGTAGAGTGCCTTTTCGGCGTAGCTGCAGGCGTATGCTACATTCTTTCCTGCGTAGTGGGTGTCGACGACTTGGCTGATCTTTGCAACAAATTCTGATTGGACTTCGTAGTTTTCAGGATCCTTTGGAACAATTCGAATGGCGCTCAGGGCATTGTCTCCGTACGAGGCCATAAGGATTCGGTCTGCCCACTGATTTTTTTCGTCTGCAGGGACGTAGCTAATGCCTTGGGCGCTGGAGAAACGTTTCAAAGGTGCTGTTCCCCCTTCCACTGTAACGCCGTCGACGGAGTCATACGGGAATCTGAGGTTAGATCCTTGTTCTGCCATGCATAGCTTATCCCCTAGTTCCGCGAAATTAGGATCATTATCTGTCACATAAATTTTTCCGAGCGGTCCAAAGGTAATCCCGTATGGATTGCGTAGACCTTGAGCATACGTTTCGAGGTCTGTTCCATCGAGATTGCAGCGAAGAATCGTCCCTTCGGTGTCAAGGACAGCGGGAGTATGATCAGTCGAGACACCGACGGTGATGTAAAGTTTTTCACCCACGATCTCGATCCCATTGTTTTGGTGAAGTCCATCGGGCATTTGTGCGCCTGGAAGTGACTTGACAATATCTTCGTAATGATCGAACACACCATCTTTGTCTAGATCTTTAATCCTTGTGACTGCTCCGGTGCGTTCTTGAATCATACGTCCGGCCTCGGCGCGGCTGAATTGTCCTGCTCGGGAGACGAACAGGTCTCCGTCGCGATAGCCCAAACCATGTGGGCGGGTAAAGCCGTCCGCAACTTGTTTACTACGAACATCCTTGTCTTTGAAGTCATAGCGGTAAATTGCTCCACCTTGTAGGTAGGCACCGATGTAACCAGCGACGAAGACTTCGTCGGCATTGGCTCCGGTGACCACAGATGTAGGGTGAAAGGGAAGTTCGATACGTTGGATACGGACCCCTTTTGCTGATGAGACTTGAAGGAGTCCCGAGGTGACGGAGGCATCGGGGTCCGAAACCAGCCCGCTCAAAGTATCTCTGAAAAGTAAAAGGCTGATTGAGCCGACACCGATAGCTAAGGAAGCGAGTTGCAACCATCGGATGTATGGCTGGCTATAATGCCTTGCAAACAGGCTCGTGGCGCTAAAGGCGCCGATTCCCAAGGCGGCGATACGGGTGAAAAAGCCTACGCGTCCCTCTGCGTACCATCCAAATAGTACGGTCTGAACGAGGTTTTCTCCACGGATTTTCTGTGCGACGATGGCTAGCATGCCCAGTCCTATGCCGAGTACTGCCAAAGCAATCCAACGTGATGACCGTTTTCGGTAATCCAACAGGCAGAGGCAGACCAAGCAAAAAGCGAAGTAGAAAAATAGGACTATTTGGGCAAGCATTTACAGTCTCCACCTTGGACGACGATCATTGTTGACTTTTTAGTGTTGGTGCTGTGCGAAAGCCGCTGAGTTTCTTAAAGACCAACTGCTCTATTGATTGATAGGATTCCACTCCAAATAGGCGGCAAAGCAGGACGAAGGAGAGGACTCCTGTTGCTGTCTGTGTTAGCAGTTGGATGTAAGGATTTGGATAATCGTACCAACCTACCGCGGTTACGAGAGCCCCCATTGTCAAAGAGAGGGAGAGTACGGGGAGCAAATCCCAAAACTGTCGCTTCATCGAGTAACCAATCAGATTGGATGTGTAAACGCAATTGATAAAGTATCCGAAGATTGCAACGACCACTTGGCCAATGATCATTGGGACGATTCCGAATTTCCATGTGCAAGCCAACAGAACAACGGCAAGCCCTTTTTTTATGAGTTCCATGCGAAGAGTCAGGTCAGAACGTCCGAGCGCCGTCAGAACGCTCGCGTTAATTGCACTTAGTGGTTGCAGCAGTCCGACGATGCAAAGTAATTGAAGGTAGGGAACTGAGGGCAACCATTTAGCCGTATACACCACCCGCACTAGAGGTTCTGCGACCACTGCCAATCCGACCATAAGCGGAAAGTTAATCATTCCTAGGTAGCAAAGTCCTTTGCGGACACCGGAACGTAATAGAATCAAGTCGTTTTGGATGCTTGAGAAAACAGGAAAAGTGACTCGACCAATAGAAAAATAAAGGTTTGATGCGAGGAGTTGCTGGGTTGTTCTTGCCCGGAAATAGTAACCTACAAGTTCGGGTGAAGAGACTTTACCGATGACAAGCTCATACATGTTTTGGAAAACGGTTTCCAGCATTCCGGTAGCGAGCACTTTGGAACCAAATCCAAACATCGATTTCAGCGAATGCCAACTGAATATCCAACTCGGCCTCCAACCAACGAAATGCCAGAGCAGAATGGCGTGAAGAACACTGTAGCTAAGTTGTTGAGCTACCAGGCTCCAGATCCCATACCCGCAGTAAGCGAGGCTAACACTAAGGCAACCTGCTAGGGGTAATGCAATCGAGTTGACGCTGAAGTGGGTCTTGAAGTTCAACTGCTTGAGCATCAGTCGGTGTTGGAT
>JBEICB010000181.1:0-9769 GCA_040373655.1 Pirellula sp. | reverse complement strand
CGCAACCCAAGTCGTGCCCACTGCAACGCGCGTTGGCCAAACCATAAGCAAGACGTAAACGCCAAGTTGGTATTTCGTTTAGCAGTCAGCCGCAGGCGTACCATTTCGTTTAGCAGTCAGCCGCAGGCGTACCATTTCGTTTAGCAGTCAGCCGCAGGCGTACCATTTCGTTTAGCAGTCAGCCGCAGGCGTACTCGCGCGAAACCAACCACCATTGATTAAATCAACGCCTTGGTCCGTTCGCTCAATTCTCAACTCACTCCTTTCAACTCTCTCGAGCCATCGGCTCGCAGCGCGATCCACCAAGCACCATTCATTCAATGTGTGGGTTTTAAACAACAGACTGAGGAACATACCATTGCACCAATGCCTCACACCAAAGACACCACTGCATGTGGAGCCACAACAATAAACAAGGCCCGATTCACACCGGGCCTTGTCACTGTTTTTCGCTTGTTCAACCAACTCTGCTTACTTCACTCGCTTGAACTTCAAGCCAGCGTTGTCATCGGTTGCTCCCGGCGGATTCATCACCCATTCGTCTGCGTTGAGACTCTTGACCGTTCCACCTAATGATCCCTTGTCGCTCGTCTCCATCAAGATCGCATCACCATTGGTACCGAAATCTCCGGACAACTCAATCGAAGGCTTACCCATCTCAGTAGCCTTCCAACTAAAGGTTGAGTCTTCGGTAATCGTTAACTCAATCGTCGTCGTACCAGCGACCGCTTGCCACTTGCCAACCAAATCAACTTCAGGTGCCGGTTTGGCCAACTCTTCAGGCTCCGGCGCGGGAGCGGTCTTCGCTTCAATCGGTTTTGGATCCAAAGCTTCCAACATTCGCTTCGCTGTCACATCCTTCGGCTGATTCTCGACAACCACTTTTAGGGCGCGAATCGCAGAGTCCTTCGAACCGATCACCAAGTAGTGATAAGCAAGAACAAACGCTGAAGCAGGATTCTTCGGATTGGCCTTGCAATACTCTTCGAGCTTTCGCAATTGAGCCGTGTAATCATCGCTATTGCCATAAAGACTGCTCATCGTGGTCCAGTCCATGCCAGGAGCGGATGCCAAGAGAGCATTGAGGGCCGGTGCAGCACTCGTGTAATCCCCCAGCGCAAACAAGGTCAAAGCTCGCACTTCGTGCACAACCGGATCTCCACCATTCTTCGACAAAGCCGCATTGAACGCATTCAATGCACCTTGGTAGTCGGCTTGCTTAAACGAAGCCAACCCATTGTCAAAGTCTGCAAACGACTCTTCCACCTTAGCATTCGCGACTGGATTTGCAGTGGTAGTTGGCGATGAGGTTGATGTCGCGGTAGAGCCTTGGCTCTCCGCAGTAATGTAATTGTTCACAACGACCGGTTGTGAATAGTCATAGGGCACACTAGCCGCAACCGTTGTAGTGCCAACAGCCGGTGCTACATAGTAAGGGTTGACGTAGCTGTAGCCGGTATTGAAGTAACTACTGGTGACGGAACCTAGCCCCCAGCCAACTGCACCCCATGCAATCGGCGAGTACCATGAACTGCCCCAATACCCGGACCAACAGCCGTTATACCAACCATGGTAGTGCGGATGCACACAATTGTTGTTCCAGTTGTTACTCCAATTGTTATTCCAATTGTTGTTGTACCCCCACCCCGTCCCCCAGTTGTTGTTGTAGCCAGGGCGATCCCAAGACGGACGATTGAAGTTATTGTTGTACCAATTGTTGTTGTTGATATTGATATTGGTATTGCCGTTATTCCAATTGGGACGGTTGTTGTTATTCCAGTTGGGACGATTATTGCTATTGCCCCAACTGCCCCAATTGCCGTTCCCCCAACTGTTGTTATTACCCCAATTATTGTTCCCGTTCCAGTTATTGTTCCCGTTCCAGTTATTGTTCCCGTTCCAGTTATTGTTCCCGTTCCAGTTGTTGTTTCCGTTCCAGTTGTTGTTTCCGTTCCAATCCGGACGATTCCAATTCCCTCCGTTTGGCCGGTTTCCATCCGCGATTCCCGGAATAGTCGTAACTCCACCCTGGCCTGGCCTATTGCCCCCAATGCTCGGCCGATTTGGCTTGGTCGTCGGACGGTTCAAACCCGGTACGTCATTGGGACGATTGATCCCCCCAAAATCAGGTCGATTCCCGCCTTGACCAGGTCGGTTACCCCCAAGGTCCGGTCGATTCCCGCCTTGACCAGGTCGGTTCCCTCCACCAACGACGTTCCCTCCAAATCCAGGTGCCGGTTTCGTCGTCGGTCCTTGCCCATTCAGTCCCGGGATTCCCGGCATTGGTGCTGGTCGATTCGAAGCGCCCCCGGGCAACTGTGGACGCGAAATACCTCCAAGCGACGGGCCTCCAGTACCCGGGGTCGGACGAGTCGTTGGACGATCAGTTCCAGTCAAATTCCCAAGTCCGCCTGGGGCGGGACGATTGGAAGGTTGCAGGGTGCTCGGTAACTTGATGTTCGGACGGCTCGATGGACTCAAACCACTCAAGCCTCCTGGTGCCGGACGGGTCGAATTGCCAGCCCCAATATTGCCAGCCCCAATATTTCCGGTGTTGGGCAAGTTAGGCTTTTGAATCCCGGTTGCTGGACGCGTCGTCGCCATTCCACCTCCAAGACTTGGACGGTTCGCGCTGATCGATCCTGTACTCGGTCGCTGCATCCCGCTGATGTTGCCCGGCATCGGACGACTCATTCCACCCATGTTGCCACCCATGTTGCCCGGGCCTGCAGGCCGAGACTGAGGCATCGAGTTGCCTAACGAAGGCCGATTCATGGGCATTTGCGGTGCAGGGCGACTCATCGGCATCTGTGGCCTTGCTCCCCCTCCACCCATGTTCATCGGGCGAGCACCACCGCCACTGAATCCCGCTCCGCTGGGTCGCGATCCACCCATTCCACCACCCATCGCACCACCTCGACCACCACGACCCTGCGCGTTCGCACTATCTAGAGGTGCAACAAACGCCATCCCCAAAATCGCGGCCCACCCAAGGGAAGTCGTCAAGGGAAACATGCAACGCATCATCCAATGCTGAGGACTCTTTTTCATCTCTGCAATCTCAATTCTTAGCCAATGCCAATGTATTACGGAAACCTGTCTGGAACCTCGGGTTACCTACCCCAGTATTTTCGCAAGCTGCGTTCGGGAGAGAATGCCTCCCGAACGATTTTATCGTTACTACTTCGCCAAAAGCTTACTTCGCTTCCGGCGGACGACGAACCACGGTGTACTCGTAATCCGGTTCCTCGTTACCTTCGGTCATGCGATGCAAACCACGAATCGTAAATCGATCCTTGCTCTCCGATTCCATCTTGACCGTCGCGGTTCCTCGCAAACCATCCGGCGCCGTCGCTTTCGATTGCAAAACCAATCCGGTTGGCGTCGCACTCCAAAGCCCTTCCCCAAAACCACCATCGGAATCAAAAGTCCACGAACGATACTTGCCTTCGTGCGCGTCCCAAGCAATCCGCTGAAAACTCTTCATGACAATCTGATCGCCACTCTTGATGAGAATATCGCCGACGATGAAATTTCCATTCTCATCCCATCGATAATTCATACTCACTTTCGAATCACCAGACTCGTTAACCCATTCGCCAATGATCCAGGAAATCCCCTCTAGCGCTTCGTGAGGAGTCGGAGCAACGGGCTCAGCAACATCACGGAACGAGGCAAGCTTTAGCCCAGCATCGGTCTTCTTCCAAATCGCCGAGAAACGCAAAACCGATCCACTCTTGCCGTCCTTGTCAATAATCGCTCGCGTCCCATCGACCATCGCCAATCCTGCCACAGTACGAATCGACTCGACTTGAGCTTCAGTCTTCGCCCCAGGATAAGCTTCATGGAATGCCTTCATCAAGCCTTTGATCTCATCGTGACCAAGGTAAACCGTTCCCGAATCATCGATCAGTTCGCCGTCAGGAAGAAACATCCCCGAAACCGAATCAATATTTGCAGAATTAAACGCATCAATCAGTGCCTTCGAAGCCTTGAGCACTTCCGCTTCCATCGCCGCTTGCTCCGGCGAAACCGGCCTGGCCGCAGGAGCCGCTACCGTCGCCGCAGCGTCTTGCGCCATTCCCCACATCGGAACAACCGAAGAAGCGAACCCAAGAGAGAGACCAACTACCAATGCAGCTCGGAACGAGACTGCTTTTGCGCTGCGAAACATACGATAACTCATAACCTAAGGCCTTCTTGTGAAATAACGGACTTGCACGATATTCATGAATGACAAGCTAACATAACTCGGCTCACAAAACTCGCCCGAATGGACGAGAAATTGGGCAAAGCGTGAACTGCAACAATACGAGCCAACCCCTAAACCGTCAACTAGCGAACAATCACGAACAGGTAAAAACCACAACGAAAGCCCCACGATGAATTCCCCACAAATCACCCCCATTAAACGTCCTTGGTTCCGCCTAACACTCCCGCACCTCCTGACGCTAATAGGTATTTTAACTCAACCCTCCCTCATCCCCGCGCAGCACCCTGATCTAAGGTCGCCTAATGTGCGAATTTCCCAACCCTTACGCGAATGGCAATTTCTTCCGATCCAACCGCCCTCGCGAGAACCCGATCCACAATCCCCCCTCGAGGCTAGAGAAAGCCTGCCTTGGAAATCTGTACAACTACCAGCCTCCTTCGAACAACATGAAGGTGTCGGTTTCGATGGCATCGGATGGTACCGACTCGTACTGAATCCCTCCGAACTGAAGAACTTGCCAATGGAATCGATTTCGCCAAGAAATCCTAACCATCGGACGATCCTTCGCTTCCAAGGCGCTGCGACGCACGCAACCCTCTTCTGTAACGGCCAACGTATCGCGGAACACCTCGGTGGCTGGACTCCCTTCGAATGCGATCTGAGCAGTTACTTCAAGCCATCTCAAAACGACAAATCGCAAAACATCGAAATCCTCGTCCGAGTCGATGAACGCGTAGGACATAACTCCCAAGGCTTTTTACCCGTCTTCGCCCCACACTTCGGCGGCCTATGGAAACCCGCCGAACTCCTATTTCGCCCCGCACTCTCTATCGACGCAGACTCACTCTTTCTCTGGGGAGCCCCCCAAGAGTCCAAACTCCATTATGAGGTCAAATTGCAAAACCAGGATTCACCGGAGAGTTCATTAGAAACCAAACCGCTGCAATTGCGACTTCATTATCGACTCGCAGCAGATAAGCGACTCGCAACTGATCGCAGTGCATTATCCAAGGACCAAACGGCGTCCACTACGCCTTGGTCGTCGCTTACTTACAACCTCTCTCCCGACGAATTACAACGATTGCAATCCGAAGGCACCACAACATTGAAAGGGCAATTCCATTTCGATTCTCCGAAACTATGGAGCCCCGATACCCCGTATCTCTATGAAGCGTTCGTCGCGATCGAAACCCCCGATCACAACGCTCCCCCCGACCGCCACGATGTCGCGAATACCCACTACAACGCCAAACCGATCGATCAAGTCGATACTCGATTCGCTTTCCGCTCCATCCGGGTTGAGAAAGAACAACTCCTGTTGAATGACCAACCAATCCAAGTGCGTGGAATTCTCAACTGGGGTTATGCACCTCCAAGGGTCGCACCGAGCCTCGATCCCGCCCACTGGCGCGAGGAACTGCAACTCGTGAAAGATTACGGCTTTAACTTGATCAAGTTCTGCCTATGGGTGCCACCCAAAGACTATCTTCATCTGGCCGACGAAATGGGTGTAATGGTTTGGATGGAATATCCAACGTGGCACTCGCAATGGACGCGCGAAGCCCTACCGACCCTCGAGCGGGAATTCGATGAGTTCTTCCTCTACGATCGCAATCATCCAAGCATAATCCTCCGCAGCCTTACTTGCGAAACTGGCCCAAGCGCAGATATCGAAGTGATTCGAACCCTCTATGAACGCTGCCACACTCGCATTCCGGGTTCGATCGTCGAAGACGACAGTAGCTGGATCCAATGGAACCGTATCCACGACTTTTATGATGATCACCCCTACGGTAATAACCACACTTGGCCCTCGACCCTCACTCGACTAAGTCAATACATCGATGAACATGGAATCAAACCCCTTGTCCTCGGAGAAGCGATCGCAGCAGATACTTGGCTTGCGCCAAACACCCTCGACCCTCTTGCACCCCAAGGCCGCGATGCAGAACTTCAATCCCTTCATCGAAGCGATCGAGACGATCCATCCAGATCACCCTTCTGGTTTCCACTGGCTTACCAAGCCAACGAAATTTGGGCTCAAGAACGCTCGCTAGACATGGGAGTACATTCTGTTGAGCGACTCGAAGCAGATTCATTGCGATACGCTTTGCTGATGCGCAAGTACCAAATCGAAACCTATCGTCGCGAGTTTCCAAATGGTGGATACGTCGTCTCGGTCATTCGAGATTTCCCGTTCGCTTCCATGGGACTGATCGACTTCCAAAACAAACGAAAATGGAATGCTGAAGAATTTCACTGGCATAAGGACTGTTCACTGCTGTTAAAAACCCCCACCGAACGACGTAGCTTTTGGGATGACGCACCCGTCGAAGCCGATTTGCTCCTGCAAGCCCCCGACCTAAAGACTCGCCTCGAAAACTT
The DNA here is from genome assembly GCA_040373655.1 of Pirellula sp. Lineage (GTDB taxonomy): Bacteria > Planctomycetota > Planctomycetia > Pirellulales > Pirellulaceae > JBKCUI01. Next base: position 3,171 of record JBEICB010000181.1, on the reverse strand, counting down.
GCAACATCAAGGAAATCCCATGCCGCCCCAAAAACTCCGTTTGCGATGGTCCTGGACTTCCCCAAATCAACCTTCCATCCATCGCGAACAATCGTGGACTATTCAATCACTCCTTCAACAATTCACCCCCGAAACCCAAGCATCAATTGTTGCTCTTTACTCTCTTCGAGATTCGCTTCCCAAGATTCCCACATCACTCGAAACAGTACCAAAGCCAACTCCTTGGAATCTCGAAGTAGAACTTGTGGCAATCCCCCCCGAGAATGACTCTGATGATGACTCAACCCCCAAGGGGCTTACCGCAGAAAAACCCAACCAACCAATCGTCATCGCAAAAAACAACTGGGACCTATGGCAAATCCCAAGCCCAATCCAACAATACGAACACACTGATCCTCAGTCGCCTGTTTCCAAAGCGCTCGACCAACTTGAACTGCACGCATCTTGCAGCGCAACCCTACGCCGCGATCTAAACTCACTCGCCCGACGTTACGGATGGACAGTCACTCAATCTCCCTCCGACGCACCCGTCGTGATCGCGCAACGATTCGACTTTACTCTTCTCGATGCTCTGGAACTCGGGCGCAATGTTTTGTTCGTACCCGATGGGCAATCCGCAAGCCTTCCACTGAGCCAACACTGGTTCCTTCGCGGCGGCCCAATCCTTAACGCAAACTCTCGCTGGGAGCAAGCTCACGCAATGCTCAGAGACCTGCAACACTTCGATCTTGCCGGTCCCGTCGTGCCAGATATCCAGTGGCTCGATCAATGCACGCCTTATCTCATGCTCTGGGATAACCACGATATTGCTCAAGTTAAAACCCATGGACTGCTGTTCGCAACACAAATCGGAAAAGGAACCTTACTTGTAAATGCACTGAACCTCGGCGATGGTTCAAACCCGGCAGGGGCTTGGGTCTTTTCAAAATCCATCGAGCAACTTCGACTCCTGCAATCTTCGGCCCAGCCACCTCCAATCCATCGAACCACAACCGAACCTCCCATCCAAGCGATGCGAACCGAAACCCTTCAAGCGCTGCGAGACAAACTGCGAGAAAAAACGATTGACCTGACCAAGATCGCTTGGAAACTACGCCCCGATCCGATGAATCGCGGACTCTCAGAAGGCTGGCATCGAAATCCCAACGAAGCCCAAGAACAAAAAGACAACACAGAATCGGATTGGAAACCCATTGAAATCGGCAAGCATTGGGAGTCCCAAGGCTACCCCGGACTCGACGGTTGGGCTTGGTACCAAACCGAAATCCAAATTCCAGACGATTGGCCCGCTGGCCCTCTCTACCTATGGGTTGACGGAGCCGACGACTATATCGAAGCCTACATCGAGGGAACCTTGATCGGCTCCGCCGGCAACCGTGAAACTCGCAAAACCGCTTTTGACGACCGCGTGAGCTTCGAAGTCCCAATTTCGATCACTCAATCCCACCCTCAAAAGCTAAGCTTGAGCATCCGCGTTGAGGACTGGCAAGGAGCCGGCGGACTCTTCCGCCCAATCTTCTTGGCCACCACGCCGCGATCCCCCAAACTACAAATCCTCCCTTAACTCCAACAACCACAGATCATCAGACTTAACGCGGTGGGGCTTCCCCCACTTGAGCCCAAGACCGTCAAATCGATATTTCGATGAGTTCCAGAAGTGCACTTCGAGCCGGAAAGCGCGCGTCCCGGCTTGGTAATTTTCGTTTAGCGGTCAGCTGGTAATTTTCGTTCAGCGGTCAGCCGGAGGCGTACCGTATTGAGCTCGCGCTCTCCGGCTCAATGTTTTGCGGCCTTCTTTGCGGCTTTGCTTCTTCGCGTCTTTACTTCTTTGCGGCAGACCGTTTCTTTGCGGCAGACCGTTTCTTTGCGGCAGACCGTTTCTTTGCGGCAGACCGTTTAGAGAGTCGGGGATTGGAAGCCACCAGGGAAGCCACCGGGGTAGCCAAGGGTGGGGTAGCCAAGGGTACTGATGCCGATACCCACCTCCTAGGGAACGGTGGCTACGAGCCATCGTCGATTTGACAGTATCCAGATTGCCGACACCCCAACCCCCACCAAAGAGTTAACAAACCCCCATAAAGAACTACAATACTCGCAAAAATCACCGTAAACACCTCCAAAGGGGGAAAAAGAACCGCAACAAAAAAATTTAACGCAAAAGCAACAAATAATCGGCTGCCGATGATTGATTTTAAGCAACCTTATTGCTTACTATTAAAAGTTGTGCACCGGACGGGTTTCGTCCGCGTTTTTTTCCTTCGTTTTTATGAGGTTCTTTGCTATGAAGCTTCGACGAATGCGCGGCTTCACGCTCGTGGAACTCCTGGTGGTCATCGCCATCATCGGGATTCTCGTGGGCTTGTTGCTGCCTGCGGTCCAGGCCGCACGCGAGGCTGCTCGACGAATGTCGTGCAGCAACAACATCCGCCAAGTCGGCTTGGCGTTTCTGAACTACGAGTCGGCGTACAAGAAGTTTCCTCCAGGATGGGGTGGCCCAGCTCCTGGCGGTACCGGTACAGACGCTGACCCGAACGTAGGTCGCGTCGGGATCAACCGATGGTCGGGTACGTTGATGGTTTTGCCACAAATGGAACAAAACCAACTCTACACCCAACTCTTCACCATCCCCTACCGTCACCCAACCAACGGCACCGTCATCAATGCATGGCTCTGGCCTTGGGATATGGGTCCTGGCGGTAACTTCCTCCCATGGCGCACCCAAGTTCCTAACTTGCGTTGCCCATCGGACCCAGGCAAGATGAATCCAGATGCAAACTGGTTTGATGACGGTTCGGCTCGTACGAACTACGTCATGTGCTACGGGGATACCACCCAAGACAACGGTTCGGCTTGGCACCCCGCTGCAAACCGCGGGATGTTCCAAGGTCGCTATCAACGCCGCATCGCTGACGCGACGGACGGTATGGCTTACACCGCACTGTTGGGCGAAACCGGAACAACACCGAGCCAAAACCTCGGCTGGGGTGCCGGTAAGTTCCGCGTTCAAGGTGGTGTGGTCGTTAGCGTCGGCGGCATGAACACTGGTGCTGGCGTTGTCACTTGCCGCAACACCGTTCGCGGTGACCGGTACGTCAACGGTAGCCTCGGCGGCCACTGGCGCGGCATCCGTTGGGGCGATGGCTTCCCAACATTTCGCGGCTTTAACACCAT
>JBEICB010000261.1:0-6054 GCA_040373655.1 Pirellula sp. | reverse complement strand
CGTTGCCAAGCGGAATACCCGGATCGCGATTGGATTCTTGCTCGATGCCTCGGAGCCGACCGAGCAGTGGCACAGGTCTTCGTCGACTTTGTGCGTAATGCGGCGTAGCAAAAAACCACTTGCCGAGTTACGGTCACTCTGGCGCTCGTAGATGATTTCTGAGAAATCATCTACGTTGGCAACAACGTCAAGTCGGTCCGCCGTCAACACAGTCAATCTTGTCAACACCATCAATGCCGTCAGAAAACCGCCGCCGCAAGGCGGCCACCCAAAAAAACACTCGCCAAGTTTCGGTCACTCTGGCGCTCGTAGATGATTTCTGAGAAATCATCTACGTTGGTAGCGTCCGCCTGCGGCGGAAGTTGTTGACGGAATTGACAAGGTGAACAAGCCAGATGTCATCGATTTCATTCGTTACCGCCCCTCAATGAGGGCAACTTGGTCAATCCCGGTCCTACAGTCAACGATTGATTGCGTTATTTTCGATTTGGGATATGAGAAGTTCTACGGGAACTTTCATCCGTCTGAGAGCTTCGACCATGAGTGCAAGTTCCACTTTGGGGTTCTCCTTACACTTGGTGATCGCACTTTGTAATTCGCTGGACGCGAAACTCTTTTCCTCGGCGGATGTTTTTCCCGATCGGTTCGTAGCCAGACACCAGTAGTAAGTGGCGAAAAGATAATGTGTTTCCGTTGACTGCCGAAAGCCACCGACACTGGCGTTATTGGACCAGTCGCGATGCGATTGCACATAGTCTCTCCATCTCTGCGCTACTGGGATCGTCTCGTCAGCATATCCTTTTTCAAAGAGTGTTGAGCAGCGTTCCAAATAATGAGAGATTAGAACATGTCATGCTTATCTTGCTGGCCTAATGAATCCGTTTGCAAAACGATCATCGTTGAAATGCTTCTAGCCTTTGCGGGTCAATAGGTAGGACAATCCGAAATCCAGTGAACCAACTAGTGCTGTATTGCTCTCGCCAAACACGCAATGAGAAATTGCAAATATTCGATCCGAAGATCGCCGCGCCTCCCCTTAGCACGTGCCCATCAACGAAGAAGGCATCATCGTTTTTAACCAAAGGGTCGACCATGATTGGTTCTTGGACACTATTGCCGGTAAAGTAATTCGGGTGAAAGGTATCGAGGCACCATTCCTGTGTGTTGCCAATCATGTCGTATAGACCAAACGGATTTGCATTTTTTAATCCCCGTGGCCAAATCTGTTTCTGAGAATTCTGCTCAATCCAAGCCTCGGACAGAAGGATGTCGCTGTCGTGTATTCCGCTTCCACTACGCCCCCCACGGCATGCCCATTCCCATTCGGTTTCAGTTGGAAGTCGATAACGGACATGTTTCAACTGCTCCTTGTTGCTCAACCGTTGGCAGAACAACTCACCATCCTGCCATGGAACACGAGTCACAGGATATTCCTCAGACCGAGAGCGTGGACGAGCTTGCTCGTATTCGAGATCCAAGACCGATGGAAGCATATGATCCGAGCCTATCGCACGAAACCGCTCTGCCTCGGTAATTTCGTATTTGCTCATATAGAATGGTGAGCTAATACGAACCCAAGTTGGCGTACCTGCCGATTGCAAGGACTGCTTCTCATTTTCATAGGGAGTGTTGGCTATCAAGCTTTCAATCTCCCCCCTGGGATACCCCATGAGGAATTCTCCAGGTGGCACGAGCACCATTTGAATACCAATGGAATTCACAAACTCAACTTCGATCCCTAGCAATTCCGCCCAGCGTTTCTGATACTCCTTGGCGGTCGCCGAATCAAACGGGACTTGTAGTTCAGTGACCCATGGATGAAGTCCTGAGGTCGGTAAGGATGTCTGATCTTGTTCGATCACAGTGGGTTCCTGGACCAACACCTGTGGAACTCTTGGTAACCAATGGAGGCCCAGGATGACTGCGGTCACCACAAGCCCAGCGGCGCACATCAGAGGTGCTGAGCCAATATCCGGCAGACGGCGTCGATTTTCAGGTTCAGCTGTTTGAATTGGGGCCTTTTGGAGTTTCCCTACCAACTCGAGCGCATCGATAACCTCGAGGGCCGATTGATAACGGTCGCAAGGATCCTTTTCGAGCAATTTCAAAATAATTCGCTCAAGCGAATCTGGAATCGAATCTCCACGACTACCCAGCGACACAGGCTCATCGTCAACGATGGCGTTCATTACAAAGAAATGGTTCGACCCTCGAAATGGTGGTTCACCCGTGATCATCTCGTAATAAACGATTCCAAGACTAAACAGATCGCTCCGTAAATCGACCTGATCGTCCTTGATTTGCTCTGGGGACATGTACAAAGGCGTTCCAACAATCGCGCCGGCAACGGTCAAACGCAAATCACCGACTTGGCGAGCTAATCCGAAATCCGTAATCTTGGCCAAAGGTGGGTTGGTATTGGCAATCAGGATGTTCCCAGGTTTGACATCCCGGTGAACCAGTCCATGCTCGTGAGCAACCGCAAGACCTCGAGCAATTTGAGTGGCAATCGATAAAAACCGATCGAGCTTTAAGCCTCCGGTATTCTCGATCCATTGATCGAGAGAGGATCCTTGCACTAACTCCATTACTAAAAAGGGTAGCGGATTCTCCTCGACCCGGTAAATCCTGACGATGTTCTCATGATCGATTTTCGCCAGCGCGCGGGCTTCTTGCATAAACCGTTGCCGAGCGACCCTATCGTCGACTTGGTCTGAATGCATCACCTTGATGGCAAGCCATTTGTCCAAGCTTGGGTCTTTAGCTCGAAGTACGATTCCTGAGCCACCGTGTCCGATGATTTCGTAGATTTCGTATCCAGCGAGATTTCCCAAAGCACCTAAGGATGAACTAGGCGACAGAAAATCGAGCTTTAGATCGGTTTTACTGTACCGCTTTGGTGCCTGGAATCGAACCTCCAGAGCGTCTAATAATTCCTTGCCGTCGGCTTGCTGTACGAGCTGTTCGGCTGCGGGTGTTTCCAGAAAGGGATCGCCTGGGCAATAGTTGGCAAGCATTTCCCGCAATGTTCGCCCAACCTCAGGATTCGCTACTTCGACTGTTTCAAGGAAATCTTTTTGGGCTACCGGATCCTCGATCGCGATGAGCTTATCAAAAAGATCAGATGGATTCATGATGGCAAGAATTGGAAATCACGGATACCTATGAGTCATTACCCTATGGCTATGTTTTTTTCAGATAGGTTTTGATCCAGGTTTGACCGTAGATCCAGTGCTTGCGGAGGGTGGCCAGCGAGATATCGAGGATTTGCATGATCTCTTTTTGGGTATAGCCACCGAAGTACTTGAGCCTCACGACACGAGCGGCTTGAGGGTCGTGGGATTCGAGTTCTTCGAGGGCATCGGCTACCATCGCGATGCATTCGGGGGAGATTTCGCTTGGAATCTCTTCGGGATCGATCGTAGCGCGCTGGCGATCAGAGATGCGTTTTTGAGCCTTACTTCGCCGGATGTGGTCGACGATGACCTGTTGCATCGTCAGTGCAACGGTGTTGAAGAAGTGCTCGCGGCTGGCCCAAGGCTCTGAGTGGTGGCTTTCGGCAAGGAGTTTGAGCCAAACTTCGTTGACCAATTCAGATTTTTCAAGTTTGCCGCCGATCGAGCAGATCCAAGCTTGATTGGTGAGTCGTTTGATTTCCTCGTTGACCAGTAGCATCAGTCGAGGATCGTCCGAGAGGGTTGTGTCATGAATGGCATTGCGCAAACGGGCAAGCAGAGCCGTCACACCCGATTCGAGGGGAAGTTTTTGGGATGCGACTTTGGGTCGGTTGTCAATCACAGCACTCATTTTCGCACCTGGGGCAAGGATGAGAATATCGGGTGTTGAGTTATCAGTGGGCCGTTGATCAAGCGGGACGAGTATTTCTACGAGGGAGGAGATTCAACAGGATACAAGATTCCTCATGAGCCAACACGGGGGAGAGTCAAAAAAGGAAAAATAAAAATTCTTGCGGATTTCTCGCGCACTTTTCGGACCGAAATACGGATTCGATTACGATCGCTCTGGTTTTGATTGAATGAGCGGCGTGAGAGATTCCCGGTGCAGTAGAAAGGTGAATTCATGGATCGAAACACAAATCGGTTTGCCGGTATGCCCTCAAGGAGAACCCTCGCTGCGTTTTTTGCGTGGCTAGCGTCTTGGCTAGTGGTCAGTTCGCATGCAGGTATCATCCAGAATGGGAGTTTTGAATCACCACCGATTGCCCCAAACACTCTCGAACGAATACTGCCGACGTCGTGGCAAAGTGTTGGTGGGAGTATTGGTTGGATTTTCAATGGGTCTGTCGAGAGTTGGCCGACACCTTTTGACGGAAATCAGTTCGCGGACATCGGTAATAGTTCCGCATTTGGTATCTCGCAGATTCTTTCGATTGGCGTGACTGGTCAGTATGATCTGCGATGGGTTGACAACAACTACTTAGGAATATCTTCATCCATATATCGAGTTGAAATCCTAGATAGTGGAAATTCCCCTGTAATGAGCGAGACATTCAACGCGAACCATGGCGGTGTTTGGACGGTAAGATCGATCGCGGTATCTCTTGGTGTCGATAGCTATACACTTAGATTCATTCCTGTGGGGTCGTCTAATAGCGCCGATGTGCTTTTGGATAATGTTTCACTGAATGTTGCATCTATGAGCGTACCTGAGCCATCATGTTTGCTGATCGGACTTGGGTTGTTTGGGCCGCAACTACTGCGGATCAGGAAGACCTGCGGGTTGAATCTCAGACGCAAGGCGAGGACTAACTGCTAGGTCGAGGGTGATCTGAGGGTTGAAGCAGTTTTGAATAGAGCTGTTTTTATCCTGACGCTCCTTTGCGAATGATTCACCAAGACTATGCGTTTTTCAGGCTCTTCGGGAATTGTTGTGGGTGAAATTTCAAGGGCCACCACCCGGCTTCACGCCGGTGGAGCAATGACTTGTAGCTACAAACGAAAGAACCGATCCGCTCCTAGCTCCCTTTCCAGTTCCCGCCATCCGGCGGGAACTGGGAAGGGGGCTAGGAGCTACGTGAAAGCGCAACTAGGAGTCCAGCTGTAGCAGTAAGTTACGCCTCCACTGGCATAAAGCCAGTGGTAGGCTCAATGTATCAAACATACTCCGAGGCACCCACAAAATTACCTGAAGAACCCTTTTTCAAAACCAGTTTATGGGGCCGTGATAACATGCTTTTTTTTGCAAGCGACCCCAAAGAACACCTGAAGAAAGATAGTTTTTTTCAGCAAATAATCTCTTTAGTCGAAAAGTTTTTGCGCAATTTCCGGTGCGAAATACGGATTGCCAGATAGGGGTGTGTGGATTGAGTCGTGGGTGACTCGATCGTCCATTCTTTTCCCTTGCTTTTCCTGCAATTCAATAGGATCGCGATCGATGAAACTTGCTCGAATGCTTCAGGCTTTGCGTCAGATAGTGACTTTTCGGGGTCGAGCGAGTCGAGCCAGGCAACTTCGCATGGGTGGATTGAGGGCGAGGTTTCGTCGATTGTTGATTCTTGAGAGCCTTGAGAGTCGCCGGCCGCTTGCGTTTTCGATCACCAGTTCGGGCAACTCGATCACCCTCACAGGGGATGCATCGGACGACGCGGTGGTCATCTCGGTGTCGCCTAGTGGTCATTTCCGACACGATCTTTCGCTTGGGGGGAACCTCGTAAGCGACATCGACACGAATGGTTCATTAGCTGGCGAGCAAGCGATCTTGGCCAGCAGTGTTTCCTCGATGGTCATCTACGGAAATGCCGGCAACGACACGATCGATGCAAGTGCCTGGACGGGAGGTGGAGTGAGCGTCTATGCGGGCGATGGCAATGATGTAATCAAAGGTGTAGTTGGTGGTGACTACTTAGAAGGAGGTTCCGGCAACGACATTATCGAAGGCAATGGCGGCAACGATACGATTTTAGGTGGCGATGGTAATGACAGTCTATATGGAAACGCGGGGGACGACGTTTTACGCGGCCAGGCGGGCGATGATCGGATAGAGGGTAATGCGGGTAGTGACAGGATAGATTGGGAGAACATCAATGACTCTTTG
>JBEICB010000241.1:0-6763 GCA_040373655.1 Pirellula sp. | reverse complement strand
GTGATTTGCCCCCCGTCCCCTTTTCTTTCTCTCTCTTCGGGGTTCGAGAGCAACCCGTACAATCCCGTTGGCAAACCGAAGAGCCCCGATTGTCGCGGCATGGGACTACTTGAGTCCGATAGGTAGCAACGAAAAGAAGGCAGACCATGGACATCAGCCACGAATCCCCAAACGAAACTGAGTAGCGACTGAGGCGTGTGATCGCAACCGCAGACCTCTACGTTTTCCCCGACGATTACACGTTTGTCGAACGAGATATCGAGTCCTTCCCTGCAAACCTCGCTTCTCAAGCGATCGCGTTGGTGCGAGATCGCGACGTTTGGAGTGCGTTGGTGCCCGCTCAAGAAACAACCGTCGAACGGTTTGTTGTCTTCCGTTTCCACTTCGAAAGGGGCCTCGACAACTCAGGATTCGTCGGTTGGCTGGCGACCCACTTCAAGCGTTCGCTAGGCACCGGGGTATTTGTGGTCTGCGGCCAGAACTCGGACCGAGGCGGAATCTTTGACTATTGGGGTGCACCGGCATCTCTCCGCGCGGATGTCCTACGAGAACTTCGCTCACTTCGAAGCGAATGAACGCAAATCCCACCAGGCCCAAATTGGGTGCGCGCCTGAGGTTTTGCGAAGGGCGTGGTCACACAGCGAGACGTAGGCTTGCGGGGGAAAGTGCCGCTCAGCACGCCCTTCGTAGACTTCGAAGACTCAGGGACATCCCACCCGACATAACCTTCGAATGGGATTAGTTGAACCAAGCCGCCAGTTGCGGCGGGAGTCAGCTTCCTTGTATCGCTTACTTTGATCCTCAGTAAACCACACTCAAGATCCTCGCAACATCTCAAGCTGGTCTTCCGTCAGTTTTCTTTGTCCGGCGTCTACCGCCTTTTCGAGTTCCTCGATCGCAAGTAGACGATCCCGCTCGCAGTCATCAGCGCGTCCCTCAAGTTTCGCAAGGGCCGCCTGTGCGAGAAGCCTGCGGGATTTCTCGACGATCCCCCCTTTGCTCGCCGCTAGGTGCCGTCGCATGGCGTCGGTGTCTCCAGCCAGCCAGGCACCGATGGCGAGTTCAATATAGATGGATTGCCTAAAACCCGACGGGTATCCATCGACACTGGACTCTAATAACTCTTGGTACCGTGCGATGTCGGCCTCGTGGCGGCAATCCATCGCTCGAGCAAACAAATACAACAAGCCACCAGTACGCAGCAGCGGATCTTTGCAATCAAGCTTCGACAGTTCATCGATCGCCGACGAATCCCAATCGCGAGGACGAACGCCGTCTAAACTTTGCGCGAAAACCTGCATGAGTGCGTTTCGACCGACGATCGCGTTACCACCCCTTAGTACATCGATGATCTGCAAGCCATCGCTCATGAAGCCCCCCGAGCGTACAGGAATCAGAGTCACGACAAAAATTCCAAACGATGTGGCAGCGACAAACGTGCAATACGCCGCAAGGCGAGGACCACCGAGCGATGCCAGTGCGATAGCGAACATTGACAGTAAGAGACTAGCGAGCGGACCTCCGGCAATTAACACCAGTAACTCTCGACGCGTGGCTCCAATTTTCCTTGGTAGCATTGCGGCGAGGCCTCCCATAAGCGCCAGATTAGTATTCCACTGGAATTTCGGGCCGTGGGACGAGGCATGCCAGCCGAAGGGTCCAACGATCAACATCAGGAAACGCATACCCTGCGATAGACCACCGAGCACATGTCCGATTTCATGTACACCAAAGACAACTAGCATCAACACCGGAAACGCTAGAATGTCCCAGGCCGTCAGAATCTCCCGGGCTTTCTCGAGCTGTTGGACCAGTTGGCTTTCCGATAGAACTGAGCCGATGCTGGAGTTCGCCATCCATGCCAACAACCCAACAATGGATGCACCAATAAGTCCACCAACTATGCCACCGCCGAGAAGACTTTTCCATCCTCCTAAGGAAGAGCGCTGAGATGTTTGTTCTGTTTTCTTATCCACGCGGTCGCGCCTCTTAACCAAGAGCAAGCGAAATAAAGAAGTACTTATTTTTGATGTCGCTAGTAATCTTATAGTGTACAGAAGCGAAAGCCCAATGTCGATTTTCGCCGGTGGCCATTCAGCAACTCCCTCACCGAATCCTGCAGGTAGCGTAGGATACACTTACGGCATCGGTAAGTTCGAAGTCAGCCGCGATATGATTACGAAGTTCAACGCTTCGCAGTCGCTGCAAATAACGCTTGAAGATATGACTTCCTTCGGGGGAATGGAGCAAACAAGCCTGCTACAGGTGTTTCTTGGAACGAAGCGGCCCGGTTCGTTAATTGGCTCAACACCAGCAGTGGTGGCTTTGCGGCGTATAATTTCACGACCAGCGGCGTTAACGATAACATCGCTTTGTGGACTGGGTCTGAAACGCTTGATTACGACCCACTCAATCCGTATCGCAGCAAGCGAGCCACCTATGTCCTTCCGAGCTACAACGAGTGGTACAAGGCGGCTTATTACAACCCCAACGACAGCACCTTTTACGAATTCGCTAATGGCAGCAACATAGCACCAACTGCTGTAGCGAGCGGGACGACCGCAGGCACGGCAGTTTACAATCAAACATTTGCACAAGGTCCAGCGAATGTTTCGCAAGCCGGTGGCTTGAGCCCGTATGGCGTGATGGGGCTTGGAGGGAATATTTATGAGTGGGAAGAGAGTTCTTTCTATCTAGCTAATGATAGCGATTCTTCTTCTCGTGGGATCCGCGGCGGCAATTTTAACCCCATCGGCTCCAGCTACTTGTCGTCGTCTCGCCACAACCACATCCGTAGCCTCGGGGACATCGACGACGGGTTCCGAGTCGTAACTCTGACTCCATCGTCTCCACCCCCAGTGCCTGAGCCGAGCATGATGGTGATAGGAACATTGTTTGGACTAGGTGGGCTAGTGGCCAAGAGGCGGATGAAGAAGTAACCCTTCTTCCTTTGGCTCTCTTACCTTTTTCCTTTTTTGCGCGTCGCCCTTGGGCGACGCTCGCGATATTTTTTGGTCCATCTGGCATTATCGTTGGGCCAGATCTAGTCCGCCGCAGTAAAACAAACCCGCGGTTTTGAAGTTTTCGATGTTGCGATAACCACAAAATCTCAATGCGTCAGAGGAGAGAACGAATTTGACATCAAGCTACATCTCTTACTCTGCCTAGAGAACTAAATTGGTAGATCCCGCGATTCAGGAGTACGGTGGGCCGAGCCGACGAAAACCATGGCAAAGCACGATCGCCAGAAAGACGAGATTCCGAAGGACTACAGCAATCGGATTCACACTTGGAGCACGAGAGGTATGTGAACTCGGCCAAGCCTGTGACAGGGTCTTCCCAAGCGATTCCATCCATCTGACACTTCTTGGCCATTCCCAAATGCCGCTAATCCACTCGGGAGGAATACCATCCTTGCCAACGCGTGCCCCGACGATGCCGCCAACGATTGCAGCGGTCGTATCTGCATCACCACCGCATTCGACGGCTGCGGTCACCCCCTTTCGAAAATCGTTCGGAAAAGACAGCCAACAATGAATGGCAACTGGCACCGTGTGATAGGTGTACCCCGAAACACCGCGACCAAGTCCAAGTGCATTCGCGTACGTTAGAGTCGATTCTCGCTTTGCGACCGATGCGATCGCTGACCGGAGCATTTCAATCAAATCGGTAGCTTCGCTGGGCAAGGCTTGTGAAACGAGTTCTAGCCATCGTTCCGAATTGACACTGTCTTGCTGTGACGACTCGCGAGCTGCTAGTGCAACTGCGACAGCTCCGAATTCGGCCTTGGGATCAGTATGTGTTAGACGAGATGAGGCTCGAACATATTCAAGCAGCTTTGGAATATCGACAATCGTCGCACCGAGGATTGCAGCTCGCATGGCGGGCCCGTTGCCTGCAGAATAGACCCCGGACTTCGACGGACGGATCCCAAGCCACAGCTTGATACAACTGCGAGCCGTTGCTTTTCCAACGCCAGCAGGCAGAGCCAAAATCCACCAACACAATCTGGATGCAAATCGTCGCGTGAACGCTTCAACGTTATCCCCGGATTCGATCAGAGACTGCGACACCATGCATGTGTGTTCGGTATCGTCCGAGATCATACCGCGTCCTAGCACGAATCGAAATCGATTTGGCGGCCCGAGTAACTTACTGGCACGACTTGGCGACATCCCTTCATAGGGCAAACCAAGTGCATCACCCACAGCGGTTCCTAAGATGCATCCTATTATCGCCTTCTCATTCACCATGATCTGTTTGCATGCCACAGTTGGATCCTCGATTTCGTAACACCTCCATTTTAGTGACTTACCAGCCGAGATAGCTATTCGCCTCTGGATATCCTAAAATTCAAAAAGCGACCGGCACACCGTTCGTAGTTTGGCGACCCTCTAAGCAATTGCCATAATCATGTTGGCAACAGGTGTAAAATTGGAACAAGATAAATCGCAAAAACGGTTTCTCAAGCTTTTGTTTATTGCATCAATGCTGAGTGGACTTTGCACCGGTGCTTTTTGTGGATACATCATTTCAGGGATGATCGAGCCAGTCCGCGCTGTGAATCCAAACCTAGGGATGTCGTTGATGTGGTCCAGTAATGCCTTTTTGGGATGTGGACTAATCATAGGTTTAGTAATTGCCGTTTTCTTAAGTTTTTTTGTTACTTAGAATAGATAGTAGACAAAATATATCCGTCCTGTTCGTGCTCAGTGTAGCGGTGCTCGTAATCGTGCTCGAAATCGAAAAAGTCTGGTAGCAAACGAATTGCGCGTGATCCGAGCACGAGCAGGAGAACGAGCACGAATAGAGCCAATACCGACGTCGCGCGCAGAGTATAAAAGCCGGGTACAAAATCCGATCACTCGCTTCGGTACTGTGGACTCGACCAGAACAAAAAATGCTGACGCCTTCCTCTTCTCATTTTGCTTCGCATACTTGGCCAGGGAATTGTTGAAGAATAGGCAGTGAAGCGACAGGTCGATTTGTTGGTCGTGAATTTATTGCGGTCGAGGTTCCCGGTTAAGTGTGGACTCTGACTTTTATAGACAAGCGTCCAGCCTCAAACACCAATAATTGACGTTTGATCAATCATTGCAAACTGGACTCGCAGGTAGCAAAATGCTACCATTGAGTCGGAGGAGAAATTCTATGGGTCAACCCGTAAAACTGTCGGATGAGCTCGTCGACGATGCTCGAGCGGTTGTGCCGTTCTCGCAGCGGAGTATTGCTGGGCAAATTGAGTTCTGGGCTGGGCTCGGAAAATCGATCGAGCCTTTGCTTCGCGGCGATCGTGCACTGGCGCTTCAGATGGCTGGGGGAGAGAGGCCGTTATCGGAGTTGCTTGCAGAAGTGGAGACGGCCAAGGGACGCAAACGTCTTGAAGCTGTATTGAAAAAACGCCCCTATCCGCATTTCAAGCCTGTTGCTGGCCACCCGGAACTGATTTGCCGTGTCGAAGAAAATGGGAGCGAAACGACAGGTCGGTTCGTTGGTCGTGAATTTATCGCGGTCGAGGTTTCCCGTTGACGCTGCCGTTTGACTTTCTAGATAAGCGTCCAATCATCATCGCTTTGGCTGGCTCAAATGGCTCAGGCAAGTCAACTTTCTATGAAAGTTTCCTATCCGACGCAGGCTTGCGCTTTATCAACGCGGATGAATTGTCCGCTGCGTTAGGTTTGTCGCCCTACGAAGCAGCCGAAATGGCGACGTCGATCCGTAGGGAACTCGTAAACCAACGAGAGAGCTTCATCTTTGAAACGGTACTGTCTGATCCTGTAGGCGAGAAAGTAGATCAGCTCGCATCTTACGCATCGCTCGGATACACCGTTGTGCTCCTCTTCATCCGGATTGAAAGTGCTGAGGAATCGAGCAGACGGGTGGCGATGCGAGTTTGCCAAGGCGGACATGATGTACCAGACGACAAGCTCCGCGCGCGATTCGAACGAACTCTTGCAAATCTGCAGCGAGCTATTGAGCGACTCCCTCATGTCATCGTCTTCAACAATCAGGACTTGAACAATCCTTATCAGTTGATTGCGGCCTATGAGAATGGCCGAGCGATGGATTGGAAAGAAGATAAGTAGTTTGTTTATACAAGACGAGTACGATCGATCCGGCCGGCCTAGATGAAGGCAAGGCGTCTTCGAAACGCGGGGCGTTCCATGTTGCATGTCCCCATATTCTTGCCACCATACTCACCCCTCTACTATCACATTCACTACGCCTGCGGCCTTGGCGAAATCATCCTCAGTAACCAGCGAGTAATTCTGCTGGGCAATGCGTGGCAAGTTTCCGTTCACTACCCGGTCGGCTTTCCGCTACTTTTCCCCGGGGTGCGAGGGCAACCCTCATGGTTGGCTCCGGGCCACCGAGAGCAAATTCCTCGAAACTAAAACTAGCGCCGCGACCTTTGAGTCGTCGCAACCCCTGGAAAACCATGGGTTTAATGCAAAAAGCCGAGAGCGGTCACTCTCGGCTTTCTGTGTTAACTGGAGCGAGGATTTGCCGATCGCTTCCCTTTTCGACAGGCCGGTAAACAACGCGCGTGGTTGGGCTGGAAGCTGATCACAACGGAAGTCTCGAACTTTACTTGGAAAGAACTACTGAGCTATAATTCAGCATCGCTACACGGACACTGTATTGGAGGTGAGAATGGCTACCGTCGAGGAACGTCTCGCAATAGTGGAACGTGATTTAGAAGCAATCAAACGTGATAAACTAGCCGCAAACTCAAAGCTTGGTTGGTTGGAAAAAGTGTGAG
>JBEICB010000204.1:0-8589 GCA_040373655.1 Pirellula sp. | reverse complement strand
TTGCCCTCTTTGCCTAATGATGGCCGATGGGGTCTTCGGCCCCCAATTCAATCGCCTAGACGGTGATCTTCTTGAACTCGACGATGATTTCGTTTTCTCCATGTACGAGACCGAAAAAGAATGGGAAGAAAACAGCTACCGCCTACCGGACATCTTCCCCGGTGATGAATGGACTGATGATGATCTTTTCGATACCGCCGAAAAGAATTTACTTCCCATGTTTAGTAAATATGAAGAAGAAGATGAAGAAGAAGACAATGATGATGATGACGACGGGGAGAATGACAACGGGAACCAAACAGCCTTCAAACGAACTGAGAAGGCTCTTCGATCCCCATCCAATCCGTTTGAGTCTTCTTGGCTAGGTGTTGACTCCAGTCGTCCAATTCCAGGCGACCGCCAAGGTTTCATTAAACTTGCGTTCATGCTTACCGAGATTATCGGCACCTTAGACTGCCACGATGACTCACAAAACTCGATCGATGAGCTTAATCAGGCCTTTACTGCCTATCGCAAATCCAACCCTGAAAACCACTGTCAGGCAGCGGAGGCTCTGAAACATACTCTGGAAGCAATTGGAGAACGCTATCCTTTACTGATCCCTAAATCCGCAGACTTGCAAAGCCATATCGACGAAACAACTCGGCGAAACCTAGCCACGCAAGATGGCTCTAGATAGCAATACCAAATCCAGGGCCATTTCGAAATCGAAATATGTTTCAAGCCGTTTTTAGGAGATGGATGCGTAGGATCTTCACTCAATTCTCGGTTAAAATACAAACCAGAGAAAGTTGAAGAAGCTACCCAAAACCGAAGACGGCTGGAATGACCGACGAGACACATCCTGCAATCCGAAAGCACATACAGCCATGGGGCCTTGCCTGGTTTTGGTTATTGCTTTTTTGCGCAGATGCAAGGTCTCAAGATGGTGAGATCCTCGTCTTGATGCATGACTCCGGAAGAATCGAACGTTATGCACTGGATTCTTATCAGCACCTAGGAACAGCCATTAGCGGCCTTCCTCCTTCGAATTCGATTCTAATGGACGAGGAAGGCCGATTACTGATTTCCACAGGCAAGCCGGGTGAGATGGGGACCATTCTTCGTTATGAACCGGCTTGGGATTCCGCAAAAACACCACGCGTCGAGACACTCATTCGAGTGCCGGAAGGGTATGGAGGACGACTTCATCGAGCCACCGGTTTGGCGTGGTACGAAGGTGACTTGCTCGTCGCGAGCCAAAACGATGGCAAGGTAAAACGTTACGACTACCCATCGGGTGAATGGTTAGAGGATGCGTCATTGGCGACTGTCGGTAGCATCACTCAAATTGCGATTCACGACGGCAAACTCTTCATGACCGATTATCAAGCCAAAGTAATTCGACGGGCTGAGCAATTAGACGGTACACTCGGTGCCACTTGGGCTCAGTTTGCAGACCAAGCTCCCTGGGGGCTTGCGTTCAATGCAAATGGTTCTGCGTTCTGGTGCACTTCTGCAAATCGTATCCTGAGAACCAATAACAACGAAACGGTTGAATGGGCTGGTGCCGGAGGAGGAATCGCAACGCCACTAGGGCTAACGATCGGACCGGATCAATTACTGTATTGCGCAAACTGGCAAGGAAAGGTAACGGTTTGGAGTACCGAATCACCGTCCCAAGGCCCACCACTAAAGACCATCGATGGCCCAGAGGTCCAAGGCCCGATAAGCATCCTCTTCACACAGCGCAAATTCAATACTGAATTCATCTACAAGCCTTTCAGTGAACTTGCTCAAACGCCCGAGAAGCTCGCATACTTCGAATCGCACGTCCGCCCCTTGCTACAAAGTCGATGCCAAGAATGCCACGATGCTCAAACCCAAGAAGGGGGCTTGCGCCTCGACGTGAAGGAAGGCTGGGAAATCGGTGGCCACTCGGGAAGGTCTGTTCAACCTGGACAACCCGAAGAGAGCCTTCTCTATCGAGCGATTCTGTATCTCGATAAAGACTTAAAAATGCCCCCCGATGGAAAACTTACTCACACCAAGGTCGCCACGCTAAGAACCTGGATCGAACAAGGTGCCATCGATCCGCGGACAGATGCAAATCTAGTCACTACTGAACATACAGCAAGTCGATCAAGCAACGGATCGAATAACCAAGATAGTTGGGCAGCTACATTCCAGCAGCGGTTAGATTGGTGGAGCCTCAAGCCTTCGCGCAATGCCAACCATTTGCACCAGGGAGTTGCGGAAATCGCGGAGCAATCAAACTCTTCAACACTGAACTCCGGGGACGCTTCAAAGCAATCGCACAGTTTAGGGCCAAGCGGTTTAGGGCCAATTGACCGATTTATCTTCGAGAAACTTGCCAGCAACGGACTTGAACCAGCCAAAGAGGCATCGTCAGAAACACTCTTGCGTCGACTTTGTTTCGTTTTGACTGGTCTACCACCGACGATTGAGCAACGGGAGAACTACCTCCAAGCTCACGAAAAAGATCCGCAAACTGCATACGAATCGCTCGTGGACTCGCTATTGGCTTCGCCTCACTTTGGCGAAATGATGGCCAGGCATTGGATGGATGTCGTGCGCTACACCGATACATACGGATACGAATGGGACAATCCTGCAAAAGGCTCTCACGAATACCGAGATTATTTGATCCGAGCTTTCAATCGCGATATCGGCTTCGATACGCTTGTACGCGAACAAATCGCTGGAGATCTTCTTTTACAGCCACGCATCAACGAAGAACTAGGGATTGTAGAGAACCTAATTGGTCCAATGTTCTTCCATATGGGGGAACACCGACATGGCAGTAGCCGTGACTTCAACGGTATTCACCAAGAGATGGTAAACAACAAGATTGACGCCTTCTCAAAAGCATTTCTTGCCACCACGGTCGCATGCTCTCGTTGTCACGATCATAAACTCGAAGCCGTATCGCAACGGGATTACTACGCTCTAGGTGCCATGTTCATGACTCCTAGATGGGCTAGCCGTCCGATAGATGCACCCGCAAAGAACGCCCAAGCGATCGCGCGATTACGAGAATTGCGATCGATGATTCAATCCGAGCTGACGAACCAATGGAGTAAGTCCGGGCTCTCCGATGCGGCATGGAGAGAGAATCTTACGACGGTAGCTGGCACTCCAGCACCTGTTCTCGGCGACGTTGAATACCCGCTGATACAACTGAAAGCTCTCTACGATCAAGAAGGGCAGGGGGGGCCAGCACAGCTATGGAAGAAGTTGCAGGATGAATGGATGACGCATCGCAACGCGCGAGTCGATGCAAATAAAGCCTACACGATCCTGTCCGATTTCACAGCGAACGCACTTCCTCCGGGATGGGTGATGGAAGGAGAAGGGTTCACCTCAGGTTGGGTAGAAGAAGCCACTCCGCTGATCGCATTGGAAGGGGAAAAGGTCGTATCACGACTCTTGCCAAAAGGTCTGCATTCGCACGCGCTATCCTCGAAACTTCCGGGAGTGCTTCGCACACCGCCACAATTGTCCATCCCGGGCAACATCTTGAGTGTCAAAGTCGCCGGTGGCGAGTTCGCCGGTACGTTAATTCTCGACGAAAATTCTCTGCAGAATGAAAGTGTTGCGTTCCTGAATCAAACCGAACCGAGTTGGCGATCCTACACGGACCTGCCGCTTAAAAACGGAATCACACGGGTTGCAATCGATTTTGCGACCGCTTCTCTCAACAGTAACTTTCCTCCCCGTACCGGATTAGCCCCGGGACTTGCAAACGAAGACTTCGGATTCGACAAACGTAGCTGGTTGAGCATCACCGAAATCGCAACGCACGACGCAGCAGGTGCACCACTGGACTCCTTGGATCTCTACATCGATCTATTTGCAGATCCATCACCAGTGAGTCGGGCAGAAATCGACCAACGTGTAACGCGATGGTTGATACAAGCAAAAGACCGTTGGTGCAATCAAGCTTCATCCAACGGGGATCGCGCCATCCTCCAATGGATGTTAGACAAGAACTTGCTACCGAATTCGTCGCAAGACAACCCGAAACTCGATAAGCTCCTTCAGGAATACCGAAACATCGAACAATCCATCGACTACCCTCGTAGCGTCAATAGTATGGACGAACGGCTTGTTGCTAAAACTGGCTTGTACTTCAATGTCCGGGGAAATGTCGATGCAATGGGGGAACTGGTGTATCCGGCAACCCTTTCGATGTTTGGTCCGGAACAAAACGAGCCCATTCAAAAAAGTCAAGGAAGTGGAAGATTAGAGCTTGCTAATTCCCTCCTGTACCCAGAGCATCCGCTAACCTCCCGTGTCTATGTCAATCGGGTTTGGCAATGGGTTTTCGGGACCGGACTTGTTGCGAGCCCCGATGATTTTGGTCGACTAGGAGATAGACCATCACACCCTGAACTTCTCGATTGGCTCGCGAGGGACTTTATCGATAGAGGCTGGTCGACCAAGACACTGATCAAAGAGATCGTAATGAGTTCTACCTTTCGACAAGAAGGTAAAGTCACCCAGGAAGCCTCGCAGAGAGATCCATCCAACCGTTTATTGCACCATTTCCCAACCAGACGATTACAGGCCGAACAAATCCGCGATGCCTTGCTTGCTGTATCAGGTCGACTTGACCTTCGTCTCTACGGCCGCCCAATCCTACCGCCACGAACGGTTGAGGATGGATCGAAACGACTGTATTCCGGCCCTATCGATGGGAATGGTCGCCGCTCGCTGTATTTGATGATGTCGATCATGGCACCTCCGAAATTTCTTACTGTCTTTGACTTGCCAGACTTGAAACTTCCCAGTGGACGCCGCAACGTAACGAACGTGCCCGCGCAAGCCCTCTTGTTGCTGAATGACCCGTTGGTGGACCTAACTGCTCAGCACTGGGCACAGAGCCTGATCGAGCTTCCACATGCTACGGCAGAGGAACGCATTAACGCGATGTTTCTACAAGCATTCGGGCGTCAAGCAACGGAGCTTGAGAAATCAAAGTGGCAACAACTCTATCGAGACTTAACCGATGAAAAAGACGCGACCCAAGCGATGCAAGACCTAGATACTTGGAAACAATTGACACATACCCTATTCAACAGCAAAGAGTTTATCCACTATCGCTAAGCCCAAGTGGGCTATGCAAGTTCGGATAGGAGGAAAGATCAAATGAGCACTTGGCGAGCACGATGCCCCGGTGGGATACTTCCATTGCCGACCCGACGCGGAATGTTACAGCAAACCAGTGCTGGCTTCGGTTTCTTAGCGTTGCGCGGAATGAGTCTTGCGAACCAACAAGACTCATCGGTTGGACGAATTGCGAAAGCAAAACACATTATCTTCTGCTTTATGGATGGAGGCCCAAGCCACATCGATACGTTCGACTACAAGCCCATGCTAAAAAAGCACCAAGGGCAACCGATTGGAACGCGATGGGTTTCTAAAAAATCCCAATCGGACGCAAATCGTGTGTGGTTTGGCTCACCTTGGGAATTCAAGCAGAGGGGAGAAAGCGGACTATGGGTCAGCGACCTTTTTCCCAATATCGCAAAGGTGGCCGATAAACTCTGTGTCGTTCGCTCCATGGTTGGGGAATTACCACTGCACGGCCAATCAAGTCTATTATTGCATACAGGCAGAAGTATCGGGCAAGCCCCCAGCATTGGGGCTTGGGTCTCTTATGGCCTTGGCACTGAGAACGAAAACTTGCCCGCCTACGTCCTACTGAACAACGATTGGGTACCCAATGGTGGCCTAGAGAATTTCGGCAGTTCTTTTTTGCCTGCGAACCACCAAGCGACCATGTTGCGAGCCAAGGGGAATCCAGTTGACAACATTCTACCCTCCGGAAGTTTGTCGCTACAGCGCAAGAAACTGGAACTGCTGCAGGAGGTAGACCAAGCGTTTGCGTCGACAACTTCCGACGCATCTGCGATCGAATCGATGATTGCTAACTACGAGACTGCATTCCGCATGCAAACAAGTGTTCCCGAGCTTGCAGACATCTCGAAGGAACCAGATCACATACACAAACTATACGGCACAGATTCCGAAGATGAACATCAAAGATACTACGCCAGCCAAGCGATTCGCGCGCGACGACTTGTCGAAGCAGGTGTACGATTTATCGAGATTACCTGCCCAAGCTTTGACGGAAACAATTCCCCTTGGGATCAACATGGTCAGCTGAAAGCCTTGCATGAGAAAAATGCAAAGGTCACGGAACAATCCGTAGCGGCATTGATCACCGATCTCGAACAGCGTGGGTTGCTTGAGGAGACCATCGTTTTGTGGGCAGGTGAAATGGGCCGTACACCACACACTCCGGCCATCAATCAGAACGCAGGTCGCGATCACCACGTCAGTGGCTTTACTGTGTTCTTAGCAGGTGGCGGATTCCGCCCAGGTTTTGCATTCGGCGAGACGGACGAATTTGGAGCCAATGCGATTTCCAATCCGCTGACTGTTCACGAATTGCACGCAACGATTCTTCATCAAATGGGCTTGGATCACGAGCAATTGACTTTTCGATACGGAGGCCGAGATCATCGACTGACCGATGTACACGGCAGAGTGATTAACGAACTGCTTGGTTAATCAAAGATCAAAACGATTAAGCTCTACCGGGGAACTCGAAGCGTTTTCTGGAAACGGTATCTATTCCCCTTTCTTCGCCGGGGGCTGGGGAGAGAAAGGCTGAACAGTCACATCGTTGGCTTGTGGAACTCCCGGAGTGCTGCGGCCTTCATCGATATACTTCTTCAGTAGTGTTTTGAGGCTATCGACGATTTGTGATTGTTCACCGTACAAGTTACGACGTTCAGAAAGATCGTCGCGGAGGTTGTACAGCTCCCCTGGGAATGCGTGCTGCTCGTAACCACGCTCGCTCTTAAGCCATCGCGGTTCGCCATTGGCTGCATTGTCATCTCCGGTTGGTGCATCGATGAGCACCCAGTCGCCTTTGCGAATCGCGAATTTGCCTCGTGCGCTGTGATGCACAATCGCTTCTCGCACGCTGTCGCCTTGCCGCTTCCCAAGCAACTCCGGCAGGATACTCACGCTATCCTCACCAGCGTTTTCTGGTAGTTTCAGCACAAGAATATCTGCAAGCGTTGCCAAAAGATCAACATGGCAAATCACCGCATCGCTGCTCGTCCCCGCTTGGATCTTTCCCGGCCATCGTGTAATGAATGGGACGCGATGTCCACCTTCCCAAGCGTCCCGTTTGGCACCTCGGAGCGATCCTGAGCTGCGATGGCCAAACTGCTGCACGCGATCGTAGACGCCGGGTTTTACTTCCCCTGTCACCTCAGCTCCATTGTCGCTGGTGAAGATCACCAAGGTGTTATCTGCAACTCCCGCTCGCTCCAGCGCATCGAGTACTTGCCCAACACTCCAATCGGTTTGATAGACAAAGTCACCGTATGCACCCACCGATGTCTTACCTACAAACTCCGATGACGGAACGACGGGGTAGTGCGGAGAGGTCAAAGCGAAATACAAAAAGAAGGGCTTCTTCGCTGTTGCTTGCTCCTCCACCCATTGGACAGCATGTTTCGTAAGCTCCGGCAGAATATTCTCCAATTCCCAATCCGGAACCATGAGCCCTGGAATGTTGAAGTTACTTCCACGCATCGGTAGCGAAGGGATTCCCACCGTTCGATCATCTTGGAAAAAACAATACGGAGGATAATTTGGAACAATCGTACCAAAGTAGTGGTCAAAGCCACGCGTGATCGGCCCGTCGCTTATCGGGCGAGCGAAGTCAACGTTATTCAGTGCATTTTTGATTCCACCCTGGACAGGCTTTCCATCGGTCGTCGCGTAGTTCTGCCCAAGATGCCATTTGCCCACACAAGCGGTCGCGTATCCTTGTTGCTGGAGAAGTTTACCGACGGTCAGTCGTTCGGCAGCGATCAGCGGTTTATCCCAAGGCCCCAATACATTGCGTTGTAGTCGGGTTCTCCAAGCGTACCTACCAGTCAGTAAGGCATAGCGAGTCGGGGTACAAACCGCCGAAGGGGAGTGCGCATCGCGAAAACGCATACCTTCTGCCGCAAGTTGATCAAGCCTCGGCGTAGGGATCTTCGATTCGGCATTGTAACATCCCAAATCTCCATAACCGAGATCATCCGCCAAGATGTAAACGACGTTGGGCGGCTCGATCGCGGTTGCGAGCTGAACTATCCAAGTAACCCAAACGATGCTCATCAATCTTGAGATGAATGAACGGAAGTTTCTCAGTGCTCGCATAGATATTGGTTGATTCATTCGCATCGTCCTTCAATCGTCCCTAACTCACCCGAGTCTCCACTGCCGATCAGTAGCTAGCTTAATCTATTCACCGAAGAAAAACTGAGGTTACTTCATGCTTAATTCAGTAGTCGGAATGAGAATGACTGCGAAAATATAGTAGGCATAAGAACCTTGGCAAGAAAATGGGGGCATGAAGATAGAAGGCCAAAGAAAGCGGTGACTGGATAATCGAACACGAATAAATTCCAATCCATCCCCACAATCCCACGTCCGTCCGCCCACCCCATTTTCATGCCCCCATCTTCATGCCCCCATCTTCATGCCCCCATCTTCATGCCCCCATCTTCATGC
>JBEICB010000140.1:0-11671 GCA_040373655.1 Pirellula sp. | reverse complement strand
CGACCTGCCCAAGACATCTGCCAAACGCTCCGTTCAGGCGCTCCTTGCTCGATCATCGTTTTGAAGAAATCAAAAGCGATGATGTTCAATCTTCCTTGCGGAAGAATTAACCAGCGATCGTAAGCACCTCGCCAAGTAGGAGCATCCATCCCGGTACCGGGTGTATTCGTGCTAACCCAGTGGGGCATTCGATGGCAATCGCCGCAAACATTCGGTTTGGGTTTGCTAGGATCCAAGTCCCCATCCACATGAAAAAGCCTGAAACCTCGAATTGCTTTGTTGCTGAGGCGATTGTCGAAGGCCCTTCGTTGTGCGGGAGGGTAGGGTACATTTAATAGGAACTTGGCCATCGCATCGCGTTCTTTCGCGGAAAGTTTCCCCGCTTTCCCCTCATCATTGGTCGTTTTGTCTCCAACCATAGCCATGGTAGACGCCAAGCCACCATCGATTAAATGCCTTGTCGTTGATTCGGAGAGGGCGACATCGCTGTTCGGATGGACGCCTTGGCGAATACTCGCACTATGAATCCCCCCGTACGGATCTCCGGGAATTCCATCCCAGTGAAACGGAGCGGTATCGCGAAGCCCTCGAACGGGCATCGTGGAGCGAGGCATAATCTGATTTCCACCTGTGACGATGGGTGTTGCTAGCACCCACAGTAGTTGATCGGTGTGTCCATCTGGATGGCAACTGGCGCAGGAAAACGTACCGGTTGTAGATCCCCTTGCAGTGGTGAATGCGATTCTTCCTGCCTTGATTTCACCATCTGTTGGATCAGTCAGTGGGATACTTCGGATAACAAATGGCCTCGGCGGGTCTGATATATTAACCACGGTTACTGAATTCTCAGCCGCATTAAGAACCCAAGCAAGGACAGGCTGTTCGTTTCGATACTCGATGGAGATTCCTTGAGGGACTGCACCAACGTGGCATCGTCCGAGAATCGAACCGTTTTGAGTATCTAAGATAAAAAGAGTATCAGAGCCAGTAGCTAATGAATACAGGTACCCTCCATCTCGACTCACTTCAATCGCATAGGGAGTTGCCAACGCAGTTTCAGTGGTCGGATGCAATGGAGGAAGTGGTTCGAGTTCGTACCACGACGTTTGCGCTTGATTGTCGTTATCCCATTCAACACGGGTGACTCGGTTAAAGAACGGACGATTTTCTAATTGGGCCAAGCCATGTTTCTGGGTTCCCGCTCTACCGTTAATATCGTTGCGTGCATCGGTCTGTGCGATGTAAACACGGTTCTGCGCATCTACGGCAATTCCATAAAGAAGTGTTCCCAGCGAAGGAACAACTTCGATCAGCTCGTCGTTATTGGTATCGAACACAAACAAGTCACGGTCAGGAACATTTGGATTCTTGACGATATCCACCACGTGGCCGATTGATAAGACGTTGTTATTGGCAATCGAATGATCCCACGCATCAAAAGTCACTAAATTTCCATCGATATCTTCTTTGCGACCTCCAGAAAGCTGCGTTTGATTGTTGGATTCGAAGGGTATTACGAAGAGTTTACCGTTTCGTACAGCAAGCCCTCGTGGGTCTTGCGCTGGGATTTTTAATCGCTTTAGAATCGATCTTGTCGAGACATCGATAACGGCGACTTCGTTTTCCGATGAAAGGGATACGTAGGCTTTGTCATTGTTTGCAAATACCACTCCAACCGGTTCGTCAAATCGCGTTGCTTTCGATTTAGGATCAAGGTCTTGGATGGTGTGTGCAACTTGGTGATAAGTCGGATGTGTCGCATCAAGATCGATCACTGAAATCGAGTCGGAGACGTGATTAACCACCCAGAGTTCAAGTCCGTCAGGGCGGATCGCGAGCCCCACCGGTTCGATTCCAACCGGAATTTGTTGGATGACCTCCCCTTTAGTCTTATCGATTACATCTAATGTATGGTTCGGAGTGTTGGCAACGTAAACATGTTCTTCGTGCGTTACAATCGGATTGAATTGCGGGCTCATCATCGCAATTCGATTGTTTTTTGGTTGCCTTCTGAAAGCAGATTCTTGGGCCTGAGCCTCCGAACTGAAATTTGAAAAGAACGTGGTTGCTGCGACCAAAACAGCCACTTGAACTAGAGAACCAATATTGCGATTATGACTTCGGTGCGTACCTTGGCTGGATCGATGATGCATCACACATACTCCTAACGATATCCAGTTACCTTTTCCTTACGAGATAGAATCAAGCAGTATAAGATATCAGAGGCTCATTAGCGATATGCTGAATTTTCAATAAGGGAGTCTCAATTAAGGATTTCTTCGATTACATGGCCATGGACATCGGTCAATCTTCGATCGATGCCATTATGTCTCCAGGTTAATTTCGTATGGTCGAGCCCTAGGAGTTTGAGTACGGTAGCATGGATGTCGTGTACGAGAGTAGGTCGGCTACGATCTAAAGGTTTGTATCCCCATTGATCGCTTTCACCATGGGTGATGCCACCGCGGATGCCACCGCCACATAACCAGTTAGTAAAGACAAATGGGTTGTGGTCTCGGCCAGTTCCACCTTGAGAACTTGGCATGCGTCCGAATTCCGTCGTCCAAAGAATGAGTGTGTCATCGAGCATACCCCTTTGAGCCAAGTCTTTTATCAGGGCGGATGCTCCATGTGCCATCCCACGTGCTAACGGACCGTGGTCTCGTTTTACATCTTCGTGAGAATCCCAATTGCGTCGCGGGAACCCGTTGTCATTACCGCTCCATACTTGAACGAACCGAACTCCACGTTCGAGAAGACGGCGTGCAGTCAAACATCGTGTACCGAATAAATGAGTCTCTTCTTCGATATTGATCTCAGTTGGCCAGTCGGTTCTCCCATTCTGAATCCCGTACATTTTCAAAATGTGTTCAGGTTCATCCTTCAAGGAAAGCGCATCAGGGGCAGCCAACTGCATCTTGGCAGCTAACTCATAACTCTGAATTCGAGCTTCTAGTTGTTGATCGCCTTGTCGCTGACTCAGATGACGGCGGTTGAGTTTAGCTAATGCCTCGCGAACTTTTGCATCAGCCGCCGAAGTAGTGAAATCAGCCCCAATGCGGTGTGGTAACAAATCAGCGACGGGTTGGTCGCTTAACGGTTGAATCACTGTGCCGCTGTATTGAGCAGGAAGGAATCCTGCATCCCAATTCTTTACCCCGTTTGAACCGAAGCCACGGTGATCGGGAAGTACGACATAGGTGGGCAGGTTATCATTGATCGAACCTAACGCATAACTGATCCAGCAACCGGCCCCCGGAAAACCAGGAAGAACAAATCCAGTGGTCTGCAGGAGAGTTGCTGCGGAGTGAACCCCTGAAGTGCTTACCATGTTATGTACAAACGCAAGTTTATCCGCGACTTCTCCCAGCGGAGAAACAGGTTCGGCGAGCAGTTTTCCACACTGTCCGTAGGGCTTAAACTCCCAGATTGGTTTCAGCCAGGGGCCAAGGCCGTTTTGAAAGGCTTCAACCGGCTCTCCGAAATCACTGTTCTCGCCATGATGTTTCACGAGGGCTGGCTTAAAGTCGAATAAATCAATGTGGCTGGCAGCACCCGCCATAAATAATTGGACAACACGTTTGATTTTCTTTGGGAACACCAGTGCCGAATGTGCTGGCTTTTCGGACGAGTTGGCCAAAGAAGGTTGCTCTTCAGAACGGGACTGTTCCGCAAGCATAGCCGCCAATGCGATCCCCCCTAATCCTGCTCCAGCTTGTCCGAACCAGTCGCGTCGAGACGACAAAGGTGAGTGGGACATTTGGGAATTACAGCGGATATCAATCGATTTGTGGTTCATAGCTTGCGACCTGCTTAATCGATCCAGACGAACTCGTTGAGGTTAAACAAAGTACGACAAACGTTCTCAAGTCCATGCGATTCGCCCAACTCAATCATGGGTACCAATTCATCGGATTCTGGTTCTCTTCCGATCGCATCCCTGTATGCCATGCGAACTTGATCTTTCAACTCGTTCCCCGCTTGTTTTCGTACGCGGTTTGCAAACTCCCGGGATTGTAACAACATGATGCCATTGTTGAGCAATGCTAATGCTTGCTGTGCCGAGATGCTTTGGTTGCGCTTATCGACTCGCATCGATGGATCAGCGCAATCCAAAACTGTCATAAAGGGTTGCGTTTGACTGCGAACGATGAATCGGTAAATACTTCTTCGCCAAATGGACTTATCTTCTGGATCCGCAAGTTGATATTCGTAATGCGGTGAGTGCTCTGGATGTTCAACTTTAAAATCTTGCCAGCCGGGTCCAC
This sequence comes from Pirellula sp., assembly GCA_040373655.1. GTDB lineage: Bacteria > Planctomycetota > Planctomycetia > Pirellulales > Pirellulaceae > JBKCUI01. The sequence goes on along the minus strand of JBEICB010000140.1, from coordinate 7,403 downwards.
CTGCTTTCAAATCAAGTGTACCAGCCACTGCCAGGACGGAATCCCGTAAGGCCTCTGCTTCTAACCTTCTTGGTGTGTAACGCCAGACGTATCGATTGTCAGCGTCGCTAGCAAGACACTCCGCACGTGGGTTGCTTGCTTGACGATACGTCGCACTGCATACGATCAGTTTGTGTAGTGATTTGATGGATCCGCCTTGTTCTCGAAACCAGACAGCTAGCCAATCGAGCAAGTCTTGGTTGGTCGGTGGGATACCCATGATCCCAAAATCGTTAGGTGTACTGACGATTCCCTGGCTAAAGTGATGTTGCCAAACACGGTTGACAATACTGCGCCAAGCTAGAGGATTCTGCGGATCGGTCAACCAATGTGCTAACGCAACCCTTCGATCTCCTTCGGCATGATTCGCTGGCAGTTCAAATCGGTTACTGAGATTAGAGATTAAACTCAATGTTCCTGGGGCTACTTCGCTTATTGGATTGAGTACATTTCCGCGCGCTAGCAAATGAATATTTCGCGGAACACCACCGCGTTTGTGAGTGGTAGCGGAATAAACTTTCGAAATCGGTCCAAGCTCCTTGAGGTTTTTCTCTGCAGAGGCAAGCTCCCCTTCGAGTGCATCTAGCGATTCGCTTTCATCGCTTAATCCTTTTTCAACGAGAAGGGTTTTTCTCGCAGATCTGAGCGTTGGCACATCTGCACTTACGTTATGGGGACTGACTCCGTTGACCGCATTGCTCAAAGTCCATCGCGGCGGAGCTTCAATCGAATCCAATGCGGTGACAGTTTTCTTTGAGGAGAGATTTTCTCCGGTTGGAGAGAGAACTTCTATTTCCGCTAAAGCAAAAATAAAGTCATTTGCTCGCTTAACGAGCTGGGTGGCGGTAACCCGAAGATATCGACCCTTGGACGCCGTAGTAAATACTTGTTTTTCAACCCCGGGGTTTGTGTAGTCACTCGCGGTTTGATCTGAGACGATCGAGTTCCCTTGTTTAAACTCTGGATCGTCTGAAACTTCGATACGGAAACGCTTCGGAAAACCAAATCCCGCTCCAATCGAATTGAAGTCGTCGTAGCAGGGGTGAAGTGCGACACTCTGGATGTCTTGGGAACTCCCTAGGTCAATCTGAACCCATTTCGGAACTTGATCGTTGGTTTCAATGTTGCTGTGGTACCCGCCTTGTGCAGTTGCCGGGCTTTTTCCCGCTTCGCGAATCTGTTGATCTATTCTTGCAAGTTCTTCCCCTCCACGGGCTGTGATCGCTGAGTCGATTTGGCCCTTTTTCGCTTTCAGTTCGAGGATAACTTTTTTAAGTTCGCCCATCTTTTGCTGAATCAAAGGGTCCGGAGAGTATTCGCGATCGTCGCGGTCAATCGCGGCAAAGACCGCTTGCAACGAGTAATAGTCTTCCTGAGATATCGGATCGAATTTGTGTTGGTGGCACTGGGCGCACTGAATGGTAACGCTGCAAAAAGTTCCTATCGTATTTGCGACCATATCATCGCGGTCGAGATGCCGAGCAATCTTTCCGTCCGTTTTGGTTTCAGGGACTTCCAGATGCCCGATTAAATCCCAAGGTCCCGCCGCGATCATTCCCAAGGCTTCGAAGCCATCACGGGTATCTGGGTAGAGGATATCACCGGCGATCTGTTCTTCGATGAACCGTGCATAAGGTTTGTCTTCGTTTAAGGCTCGAATTACATAGTCGCGGTAAGGCCAAGCGTTCGGACGAGGTTGGTCTTTGTCATAGCCATGCGTATCCCCATAGTGCACCACGTCAAGCCAGTGCCTTGCCCAACGCTCGCCATACCTTGGAGATTCGAGCAAGCGATCGACGAGCTTTTCATAAGCTTGTGGATCGGTCGAATCGACAAATTGTTGTATTTGATCCGGAGTTGGAGGAAGCCCATGAAGATCGTAGTACAGCCGGCGGATCAGGGTACGGCGGTCTGCGAGGGGAGATGGAGTAAGGCTTTGTTGAACAAGCTTTGATCGAATGAAATGATCAATTGGATTTCGCTCGGCTTCAATGCTTGATTGATTGGTGTCCGCCGGTTTGCCAGAAAATACTACGGGGGCTGGGACTTGTGGAGCCTCTAAGGGTTGCCAAGCCCAATGCTTCATCCGTGGATCGACTTCTTCGGTTTCGTCTTGATCGCTGGAAGGCCAAGGTAAATCCGCTTGGATCCATCGCTTGAGCAATTCGACTTGGTCCTCAGTAAGTCGAGGTCCGTCCGGTGGCATGACTTTCTTTTCGTCTTTAGATGTCACTCGTTGAATCAGTTCGCTTGCTTCAGGTTTTCCGGCAATTGCGATGGGTCCAAAATCCCCTCCCTTACGAATCCCTTTTTGTATGTCGAGTCGCAGTCCGGATTCGCGAGTATCGGCTCCGTGGCAGTCGGCACAACGGGAAATGAATAGTTCTCGCACAGTCATCGGGTCGAGGCTTGGTTCGGATTGACCGTAGGCCGTTGTACTATACGAGAATACTATCGAAATCACCGTAAGTACCAACCCTGGCCAGTTGAGCAAGATCGTTTTACGGTAGGAACTTTGTTGGCATTTCGGTTGCATCGTCGGTGACCTTCCGTCCCTGAGAATTCATCTCAACACTTGAGTTACTTCGTCGGCAATTGTAGGTAGGAGGTAGGTAAGAACTTTGAGATCGAGCGTGGAAGTTTCAGGCACGGTTGGCAGGAAAATGTTGGCAGGAATATGTTGGTAGGAAAATAGGGGCAACAGGAACGGGCCACGTTAAATTGCAACCCGCTTCTTTTAAAGTTTTGATCCTAGGGGGGGATTTGTGATGTTGTGGTTCATCGGTGCCCGCTTAGGAACCAATTGTAAAAGTTATCGGTCAAACCGAAGGGAATCGATGTTCATTAACCCACCGCGATTGGTTGGATTGATGGTTTCGAAATACAGGTCTGCACGATCCGCCGTGGGTTTGATTTCGGTAGCTCGTTCATACCAACCATCCCAGTCTCCGTTCACATCGACGTGCACCTTGCCGATGACTGGTCCATCCAATGCTCCTTGATGCACGAGGATATCACCACCTGCCCCTGCGGAGCAGACGCGGAAGGTTAATGATTTAACTTGGTCCAGTCGCACATCTTTGATGACGAAGTAAGAGCCGTGATCGATTGCGCCGAGAAACTTTCCGTTTCCAGCTTTATGGCTACCTAATTCTTGCATTTTCACCACAAGGTCGGCCCGTTCTGCTTCACGAAGACGCGGCTTTAGTTCGATCGTTTTCAGGCCGGTTAGACCTGGCAGGGATGGTCCACCTAGATCTTGGTAGCGTGCCGTTAGTCGAATCGCAGCACCCGCATTTTCTGGTTTTTCAGCCAATTCAACTTGGCCTCGCATTCCGCGGATCGTTTGCGAGGATGGGTCAGGCTGAGCGGAATAGACCCACGTAACCATTTGGGTGACTTGTTCGCGGGTATGTTGACTGTGAGGCAACATTGCGACTTTCCCCCAAACACCGGTGGAGCCTTTTAGTACTCGTTCAACAGATTGCTCGAGGGCCCCCTTTTGATCGCGGTATTTGTTGGCGATATCCAGGAATGAAGGCCCGACGATGGCTCGATCCAAAGCATGACAATTCAAGCAATCGCTGCCTCGGATTGCCTTTAAGCCTGCCGGTAGGTTTTCATCATTAGTTGTTGCAGCCGCGGCCGATATCACGTTTGCTTGAACACTCGTGCGATCTGGAGCAGACGCATCCAAGTCATCCAGATCGCTTGACTGAACGACTTGTTCGTCGGAGCTACCATCTTCCATATCGGTCACGGTAACTTGATAGGTGATTTTTTGACCTACATCGAAGAAGTCACCATCTTTTGGGGAGACGAATTCGATTTTGGGGATGGAGTTGCCAACAATGATCGGTACGACGGCAGTTGTCGAAGCACCGTTCGGATCGCTCGCCTTGAGTTCGACGTTGTACACGCCTGGTTGTGTAAATGTATGTTCGATGGTTTCACCGGAACCGATCGTAGAGCGTTGGGTCGCATCAGCGGTGTTTACCATCGCCCAGTCGAAGGTTAGGGATTCTCGATCTTTGTCACTCGATCCTGCTGCGGAAAAAGCGATCGTCAAAGGTTCTTTACCCGCGCGTGGGCCTTCGGCGATTTTTGCGACTGGTGGGCGATTGCCCGCTTGGTAATCGACTCGCACCAGCTTCGCATCGGGATTGACACCCCATGTTTCACCATACTCGATAACCAGAAGCGAGCCATTCTTATCGAACTGTAAATCGATCGGTCTGATGAACTTCTCGTTGGGCATGAATCGCTCCATCGACTCGATGTTGGAATCCTTGTCGAGCTTGACAGCGACGATCCAATTCCGTGACCATTCGTAGATGAACATGGTCCGATCCATCGCCTGAGGGAACTTGGTTTGTGTCTTTTGGTTGGCGTCGAAATAATAGGTGGGACCTGCGCATGCAGTTCTTCCGCCGTTTTCGAGCACGGGGAATTCGTTCGAGTTTCCGCCGGGATAGTAGATCCACGCAGGTTGGGCGGGTGGAAGTTCTTTTGAACCGGTATTGAATCGTGAGAAGTTAATTGGTTTCGATGGATCGAAGACGTTTCCAATACTGCCCGAGCTAAAGTCGACCTGCATGTATGGACGATTGTTTCCGATAAAGAGTGGCCAGCCAAAGAAGCCTGCTTTTCTTGCTTGGTTGACTTCGTCATAACCGCGTGGTCCGCGTGGCCCGTCGCCGCCTGCGTCGGGGCCTACGTCTCCCCAATATAAGAAGCCGGTACGCTGGTCGATGTTCAATCTCCAAGGATTTCTGCAACCCATCACATAGATTTCGGGGTGGCCGACCGATCCGTCTTTCGGAAATAGGTTTCCATCGGGGATACTATAGGTGCCATCGTCATTGGGGCGAATGCGTAGTACCTTCCCATTGTAGCTCTGTGTGTTTGCGCTTGTTCGCAGTGCGTTGAATGCAAATTTCTCTTCGCGTTCGTCGATTGGCGCGAAGCCTTGGGAGTCGCCGAAGGGGTTCGTGTTGTCTCCTGTTCCGATGTAGAGACATCCGTCGGGACCAAACTCCATCGAGCCGGCGTGGTGGCAACATTCTTTGCGTTGCTCTTCGTACTTCATCAGTATTTTTTCACTATCGAGATCGAGTGTACCATCTTCCTTGACGGTAAAGCGACTGATGTGCTGGCCAGGAAACTCAGGCGGGGAATACTGCAGATACATCCAGCGATTGTTAGCAAAGTTCGGATCGAGGGCAATTCCGATCAGTCCGTTTTCTTGTTCGGTGGTCACAGACAGTTTTGCAACGGCACGAACAGAGCCATCCTGAGGCTGAATTGCTTTGACGATCCCTGCTAATTCGATCAAGTAGATGGTGCCGTCGGGTGCGATGGCCATTTCCATCGGTTGCAGCAATCCTGTGGTGAGGGTGACTTTCTCAAACCTAGCTGGATCGAAGCCGGCGTTGGTGTTAGGATTCGCCTTTGGTTCTTGCCCAATTGCGGCCGAGGTGATTGATGAAGTACCAAGGAGTGCAAGTACAAGGGATCGCGTTAGGAGTCGGCGAAGTCGTAACTTGGTCGATTTTGTATGAATCATGGTGAGAAATAATAGGGGTGGGAGTTGTTAGGAGGGAGTATTGTATTTCTGACGAATTTTATCGTATACGCGGATCAATTCAGCATCGTCCGGTAGTTCCTTTTCAGTTTTTTTACAAGCGTGCATCACCGTAGTATGGTCACGGCCAGAGAAGTGATTTCCGATCGACTCAAAGGACTCTTCGGTAAGTTGTCGCATCAAGAGCATGGCTAGCCCACGAGCTCGTACGATCCCGGATTTTCGTGAGGGGCCAGTGAGTAGATCAAGTTTTACCTGCATTTCTTTGGCGACTTGTTTCAAGACATCCACGCAGTTAGCTTTTGGGGAGGCCAAGCTCGAGACGATTCGTTCGATTTGTTTTCCCGTTGAAGGCTTGGACTGTGGGTCGATTCGTTTTTGGTGAGCCCAACGCAGTAGCATGCCTTTGAGCTGGGCCACGGTAGGTGTACCGTCGAGTTTTTTGCAGAATCGGTAAAGGTCTTCTTTGGAGATGTTCTCTGAAAAATCAGAGGCGAGTTGGTTGACGATGGCGATTCGTGCGGAATCGCTCGGTGGGGAAATGCAAACACTCAAGCCTGCAGCGAGTCGACTTTGCAAAGCTGGATTCAGTGAGCAGAGTCGAGGGAGTTCAGGCATGGTCCCAATGAAAAGCTTCTCTGCTGTATCAAATTCATTGAGGATCGCGATGAGTTCCTCTTGCGCAGCGGGTTTGGTTGTTAGTTCATGGAGATTGTCGATCAGTAATGCATCGCATTCGCGATAGACTTGGCGAAACCTTGCCATGTCATCGGCTTTAATACATCGTGTAAGCACTCGGGAGAACTCGGTGCCGTCGGTAAGTGTACTGTTGCGAGCTGGATTCAGTTTGGTCCATCGCTGCAACAATTCATGGGCGAGTATTGTTTTGCCGACTCCGCTTGAACCAAAGAGTATCAGGGGTGAGCGAACTTGTAGGGTTTCTAGTGATTCTGGGCGAAACAATTCACTGACGGAGCTGTTTTCGCTCCCGCAAACAAAGGACGGCAGGATCGCAGAAGGAGGCGTGATGAACTGCTGGGCGGAGCGCCGCAGGGTGACTGTCCCTAGATCAATGAAGGTATGTTGGGTTTCTAGGTCCACGTAGCGGTCCATCCGAACTTTATTCTGCGGTATCCAAATAGGGGTCTTGTCCCATATCCCGTTGGATTTTAGTTCGTTCTTTTTCGTGATAAAGTAGCGACATGCGATCGCGAAAGTGTTTGCGCTCTACTTTTCTTTGGGCACGGCGAAAAAGCCCTGCCATCGAATCGCTGACTCGACCTTGCTCGCCGAGGCTCTTGTACTTTTCATAGGATTGAAGTCCGAAGCCATTTTTTAGAATTTCATCATCCATGGCTAGGTATTGACGATAGGTTCCAGGGTCTCCTTGTCGACCGCAACGCCCGATGAGCTGTCGGTCGATTCGAGCCGCGTCGTGCAGTTCCGTACAAATTACCGCCATGCCACCTAGCTCTCGGATCGAGTCTTGGAGTTTCACGTCAGTTCCGCGACCTGCCATATTGGTAGCCACGGTTATTTGTCCAAGCTCTCCGGCGTGAGCGACGATCTCCGCTTCTCGTTCTATCTCATTTGCATTGAGAACTTGAACTACCATCCCTTCGCGGCGAAGCATCTCGGCAAGTAAGTTCGATTTGTCGATGGAACGAGTACCGATCAAAACGGGACGTCCAATCGAGTGAACTTGTTTAACCTCTTTTACAATCCGCTCAAATTTGTCGTGAATGTCGCGACATACGACGTCCGGTAACTTGATTCGTTG
>JBEICB010000092.1:0-19582 GCA_040373655.1 Pirellula sp. | reverse complement strand
CCAGCACGTCGAAACAACTCTTCGACTTGCTCTTCCGACAATGCGATCGGCAACACGCCATTCTTGAAGCAGTTGTTGTAGAAAATATCTGCGAACGATGGCGCAATCACCGCACGAATCCCAAAATCCTCAATCGCCCAAACAGCATGCTCGCGCGATGATCCACTACCAAAATTGCGACGAGCCAAAAGTACCACAGCATTTGCATTTCGAGGAAGATTCAATTCGAACTCAGAATTCGGTTCCCCACTCTCTAAAAACCGCCAGTCGAAAAACAAATATTGCCCAAAACCAGATCGCTCAATACGCTTGAGAAACTGCTTCGGGATAATCTGATCCGTGTCGACGTTGGCTCGATCCATTGGAGCTAAGACCCCAGTGACTTTTGTAAACGGTCTCATAATGTTCGTGAACCTATCTTTTGTTAATTGCTTTCGTTTGTTCTTAGAAACACAAAGCGATCTTGATTGTTTCGTATCGCTTCGATGTGATTGCCAAGGCCCATTTGCTAAAGCCTCAATGTGGCCGTCACCGCTGGATGTAAGTATCTACGCTTGACGATAATTCCAATCGCGGATGTCGGTAAATCGCCCTTGTATCGCAGCGGCTGCTGCCATCGCTGGAGAGACCAAGTGGGTTCGGCCACCCTTGCCCTGCCGCCCTTCGAAGTTTCGATTGGAAGTCGAAGCGCACCGCTCGCCGGGCGCTAGCCGATCCGGATTCATCGCTAGACACATACTGCATCCTGCTTCACGCCAATCAAAACCAGCCTCTTTGAAAACTCGATCCAATCCTTCACTCTCCGCCTGACGCTTGACCTGTCCGCTGCCAGGTACCACCATCGCGTGAACCTTACTCGATACACGATACCCTTTCACGACTTGTGCCGCCGCACGTAAATCCTCAATACGAGCATTGGTACAAGAACCGATGAAGACACGTTCAATTGGAACTTCCGTCAGCCGCACTCCGGCCTTCAACCCCATATACTCCAATGCACTCGCAGTCGATTTCCGTTCGGTCTCATCCGCAAAGTCAACCGGCGATGGAATCGGTGTCGTCACCGAAATCACTTGGCCTGGATTCGTACCCCACGTAATCTGCGGTTCAATATCTTTGCCTTGATACACTGCAACCGAATCGTATTTTGCCCCTGCATCAGACGGTAAGTCCTTCCACACAGAAATCGCATGATCAAAATCTTTCGGTGCGAATGGACGACCTCTCAAGTAATCAAATGTCTTCTGGTCCGGAGCAATCATCCCCGCACGCGCCCCGGCTTCGATCGACATATTGCATACCGTCATTCGCTCTTCCATCGAGAGATTGCGTATCACCTCCCCCGTGTACTCCAACACATAACCCGTCCCACCCGAAGTCGTTAACTTACCGATCAAGTACAGAATCAAGTCTTTTGCTGTTACTCCAGGGGCTAATTTGCCATCAACCCGCAACTCATAGGTCTTTGGAAGATACTGCAATAGCGTTTGCGTTGCCAAAACATGCTCGACTTCACTCGTTCCGATCCCAAAGGCCAACGCCCCAAATGCACCATGTGTCGCCGTATGGGAATCGCCGCAAACAATAGTCATGCCAGGCTGGGTGTAACCCAACTCCGGTCCAATGATGTGCACAATCCCCTGATTCACATCATTCAAGTCGTAAAGCCGAATGCCAAACTCTTTGCAGTTGTTCCGCAACGTATCAACCTGCTGCTTGGCAATCGGATCCGCGATCGGCAATCCGCGATCAGTCGTCGGGACATTGTGGTCCGGTGTGGCAACTGTACGAGTCGGCCGACGTACTTGCCGACCAGCTATTCGTAAACCTTCAAAGGCCTGAGCGCTAGTCACTTCGTGGACAAGATGCAAGTCGATGTACAGGATTGCTTGCTTGCCCGCCTCATGATGCACAACATGCTTGTCCCATATCTTTTGGAACATCGTTCGAGGTACCGTCGATGGCTCGGCCAAGTGACTCATAGCAGCTTTTCTAATGATTCTAGAGTGGAAAGGGAGCGTTCGATGTGGGGAGGCAAAGCCCTCCCTTTCTGGGGCTCGCCGCATGAGGGTTAGTCTTATGGGGACATAGAGGGATTTGTCAAGCGTTGAAGAGTCGAGATTCCAATGAATTGTTTCCCCCCTGACCTTTTAGAAAAGATACAGCTATACTTATAGAATAGTGAAACGGGCCTTCAGGCTCTAGGAAAACCAAATAGCTCCTCCCCACTCGACGGAATGGATATACCTATGTCCGATGCCGATGCATTTCAGAAGCGATGCCAATCTTTGGAAAACGCCTTTTTTACTGATCTCGATCAACGACTTCTACAAGGACTCCAAGAAAAGCTCTCCGAAGAGCAAGCAATTCAAAAGCTAGGGGAAGCCAGCGGGATCGAAGATCAACACGCCCTAGCGGCAATGCATCGCTTGGGAGTTACCCCCGGCGCCGTCTCCGCCGTTCGCGTCTTCCCGCTCATCGCAATCGCTTGGGCAGACGGAACAGCCGATTCCAAAGAAGCCGCAGCGGTGCGAGCCATCGCAAGCAAGCATGTCAAATCCGGATCCGAAGCCTCAAAGCTTCTTGAACATTGGCTTGCCAATCGCCCTACTCCCGAAATGCTCGAGGCTTGGGAATCTTGCGCGAACGCACTCTTCAGCGGTGTGCTCGGAAGTGAAAGTCGCAAGATGAAAGAAGGGCTAATCGCAGAGATGGAGGAGGTCGCGGGTGTCAGCGGCGGAGTACTCGGCTGGTTTGCCAGCACTGCATCCGAATCCAATACCCTTCATCGCATCAAGCATGCACTCGGATTGGCATCCTGATCCCGCATTAACCGTCAACGCGGACAGTTCGAAGCGAAAGTTCACGCCGCCCGGCTATACGATAGACTTCGATTCCTCAATGCGTTACCTCAAAGCGGATACATTGGAAGGCTTGAACAATGAACTCGGACAGTAACCCACAAGTCGTTTGGCATCCTCATGCAGTTTCGCTCGAAAACCGCGCGTCGCTAATGGGACAGATGGGTTGCGTTCTATGGTTCACCGGGCTAAGCGGCTCCGGGAAATCGACCGTTGCCAACGCGCTTGATCAACTTCTTTTCAAGCACAATCGACCAAGCTTTCTCCTGGACGGTGACAACATCCGCCACGGACTTTGCGCAACGCCAAACCTGCTGGTTGAAACCTACGGTGATGCTTTTGCAAAACGTTTCGGGTTGGGCTTCTCCGCAGAAGACCGCGAAGAGAACATCCGTCGCGTTGGCTCCGTGGCTCAATTGCTCGCATCCGCTGGTTTAATTTGCTTGACCGCCTTCGTCAGCCCCTATCGCCAAGACCGCGATTTGGTTCGTAAACAAATTGAATCCACCGGCTCCCTGCGGTTCTACGAAATTTTTGTTGATACTCCCATCGAAGTCTGTGAACAACGCGATCCGAAAGGACTCTACCGGCAAGCCCGGGAAGGAAAAATCCCGAACTTCACCGGTATTTCCGCACCTTACGAAGCTCCCGAGAATCCCGAGATGGTTCTTAAGGGTGGAGCCATGCCCCCAGGAGACCTAGCCCAGATCGTGTTCAACCGTCTGAAAGATGACCAAGTGCTCTCAAGTGGAGGCTAACGTGGACTCAGAAACAACCCGCACCCCCTTTGCCGCAGACCGCTTCGTCGTTCGATGTGGACTCAATCGCGTTCTCTACGCCATGAATTCTCGTTTATCACACTCTCGGGGCGAAAAAGTCGTTGCTCGCACACAACGTGGCTTGGAACTCGGCGAAGTTCTTTGTCCAATCACTGACGCAAACCTTTCGTCGATTCAAAAGCTCGGAAATGGATCGATCCAACGCGTGGCTTCCTCCGAAGATCTAACTTCGTTCAAACAACAATCAGAGCAAACAATCGCTGACGCGACCGACGTTCAATCCATTATAAATTCTTTTGGATTACCCATGAAAGTCATCGAGATCGAGCGAATCCTCGGTGGAGAACAATTTACCATCTACTACACCGCCACCGACCGAATCGACTTTCGCGAGTTAGTCAAAAAGCTGGCTAGTAAATACCATACACGTATCGAAATGCGTCAAATCGGAGCCCGAGACGAAGCGAAGCTACTTGGTGATTATGGGGATTGTGGTAATCCCCTATGCTGTAACACCTACCTCAACGAAATGCCTCCAGTTAGCATGCGCATGGCCAAACTACAAAAGGCAACACTCGATCCAAACAAGATATCCGGGCGTTGCGGACGATTGAAATGCTGCCTGAGATACGAACAAGATCACTACGAAGAATTAGCCAAGGAACTTCCTCCCCCCGGTAGCGAAATTCTCACTCGCGACGGAAAAGCACGCGTCATCTCCGTTGAACTTCTCGCGCAACAAATGCTCGTCGCTACTGAAGACAACCGCCGTGTTTTAATGACGCTCAGCGATTGCTTATCTGTTATCAAGCGAGGAACCGAGCTCTCATGAATGATCACGTAATTGCAATGGTGGAATTGCTCAAACAAGACCGTCGCTATCACATCGATGCTTACCAGTTCATCCGCGAAAGCCTAGCCTATGCGCAGCGGGTAATGAAGATGCCATCGTACACTGGCGAAAACGAAAACGACGAAGGTCAATCCGACCATCATTTAACCGGTCAGCAACTCTGTCAAGCCATCCGAGAATACGCATTGGAACAGTACGGGTACATGGCAAAGACCGTGTTGAATAACTGGGGAATCCATACAACCGGCGACTTCGGGGAAATCGTCTATAACCTAATTCGCATTCGGGAAATGCGAAAAAGCAAGTCCGATAGGCGAGAAGATTTTGATGACCAATTTGATTTCAAAGATGCCTTCGAACCCAGATTTGAACCACTCGGGCGACAAGATGCGTAATCGACTTTGGTTAGCAAGCTTATGCCTAGCTATTTGGAGTATCTGGATGTTATGGCTCGCAATCCAAGTCCTGTTCTATTCCAACCCCTAAGAATGAGATCGACTCGGTTTCGGGAACACATAGCTTAACTTCCAACCTGACTCCCCCAATCAATGCACCGATGAGACTACTCTTACTGCATGCACCGGCTCCAATCGTCAGAGAATTGTGCCACCGCAACTTCGAACTGGTCTCTTGCAACTCCAGCAATTCCTTCAACACACACGACCAACTCCCAGAATCGTTTGCCCCCAAGCAAAGAACCATCAATATCTCAGGCAGGAAGAAAATCTGCCGACAAGCGATTCGTTCTGTCGGTGAAATCGTCGATTCCTTTCGCCCAGATCTGATTCATGCCTTCCTGCCAGATTCCCTCGCTTGGGCTCTGTTCGCAACTTGGAACAAAAAATCAGCCCCAAAGATCGTCTCCTTCCGCGGCATAACCCGCGTCCCCAATCGATGGGATCCATCCGACTGGATCAGCTACTTATCTCGTCGCGTTGCAATGCACGCTTGTGAATCCCAAGCGGTTCGCGATGCGATGCTGCAAGCGGGAATACCAGCTGAAAAATGTTCTGTCACCTACAATACCATGTGGGACTTCCACTCGCCCAAATCACCGGAAGACTGGCGTCGCGACTGGGGGATCGGCTCTGAAGAAATTCTCATTGGCTGTGTAGGAACAATACGCAAAATCAAAGGTACCGACCTTTTAATACAAGCGGTTGAAAACCTACCCAAGCACCTTCCGTGGAAATTGGTCGTTATCGGTTCAATCGTCGATAAAACGATCGCTCAACTCATCGATTCGAGTCCCGTGCGAAGCCGCATTATTACGACTGGCGAACTCAAACACGCTGTCAGTGCGATGCGTGCGATGGATTTGTTCGTCATGCCTTCCCGCAGCGAAGGACTTGGCCGCGCACTGATTGAAGCTTGCTCTGTCGGGATCTGCCCTCTCGTAAGCGATGCAGGTGGGATGAAAGAATTGGTTCGAAACCAAATCGACGGATGGGTTTTCCAACGCGGAAATGTCAATGAACTAACCGATGCACTGACCGAATCGATCAGCAACAAATCCCTGCGCAACAACTTCGCTCTCAGCGCTCAGAAACATGTGGCCGAGCTATGCAGTACCGCGAACGTTACAGATCGACTGCTCGCCATCTACAATCAAGCTCTCCGAAATCAGCCTTAGAAACCTATGCGATAAGCATCTTGAGTAACGGTATTTAGCAAGCCCGTCCGCAGAACTTAAAAGTGCTCATCGAGTTCCTTCGCGGAGAACCCTTTTAACCACCGCTTCTCCCTCGCAACTTCGCTGTCCATCTTTAGTGCTTCACAAATTCGCATCCGATGATATCGCATCGTGGCAAGCACATCCAACAAGTTAGGCATCGCCCGCTCGACCTCTGGGAATTCACTGTTGAGAATCTCAGCCCCATCACGCGGCGTTACGCGAACCCCGATGGCTTCAGTTTCCCCCTCGGATTCCTTCGGGCCAGAATCCTGATCCGCCGCTTCCCCTGGCTTGACATCACCAGCCGTAGCTTTCGCCTCAATCGACTTTTCGAGTTCCCGCATTCGCGTTAAGTACTTGTCCAACTTCGTATTGGATCGCCAAGTTGATTCGATTTCCTGAAGCGCTTCGTCGATCACTTCGAGCGCCTCTTCGTTGCGACCCAAGCCATGTAAGACCCATGCCTTCGTGTCGAGGAACGACTCATTCTGCTGGGATTTCAGGGCTCGATCAATTTCATCAAGCGCCACTTCAAGATCACTCCCCGCGAGTGAACGCATATAAGCGACTTGATTGTTCTGAACCGGTTTGCGATCCGCAATGGGTGGCAAGTGCTCGTTAAGTAAGTTCACGGCCGCTTGAAACTGCTTTCGATTCGACAAGATCGTCGAAATTTCAAATGCTGCGTTCGAACGCACAGTGGGGTTATCGATCCGACGAATCATCTCGTCCCACAACTTCGTCGGAGACAACTCTGCTGTTCCGGCCTCGTTGCTCAACTCGATACGCTCAAACTGCCGCCAGAAATCCCGATCCGTGACAATCTCATTGGACTTCTCGTAAGCTCCCTCCAGCAACTTTTGGGCTTCCTCAACATTGCCACGATCAAATTCGTTCGCAGCCTTGGCCAACATCCATCTCGCCGAAGTTTCCGGACCAAAATAATCCATAAATACCGGGACAACGGGTAACGTAATGGCCGCCAACACTATGGCACGGATTCCAAAAGAACGATTGTTCAAGTCTCTACCTACATGCAAGGGGTTTAGTATCCAGCATAGTCTTACGCATAGACTCGCGCAAGAGTTCGCTTTCCCGATCCAATCCGACTTGTTACGATGAACTAGTACTGTAATGACTCTGGTCAGCAATGCGGTTAATCACATGACGAACGCTGAGGACTTGGAGAATTATATTCTCTGATTCGAAATTCCGACAGCAACCAATTACCCATCTACCCCCACAAACCACCATGGATTTTTCCAAGAGCCGTATCGCTTTTGACCGCGCACGCCAACTGATTCCAGGCGGAGTCAATTCCCCTGCCCGCGCCTTCGGTGCTGTCGGTGGACACCCGCTGTTTATCGAACGCGCCCAAGGCCCTTTTTTGTACGATATCGACGGAAACCGCTTCATCGACTACATCGGATCATGGGGCCCGATGATCCTCGGACATGCCGAACCACGAGTAATCGATGCAATCATCCAAGCGGTACAGCGCGGCACATCCTACGGTGCTCCCACCGAAAACGAATCCCGAATCGCTGAATTGATCTTGCATGCTTTTCCAAGCATGCAAAGGGTGCGTTTGGTTAGTTCCGGGACCGAAGCCACCATGAGTGCGATCCGAGTAGCACGCGGATGCACCGGCCGTGATAAAATCATTAAATTCTCCGGATGCTACCACGGACACGTCGACTCCCTTCTCGTCTCCGCTGGCTCCGCTGCCGCTACCCTCGGCGTTCCAGACTCCCCCGGAGTCACCAGCGGTACATCCAACGACACCATCGTTCTGAATTACAACGATCCCGAAACGCTGCGCAATGTCTTGAACGAACACGGCAAGTCGATCGCTGCTGTCATCCTAGAACCCGTCGTCGGTAACATGGGAACCGTCATCCCAACCCAAAACTTTCTGCAAACACTCCGAACTGAAACGCTACGCCACGGGGTAATCTTAATCTTCGATGAAGTCATGACCGGATTCCGAGTCGCCTACGGCGGCGCTCAACAACTCTTCGGAATTCAACCTGACATGACAACCCTTGGAAAAATCGTCGGCGGCGGACTTCCTCTAGCTGCCTACGGCGGTAAAGCAGAAATCATGGACCAAGTCATGCCGGCTGGTAAGGTCTATCAAGCGGGAACACTTTCCGGCAACCCTCTCGCTACCGCCGCCGGAGCGAGAACACTCGAACTGCTTCGAGATGAACCACCCTACGATTATTTGGAATCGCTCGGAAAACGACTCAGCGATGGTTTACATCAAGCCGCTACTAAGCACGGAATCGCCACCCAAATGCAACGGGTCGGAAGCATGATGACTCTCTTCTTCAACCCCGCCCCAATCGTCGATTGGCCCTCTGCGGATCGCTCCGACAGAAAGCTCTTCGCGAAGTACTTCTGGGGACTAATCGAACGAGGCATATACATGCCCTGCAGCCAATTCGAGGCACTCTTCTTCTCCCGCACTCATACGACCGACCATATCGATCGCACAATCCAAGCCGCAGAAGACGTGTTCGCCTCTTGGGCTACTTCCCACTAAGAATCTTAAGAGCTTTTTCCAAGTTCTTCGAATTCGTTGACTCAAGCTTCAGAACTTGAATACGACGCGACGGAGCATCGGCCGATTGCTGATCAATCTTGTCGATAAACGAACGCACCTCTTCCGTTAAATCTGTCGGGCCTCGCAAGACAATCAAGTTGGATTGTTCATCCACCGACATTGTCAGCAGTGGCCCAGAAGACTGCGCATTGATCTGCTGCAATATGGTTGCAACTTCGGTGGAGACCCCTTCGGGAATATCCAATGGATCGCGACCAGCACCAGCTCTCAACTGAGACTTGTACACGTCCTCCACCAACTTCGAGACAGTCTCGGCGCTCGCGCTCGTCACAGGAATAATGATAGGTGTGATCTGTTGCAATCGATCAATTAAGTCCTTCGAGTCAAACACTCCCAGCAACTCTTCGATCACCTTTCGATCTG
Organism: Pirellula sp.; assembly: GCA_040373655.1. Classification (GTDB taxonomy): domain Bacteria; phylum Planctomycetota; class Planctomycetia; order Pirellulales; family Pirellulaceae; genus JBKCUI01. The sequence goes on along the minus strand of JBEICB010000092.1, from coordinate 10,422 downwards.
CACGATTGCCGCCAATCACTAAAGCATTCGTACGGGTATCCGCTACGATCTTTAATCGCTGAAAAGCCTCAAAGGTGGAGGAACTGATTCCGGAACTTCCTGATGTACTACCGCGACGATCACCCGACCTGAACAACTCGTTGAGCAACTCTCGCAATTGCTTCGCATCGGCATGACGCAATATGTAAACCGAAAAATTACCTGCTGTAGCAAACGGCTCCATCGTCGGATTAAGTAGCGTAGAAAGCAATCGCTCCAAAGAATCCAATGCTTCTGGATCATCCGATGTAAGCGTCCACTGGCCATCTCCAGTGACCACTACGATAGGAGGCTCCGTCTTTTGCGCATCTGCAACCGCGACGTCACCCTGCGCGACATCACCCTGAAATTGCTTCCCATTTCGAAGCGATGAATCTTGCGCGGAGACTAACTTCCCTGGAGCGAACTTGCCGGAATCTTGCAAAGGAGGCAGGAATGCCCCCGGTTGCTTCTGATCAGCTGGCTTCTGATCAGCTGGCGGCTTGACGAACTCTTTCGGATCAACAACTTGGATCGGATTTGAGCGAATCAACGGCCATAATCGCTCGATATCATCCAACAAAACCTTTGGATTTCGATGAATAGGAACCAATCTCAATCGACCACTGCTTCCCATGGCTGCATCTGCCCGATTCGCCGGACTGCGGATCGTTGCCCCATCCCTACCCGATGGCCTTGATAACAACCCAGATTTATCCGGTTGCTCACCAAAGCGAACCATCAATTCCTTGATCGCCTCCAACTGCTCGGCAGTCGCTCGCACGATCATTTGCTGTTGGCTCGAATCGACTGAAATACTAGGAGCAGTTTGACTCGGCTCATCTTCAAACAAAGCATCCGCAGCCGTTTTCAACGAATAAGGATCAGCAGTCTCTAAATTGAAGATCTCTAACTGCCGTCGCGGCGGAGCCAACTTCTTGATCGCCTCAGCAACCATCGTGATCTGTGAACTACTGCCGGTGACGAGCAATTGTTCATTGACATTGTCATACTGAACGTAAGCTCCCGAAGTATCTCGGAATAGATTTTCAATCGCATTCTCGAGCGAACGTCCATCCACTCCTTGAAGTGAGAATATCTCCATCCGCCGGGCGCTGTCCTTTGCACCCGGGTTATCCATCATTTTGACCATCTGCTCGATCGTTGCCAGCTCTTGCGGGTTTCCGATTGCGAATACCGTTTTCGTGTCGCGGTTGAAACTTACTCCAGCTGTCGTGCGTGACCCCAAGGCGCCGATCACCGCCCTTGCGACAATGTCTGGGCCAGCGTACTGCATCACAAAAGACTTCATAGTCGGTGTCCGCCCCGGCTGAGCGTTGATGTCTTCAACCAACAGCCCCAAAGATTCATGTTCGGCCGCGTTTGCCGTCACATAAATCCCACCATTAGTCGCGTCGGGCGATATCTTCGCCTTGGGGAAACTCTCGCTCAACGCCCGCGCCAACGGCAGCGGTTCGGCCGTCTGAAGTGAATAGTATTTGGTCGATTTCAAGCCTCCGTCCGCAACGTCGATCTCCCGGACGACTTGTTCTACGCGTTGCATCTCCTCGCTCGGTGCCGTGACGATCAAGCTATTCGTGGTAAGATCTGCCGTCGCTGTAACTTTGGTGGAGCTCGCTGCTATCGCAGCCCTCAAGGTTGTCGCATCCGCTCGTTGAATCTGGAAAACCTTTGTAACTATTTCCATCGCCCCTACATCAATCTCCCTGACCAACTCTTCTATCCGTTTGTGTTGCTCTGGATTCGCGGTAGCAATCAACGTCCCATCCTCACGCCCACCAAAGATACTTGCCGTGGGAAACTGCGCTGTGAGCACCGTTGCTAGTCCATACGCGTTGGGTTGTTTCAAGCGATAAACCCGCGTTGAGGAGGTCTCATTTCGAGGTGCATCGAAAGACTTGAGAACCTCTCGAACACGCTCATGCTCTCCAAGCTTCGCCGTAACCGCCACCGATTTACCAGTCGTGTCATAAACCACCGTCGCCTTTGGCAACATCGCGGAGAGAATCGTATAAGCAGAAACCGGATTTCCATACTGCAATGGATAGACTACGGAAGCCGTTGGCTCCGGTGGAGGCATCTGCTGCTGAATCTCTTCGATCTTCTTCGCGACCAAGTCCAGTTCTTCCGTGGTCCCGATGGCTGTGATCGTTTGATTGCGTGTATTTGGATCCAATTGAATATTCGACGGAACAGTAGAAGTTAAGGTAGCCATCAATGCGGTCACATCGACCTGATCCGGATTCAGTCGAAATACCCGTATCGTCTTCTCTCCCGTCGCACCATTGCCCTCCATCATCGCAATCACTTTGGAAATCTGCGATTGCATCTCTCCTGGAGCCACCACGATCAACTGACCACTTGTTGGTACTGCTGCTACGCTTGCTGTCGGGAATAAACTGATTAAAGCAGTCTGAACCGCCGTAACCTGCGTCGGCTTGACCGAATACGTTGCTGGTAACTTGGCGTTTGCTGCCGTCTTTCCAACTTGCTCTACTGCTTGAGCTACACGCTGCTGTTGCTCCTCGTTCGCATAAACAGTAAGGGTTCGAGAAACCAAATCCGGACTCAATACCGCTTGCGGTGCGATCTGAGCTAACATCGTCGAGAGTGTCGTTAAATCCCCCGCCGGAACCGCATATGTCTTGACTGTCTGCGGTATTCCCTCCGGCGATGAAATCAATCGATCTAACGAGACACTCAATCTCTCCAACTCGTCTTTATTACCTGTTGCCAAAATACGATTCGTAGTCGTATCTGCGGCTAGCTCCATGTCCGGATAAAGCTTCTGCAACAACGGTAACAGATAACTCGCATACGTCTTCTTTGTATCAAAACTTCGGATCTCTTTGTTGGTATCTGCTGGCACTCCATCGACCAGCGTCCCTCTCTTCGTCAGCAACTCCACCACCTGCAGGATCTTTTGCTGCTGCTCTTCAGTAGCTACCGCGATGATTTGCCCAGTTGCGGGAACGGAAGAAAAGGTCACGGTGGGAAACAATGTCGTCAAAGCCGTCTGAACCGCTGTGACCTGACCCGGCTTGACAGTATAAGTCGATGGCGTTTTCGCTGTTTGCGCTGCCTTCGAAACTTGCTCAACAGCTTGAGCTACCCGAGCGTGCTGCTCGTCGCTTGCAAACACAGTTAATGTCCGACTGGTTACATCCGGACTGATCAGTGCCTGCGGCGCAAGTTGAGCCAAAATCACTCCCAGAGAAGTCATATCACCCGAAGGGACCGAATATGTCTTCACACTCTGCGGCGATCCATCCGGCGCAGCAATCAGTCGGTCCAAAGCCTCCCCGATCCGGTCCAACTCCAGCTTGCTTCCAGTAGCCAAAATTCGATTCGTAGTCGAGTCGACAGCCAACTCAACATCCGGCCAAAGCTTCTGCAACAACGGCAACAAATAAGTCGCATAGGTCTTTTTCGTATCGTAACTGCGAATTTCCTTCGGGCCGGAATCAGAACTTCTCGGACGATCCATTTGCTCGATCGTCGCCTTGATCGCCGCATGCGAATCAATCGAGCCTGTCACAGCTAATTGTTTGAGTTTGTCATCGGCCAAAGTCGTCGCGCCAGTCACCAGTTGATCCACGACCGTCTTGACCTGGGTCGGTAACGCATGCTGGATCGGATATACCACCACAACTTTCTGCTTGTCCGCCCCAGCCTCCATCGACAATGCTTCAATCAGCTCTTTGATTTCCTTGTGGTTTGCTTCATCTGTCGTTATCAACAACCGATCCTTGGCTGTATCCACATTAACACGCGCCTTGGTGATCAATGGAGTTAACGCCGTGCTAAGCGCAGATGCCGTCATATTCGGCACCGAGTAGGTCTCGAGCCGTACACTCGGTCTCTTTGGTAACTCCTTCTGAATCGCATCAAGTCGCTGTGCCAATGCAGTATGGGTCGCATCCTCAGCAATCACCGTCAATTGCTTGCCATCGACATCCACCGTAATCTTGGCTTCCGGAAACTCAATCGCTAACAACGACTGCACAATCGTCGACTCCGACGTTTCCAACGGGTAAGTCTTGGGCAATGATTGCGTCGGCATCGCCCCTGCCTGATCGAGACTCTCCAAGAATATCTTGAATTTGGCTTGCTGCTCTGAATCGCCCCAAGCGAACAGTTCGTTCTTATTTGTGCCGTCGACAAGTTTCATCGTTGCTAAATCGGCGGGCAACTCGGTTGTCAGCAACGCTCGCCGAGCCATCTGATTCTTGCTCAAAACATATAACTTGAGCTCTCTAGCGAGCGGCTTGGGTAACAACGCCAACAACGACGGTAGTGAATTCTCAATCGCCGTGATTTCCGCAGAAGTAGCCAACATCATCAATTCCGAACCGTCGGGATTCAGCCAAGCATTTGCGTTGGGAACCAACTTCTCAACCGTATCCAACCACTTTTTGTCTGCAATCCGATCAAGATGAAAGGACTTCAACTGCAACGCTTTGTTCGACTGCGATCTTTTCCAAATCTCAAAGATCTCGGTAGCAAGTTGGAGGTCGCTGTCGTTGCCTCGAACGATCAATGTCCCTGCTGCTGAATTTGCTCCAACCTGCGCTTTGGGCAAAAATGCCTTCATCGCAGTCTCACCAATCGTAGCCATAGAAGGATCTATCTCGAATACCTTCATGCTCGGACGATCGACAACAGGGGTAATGTCGAGCCCAATCAATCCAGATCGGATCAAAGTTTGGTCTGCCGCACTTGCCGTGACCAATATCCGATCCGTCGATGTCATCACCAATGCGTTCGGTGCAATCGCTGCTATTTGTTTCTTGATATCCTCAGGCAATGCCTTGGAAGCTTGGTAAGCCACCGATTCGGTCGCTTGTAGTTCACCCGCACTCGCCAACATCTGATCGATCGCAGTCTTGATCGCCGTTTGATAACCCGGGACTACAAATGCACTCAACACGCGTGTCTTGGGATCAATCGCAATCTGGTCGCTCGGGATCAATGTTTTGATCGTCGATAACACACTGGCTGCATCCAAAGTTCCCAGTGGATATGAAGCAAATACTGGCTGGGGCGGGGGAGGTGGTGGCTCCGGCTTAGGCGTTGCCTTAGGTACAGGAACAGACAGTATCAACTCGTTGATCGTCTGCATCTTCCCCGCATTCTCAACGACTAACAACTGACTTCCCTGAGCCAATGGAATCGCTCGGCCAAAGCCGCTTAAATACGGTTTGACTTCTCCAAGCACCGCATCGATCGGTCGACCACCAAGTGGGAAAACAATCGACACTAACTCAAACCGACCTCGCTTCGCCAAATCCTCCTGTTTGATCCTCGGAATAAGCTCCAGCGGTAATGCCTCGCTTAATTCCACCACGACAAGCATCTTTTCGCGTCGCATCAACGCAAAATTACGCGTCATCAGAACACTGTTTAGCAAATCGATCCCCTCGTTCGGAGAATAGGTTCGAGCATCGCTGTAGGTAAACGATCCAGGTGGAGTTCGATCCATCACGAGCGTGAGATCTTGCTGCTCAGCAAACCAATGCAAAACATCATCCCATTTCATCTCCCGAAACTGAAACATGAGTTTCCGTGATGGCTCGAGTTGGGCCAGTTGGCTCCGTTGCTCTTCCGTTAGCAACGCCATAATTTTTTCGTTGAACTCTTTTCTCACCGCTCCCTTGGCAGTCGCATCGGCTGCTGCCACGATTCCTTCTGTCTGCGCTTGTAACAGTTTCTGTATGTCGCTGCGCTGCGAATCGGTCAAACTCAATCGATCCGCTACGTCGGGATGAACCAAACGAGCTAAATCGTCAGGTTGGGCTTGGACCGACGCTAAACCCGAAAACGAAAAACAGACAAAACCGATGACAACACCCCAGAAGGAACGCCAAGAACTGCCCGACGGCTCCGCGGAGCGCGGCAGGGGCTTGCACGCAACGTGAATCGCGCACGAGGAGAGTCCCGCAGTAAACGGGTTAAGTCGCGAAGGGAATCGCAGCATCATGGATGGCCATACAATCATACGGGAATGGGTTTCCACCAGGTGGGACGGACCGAACCGGTCCGCAGGGTGGAAAAAGAATCGGCATTAACGCAATCACTATAATCTACGGAATCGAAAAATGCATTCCCAGGCCCATCCCGGGCGTGGGTCGTACAAGCCGTAGCGGTTGGAACGAGATCGCCCGAACTTTAGCCTCTGCCTAAACTTGTGCGCTTTTCACGAATAGTCTGAATAAGCTGTTTTTGAGGCGCAACGAACTTTGCGACACCTTGTTGCATTAAGGTCGATTCCAGATGCCCAACATCTACAGCCTCATCCAGTTCACGGCAAATCGACTCGGACGGCAGAAGATCCACCTGCCTAGTAAACACCTCCGAGCTATTCGCAACGGCTGCATTCGTCTCAGGTGGATTCGTCTGGATATCCGAACCAGCCAACGCTGAGACATACTTCCAAGGTGCATCACTCGCATTTTTTGTCCCCGTGCTTGCAAAGATCATCTCTTGCTCAAGTTCGGTGGGATGCATTTTCCAAAAAGCCTGATTCTCATTCCAAATTCGCTTTGCGTTCAGAATTCCATAGAGTCCTTGGGACTCTATGGAAAGACCTTTGCAATTCTCGGCCGTGTACTGATCGACGCGGGATACAAAGATACTGTAAACGCTTTTCAAGTTCGCTAAACTGGTTCGACGCTTCGCTCCAGCCAATACATTGTCGCGAGCACTCCGATACTGCCGCGACGTAAAAATCAACGTGACATTCAGCGTTACACCTTGCGCTGACAAAGCTTGCAAAGCATCCAAACCAGCTGGAGTCGCAGGAACTTTGATCATCCGATTTAGCTGCCCTGCAGACCACTTCAATCCCAAATCAACGTAACGCTCCACGCGTTCTTGGTGCGGGAGATTTATTTCAGGATCCTCTAACAACGGATCCAATTCAAAACTGACCCAACCGCTATTGCCTGAAGTCGCTTGCCAAACCGGAAGAAACTTTTGCTGTGCCTGTGACACCAATACATCTGTCAACTTCCAACAGATCGCTTCATCGTCGAGTCCAGCTGCAAGGTACTCCGCAATCATGGAATCAAATCGGCCAGTTCGTATCAAATTCGAAATGATGATCGGATTACTCGTCGCTCCAACAGCACCCCAAGCCAGATTCAAGTCAACCAATTCAGGGTCAATGGAATCCAGATACAATTTCGTACCCGTAGCAATCAACGAAGAAATGGCCGCATTTTTCATTATTTCACGATCTTCCGCACCGAACATTTAAACCGCGATCCTACCGACTCCCAAGCACAAAACCTACGCTTGCCTCCCCCCTTTTGCAACGCCCTTAACAAAAAACACCTTGAGAAAATAAGCATTTCAGAGAACATATCGTCCCCAGGCTCAACTCTTAGGAACCATTTGATCCTCAGAGGCGCACCCCACTGATTGGCTCTGCCACATTCAAGAAGCGATTTGGTTAATAACATGATCGATCTACGTAGCGACACCGTCACACGCCCAACCCCCGCGATGCGAGAAGCTATGTTGCGAGCAGAAGTTGGCGACGACGTGATCGATATCGATCCGACCGTACAAGCCCTTCAAGAACGAACCGCGGAATTGCTGGGAAAAGAAGCCGCAATCTTTATGCCCAGCGGAACGATGACCAACCAGATCGCTTTGCGCGTCCACTGTGCACCCGGCGACGAATTCCTGTGCGATATCGAGTGCCATATTTACAACTACGAACAAGGTGCGTTCGCACAACTCAGCGGACTCGTCGCAAGAACCATTCAGGGTGACCAGGGTGTGCTGCGATTGGAGCATGTCGAAGGAAAGGTACGACCTGATAACGAACATATGGTTCGATCCCGATTGCTCTGCCTCGAAAATACTCACAATCGAGGGTCCGGAAAAATTATCCCCCAATCGGACGTTATCGCCGTGTGCGATTGGTCACATGCCCAAGGACTCCAGACTCACCTCGATGGCGCAAGATTATTCAATGCTTCAGTTGCTACAGGCCTGAGCGTTCGCGACCTCTCCGCAAGCTTCGATTCCGTCAGCGTCTGTTTCAGCAAGGGACTTGGTGCTCCGGTCGGCTCTTGCCTTGCAGGCACAAAAGCATTTGTTGCAAAAGCCCGGCGAGCAAGAAAACTCTTTGGGGGCGGAATGCGACAATCCGGTCTCCTTGCCGCAGGTGCACTTCATGCTCTCGAACACCATGTCCAACGACTCGAAATCGATCACCAACACGCAAAACTACTCGCAGATGCAGTCCGTTCCTCGCCTCACTTGCAAGTCATGGGAGGGGAGCCCGAAACAAATATCGTAATCTTCCACGTCGCACCACAATGGGGCACGGCCGCGAGATTCGCAGAAGCCCTCGCTGCAACAGGCGTTCGCGTCATGGCCTTTAGCCCAACTAGCATTCGGCTCGTCACCCACCTCGATGTCGACACCCAAGACATCGAAGTGGCTTGCCAAGCAATCCGCAGCGTTGCCTCGTCAGGCGCATAGGGCGTCGCTAACAAACCGCTGTTTCAGCAGAGCAGACTCAGTATCCAGCGAACTTGCGAATCGGCCCGACGATGTAACCGGGATTGTTCGTGCCTGCAATATTGCCTGCGTCGAACGAATTCCTCGCCGACACTACCACTGAAATCGGATAAGCCGCCACGCCCGGCGGTGGAAACAAATAAACCTCCCACAGACTCGTTACTCCCGCCGAGACCGCCTGCATCTGCAACTGCATCCGAGCAATCTGAAGCATCTCTTGCTGATAAGCTTCCTTCTGCTGAGCCTGCTGGTAGGCCGCGGCTTGGCTCTGCAAGTAAAGCGAATGCTGCCGCTTCTCCTCTGTGTCATCCACTGCATTGGCCTGATGTGCCGCAAGCCATTCGTCCCATTGCGGCTCGAGAATCTTCAATTCCATCTCTTTGAAAAAGAAGAATGGGATCCCGTATTCGTCCCCATTGGGAAACTCCATTAATACCCCCTCGCAAGTAAATGTTCTTGCTTCGGCTCTCTGCGCAATTACCCAATCCTGAAACTGCGAATCATCAACGAAGGTCTTCTTTTCAAAGTACTCGACGATCTTGGGGACCATGCGTCGATAAATCTCCGGAAGATTTTCGTACGGGCGATCATTCACATACAATTTGCCTCGGCGACGCTGCAACGTCACATCGCGACGATCAAATCCCACAACCTTTCCAAAAATCGTCAGACCATTCTTCAAACTCCAAGAGTGTTTTTCCGTAGCGGACTTCAATTGCCCAGCCGTCTCGTCCTGCGTGACAAACTTCTGATCCTCATCGGACAACTGAGCGATTTCGATCGCCAACAACTCCCGCCCTTTGACAGGCTGATCCAGTTTGATCACGATTTCCTTTGGATCTGCCGCCACCAACGTCCCTTGGACCTTGATGTTTCCCGACTTATCCTTCCACTCCCGGGCTTGCAACGGCCGACACCAAGCAGGAAAAAGGGAAACGAAGAAAAGGTTTAGTGAAAAGCCAAAGACAATCACGCCTCGCACTGACATCCCCCACCTCCGAGACATTTGAAACCCAAGCAAATCGTTCGAATTCATCGAATTGCGATACCTATTTAAGACCCTGTGTGATAGCGTTCCAGAGCGACCACCGCGATTCGCTTGCCAGCTATTCGCCAACCACACCATCACTACCCGAATTGTAGTCATTAAAAATACCTTCAGAAAGTCGCTGTCCGTGAATCCTCAGTTCCCATCCAAGTATCGCACCGTACGATTGAAACCAGGGAGAGTGCGGCAGTCGATCGGACGACATCCTTGGATACTCGATGCCTCAACCGTCGAGTCGGTCAGCCCACCGCGTTTGGGCGAAACCGTCGATGTGATAGGCCACGACGGTCAGTGGATCGGTCGTGGACTCTATCACCCCACCAGCCGGATCCGTGTTCGTGTCTATTCGTTTGACCCCCAAGAAGATCTAAACGCCAATTGGATCGAGAAGAAAATCGCAAACGCCGTAGCACTCCGGAAACAAATGCTGGCATGGAATGACTCCGACGCAATCCGCTGGATCTTTAGCGAAGCAGACTCACTCAGCGGCCTTGTGGTCGACGATTTCGCAGGACATTTGGTAGTTCAGATCACCGCTGCTGTGTTGCTGCCATTCCTCGAAACCATCACCACGCAACTCCGCGTGCTGGTAAACCCCAAAAGCATCTGGTTGGAAATCGATGAAAAAACCGCAGCCTCCGAATCCATCGAGCCAGAACACAAGTATCTCTTGGGACAATGCCCAGACGGCCCGCTGCTAATCCGCGAGAACGGACTACTCTGGCGGGTCGATTGGCAAGGAGGACAAAAAACAGGTTACTACCTCGACCAACGCGAAAACCGAGCTGCCGCAGCCCGAT
>JBEICB010000360.1:0-3340 GCA_040373655.1 Pirellula sp. | reverse complement strand
CAAAAGAAGAAGCCCGCTACTTCGTATTGCGTTGCACCTGGATAATGAGAATCCAGATTGTCGAGTGCTTACTATGCGTCTGCGGTATCTGAATCCCATTGTTTTCCAGCATACCCATCGATTGGTTTCCCGGATTTGTCCAACCAGGGAGCAGGTTCTGTGTTGAGTCCTTTGTCGAGATCCATTTCCCAGAACTCGGGTTTATCTCCATATCCAGCATAGACCAGTCGTTTTTCCGTTCCCGATTTGTCTCGAGAGACGAACTCACGACGTTTACTTCCGGGAGGCAAGAGGTCCCAACCGAGTGCACGGTTTCCGATGCAACATTTCAGGAGCATAACGGGAGCATCGATTGCATTTCCAAGTGGATGACCGATCCCTAGTTCTGGTCCAAGCGATTTCCCTTGAACTTGTAACCAATCGTTATTCAGCGGGCCTTTGCCGGACATATACCTTACGAAGCGTACGTCTTTGCGCTGTACCCAATTGTTGGATTCGTCGATGAGGTAAGCATACTTTTTCTTTTCTTTAACGGCATGTTCTAAAGAGATTTCTCCACCGCTGACTTTGCCCAAGCCAACCATATTGGACTGCCCGAGAAGCAGGAAGACTTGGACAGGTTTGGACATGACAGCAGATTGTCCATCGTATTTTGGGACGGTGGAAACGGAGTCTTGTGCGTTCGTTGGGATGGGTGTCCAGTGGCTGAGGACAAAGAATAGAACCACTACGCAAGAGGGAATTATTCGCATGGAGAAATCTCCGTAGGTTGAAGATAGGTTTTATATTTTGCGGGTTTTTAACGTGCTTACTCCTAGGTTGAGTTTACGCTTTTTGGTACCTTCGTGGGTATAGAACGAAATATATTTTTTAAGCGAGGCCATTCCCATATGGGATCGAAAGATGACGCGGTCGTTTTGGAGGGTGTTACGAAGAAATTCGGCACACAGACGGCAGTAAACGGGGTGGATTTAACGATCCCGAGGGGAAGTATTCAGGGGGTGATCGGCCCCAACGGGTCGGGTAAGACGACGACGATTCGGATGATCTTGCGAATCTTCAAGCCGGATACTGGCACGGTTCAGGTGCTCGGTCACACAGCGAGAGAGACCGCGGATGATCGAGTTGGATATTTACCTGAGGAGCGTGGACTATATTTGAGGATGCGAGTTCGAGAGGCGTTACGGTTCTTTGCGCAGTTGAAGGGGAACTATCGGCCCGACCCCGATATTGATCGTTGGCTGGAACGATTAGGGGCTACGGAGTGGTCCAGCAAAAAGCTTGAGCAATTATCAAAAGGAATGGCACAGAAGATTCAGTTCATTGCGGCTGTTGTATCTCGTCCCGAGTTAGTGATACTCGACGAACCATTCAGTGGGCTTGATCCGGTGAATTTGGACCTTCTAAAACAGGCCGTCTTGGATTTGAGGGCGGAAGGAACGACGGTATTGCTCAGTACTCATGACATGGATGTAGCGGAACAGATGTGCGATCGGATTTTTATGATCTACAAAGGGAATAAAGTTCTTGATGGGACTATGGACGAGATCCAGTCTCAATACGGCGAACCAGTTCTGCGAGTTCGTATGGCTAGAAATCAGTTACTGGATCGCTCGAGGCTTCCTGGTGTTGACTCATTGACGGACTGTGGAACGTATACGGAGTTAAGGCTCAAGTCCTTTGAGACGCGGACGAATATTCTGAGAGCAATGTTGGAGCAGGGAGACGTAGAGCATTTCGAGACGGCCAAGCCGCGACTGCACGACATCTTTGTACGGATCGCCAAGCCTACGACAGAGTCCTCGGAGAAAGTTCTAGGGGGGAATTGAGCATGAACAAGATATGGGTAGTTGCTCGCCGCGAATTCATGGCGATGGTTGGTACGAGGGCTTTTTTAGTCACCTTGTTTATGATGCCGGTACTGATGTTCGGCGGTTTGCTGATCATGCCGACGATCAACAAGATTTCCGGTGGTAGAGAGCGGATCATACGAGTTGTCGATGGTACCGGACGTATCGGAAAAGAATTGGTAGCGATAGCCGAGCAGAGGAATCAAATGCTCCAAAATGCGCCGAACGATACAACGAGTTCCGGCAAGTCGTTTTCCCAGGTCGTCGATCCCTATCGAATTGAATTGCAAGACAAACAATCGCTTGATGATTCGGTGCGTTTAGAGTGGAGCGATGCCATTCGCAGTGGGAAGCTATATGCATTCGTAGAGATTCCAGAGTCGTTGTTCGATCCAGATGGGACCGATGCGGTACGTTTTGTCAGTCAGGATTCTGCGCTTTCCGAAGCACGGCAGTGGATGCAAGGAATTGTTGACGCCATGGTTCGAGGAGAGCGATTTCGTTTGTTGGGGTTGGATCAAGAGAAAGTCCAGAAAGCGAATCAGCAGGTCGCCTTTTTACCGACTGCACCCTATGAACGTGCAGCGGAGGTTGAGGGTGTCGCGGGTGGACTTAAGGTGCAGGAGAAAGGGTTTGACATAGCGACATTTTTTGCGCCCTTTGGGATGATGATGCTCATGTTCCTCGTAATTTTTTTGGCGGCCCAACCGATGTTGGAGAGTGCGATGGAGGAAAAATCGCAGAGAATTTCGGAGGTGTTACTGGGTGCTATCACGCCAACGCAACTTTTGACCGGAAAGTTGCTTGGAAACGTCGCGGCATCGCTTCTGGTATTCTCAATTTATGCTGGAGGCGGAATCATTTTGTTGGTACGCAACGAAATGCAGCATTTGATTCCCGTGTCCTTGATTCCGTGGTTCTTGGTATTTCAGATTCTAGGTGTGCTTTTTTTCAGCTCGATCTTCATCATGATCGGATCCTCTGTGAGGGATCTGAAAGAAGCCCAGAGTCTTCTGATGCCAGTGTGGTTGGTGATGATGTTGCCGATGATGGTGTGGTTTATCGCCGTCCGAGATCCGCTTGGACCGATCGCAACGACGCTTGCGATGTTTCCACCAAGTGCTCCGATGATGAATGTTCTACGAATGGGGACGGGGGTTACGATCCCTTACTGGCAACCTATGCTTGGGGCTGTACTTCTCGCTGTTTCGACCGCCTTGGTCATCTGGGTAGCTGGGAGGGTATACAAGATGAGTATGTTGCGAAGTGATTCCGTGAAGAGCTTAGCCCAGTTGCTAACACGGATTGTTACCGCATCCTCCCAAGGCTATAGCAAGTAACCCACTCCTGTTCACCTTGACGTCTCCGATTGTCGCTGATCGCGCCGCGAGACGTCTGGGTGAGTGTCGCTGGTGGCGCGGCGAGGAGGTGGGTTAGTTTGGTCTTATGGGTTCTGCAGTGGTCAGATAAGCTCAGGTGTTGACGCAAAT
>JBEICB010000252.1:0-6230 GCA_040373655.1 Pirellula sp. | reverse complement strand
TCGAATCACCCTCAGGCACATAAGCCTCAATCCACACCTCCGTCGTTGCATGCACCTCGCATATCGGCTCCTCACGACTCAAGACATGCCCAAGCCGCTTGTCGAAATCCACCACAACACCATCCATCGGCGCTTCTATCGCTACCAACCGCCGCACCCCATTCCCTTCCAAGATCTCTCGCAATCGATCCTGGCCTACACCTACCACACTCAAAGTTCGTTCCGCCTCCTGCATCTTATAACCCGCCACATCCGCCTGACTCCTAGCTTCCATAATCTGACGCTCCGGTACTCCTCCCCCAACCTGCAATAATCTCGCAAGAACCCCTTCCCTGAAATCTTTCTCTAACTTCGCTCTTCGCAACGCTAACTGATAATCCAAATACTCCAAACTCGATACCCAAGCAATCACCTGCCCGGCTCGAACCCTCTCTCCGGGCTTGACCTCAATCCGCTCCAACTGCCCCGCCATCTGCGAGGAAACCATCGCACGACCCTGCGGCCGTACCTTCGTTACCCCATCGACAATCAACACATCCCCAATCTCACCACCACCGACTAACTGAGTCTGCAATCCGATCGTTCGCGCTGTCTGATCGTGGATTCGAAAAACTGACTGCACAAACAAATGCCCCAGCTCATGACTTCCCCTTGTAACGACCCGATCATCGGGAAACAACTCATTGCTCCGAACCTCTACCACACCGCCGCGAACTCCTTCAACTCCCACTACTACCTTGCGATAACCCGCACCACGCTTCGTTCGCTCCTGCTCTACCAACACGAATTGCTCTACCCCCTGCTTGATCAATGAATCCCTAGGAACCAATAAAGCCCCCCGAGTTTCCTTCGCTTCCAATTCCACCACCCCAGCACCACCAGGAAACAACCTCTCTCCTCCCACCTCATCATTCTCAAGAAATACCCAGACCGTCGCCACATGTGTGAGCGGATCTAATACGGGCTCCACCCACTCGATCTTACCCCGCCTCCAACCCGCCCCCACACTCTCCCCTTCCAACCCACTCCGCTGCCCACCAATCGACCGAAATACCACTTCACTACCGATCCTTACTCTCCCAAGATCCTTTTCCAACACCTCGACTCTCATCCACAAAGTTCGTGTGTCGACGACTTCTACTAAATGCTCTTTAACTCCTACCACTTTCCCTACACTCAAATCCGTATGCAAAACCGTCCCAGCAATCGGACTCGTTATTCGCAACTTCACTCGTCGCTCCTGCTTCGGCTCCCTAAGCATCCCATCGAGCTCGACGTCATCCAATCCCAATCCTAACCACCGCCCCTTCGCAACCTCCAACTGCACCTCCTGCTGAAAAAGCACACTCTGCATCTCTAATACCTTGCTCACCGGTATCGATCCAGAAAGACTCGCCCTTTGCGATCCCTCCAACAAACTCCGCGATAACTCGATCTCACTGGTCAATCCGCGGATTTGCGCCACCAACTTTTCAATCTCTGGACACTCTAACTCCGCAATCACCTCGCCACGCTCAACCTCCTGACCCTCTATCACATGCATCGCGACAATCCGACCCTCTAACCTCGTGGAAACCATCGCCCACTGATTCCAAGGCACCACCAGCGATCCATAAGCCGAAAACGTCTCGCGAGTATTCCCCTTGACCACCGGAGAAGTTTCAACACCCAACGCTCCAAGCGCCTCCGGACTGACGACCATCGCACCTCCCTCAAGATCCACCTCCACACCACGCGTCGGCAATGGCTTGTGCCCTTCGTGCCCAAGAGCATTCGCTCCATAGAACACAACTAACACAGCGAACACAACCATCAAATTAACGATTCGTCGCGCCACAAACTCACTTCGATCAACCATCGCCGACACCCTCCTCTCGGAATCCCTACCCAAACCACAATTCCCTACTGCTTGACGAAACTATCCGCAGGCTTGAGCTCATCTGGCTTCTCCTTCGCCTTCGTTACATACTCGTCAATACAAGGTGGACAACAAAAAGTATAAACCTCGCCACCAATCACCCAAGCAAACTTTTCGTTCGCTTTCGTTTTCGAAATAGGACATATCCGATCTCCAACCTGCGGATTGTCATCGTGCTCCGTGAGAACTCCCTGGAACTTCACCGAAGGAACCGTCGCTCCATTGCGATCGATATCTTCCTGCGTGTACTTACCCCCAGGTGTCAAATACAACGTCCGCTCCTCCTGCGGCGCCATCGCTACCGCATTGCTCCCATGACTCTCTCCCCCTGCCTCCAAACGAAACGATACCCGAAACCGCTCACCATCAATCGGTAAATTTGGAACCGTCACCGTCAATGACTTGCCCCTTAAATTCGCCGGTAACTCTCCAACAAACTGGGAGACCATCCCCTCCGAATCTCCCTCCTGCCGCTCCCCTCTCAACTCCACTCTCACTGCCTCAGCCTCCCCATCCCCCTTGATGTAACTGGTCAATGCCTGATCCTTGAGCTCCTTGATCCGGGTCTCATCCGATCCCAACATAAACACTCGCACCCTCCCCTCCGCATCCAACAAAGCTTCCGCATGATAACTGTCCTCCCCTATCTCTACGATCGCTCCACCATGCGCCCCAGGCTTGTGCTCATGCCCCCCGGACTCCTGTCCATGTGCTGTATTGTGTTCTGCTTTTCCCACACTCTGCTTCTCTTGCACCTCCTCTCGCGAACACCCTACCAATCCAACACCCACCCCCAAACCAAATACCAAAACCAACCGACGCTTCATTGTATATCGTTGCATGTGTATATCTCCCACGAAGAATGACTCAAACGCGAATTCACTCAGCCGATAAAACCGAACTGCTTTGAAAAACATGGAATAACCCAAAGAGCTACCCCTAAAACGCACCTGCCGTAAATCAAACTTCCAGCGGCAACATGAAGGTGCACAAAAGACGATTGCCCTCGCTGGCAACCTTTCCAACTAGACGCTGATTCCTATCATCTCAGCAATTCCACCGACCAAACAACGCGCAGCGACAAACACCACGACCACCACACTCTCCGCAAACATCAAGCGACCGCTTTCGCAACCCAGCGGCATCGACTTCTCCGTAAGCCCAAGAGGATATATGCCAAGCCGAAGTCCAAGCCCTTATCGCTCCCCCCTCACCAAACTCTTCCCCCCAAACATTCGGCGTGCCACGCACCCACAATTCTCTGCCAACCGCGCATTGACAGCCGCTGCACAGCTTAGCGCTTCCGCATATCTTCTCTGCACTCTCATGCCCAACAACATGGCGACGCCCAACCTCACGGCTATGCCCAATAACTCCCCTTGGACCGCTCTCGGGCAATCGATCCGATCGGCGACAACAAGGCTTTTTCGAGCTGGTCGCTTGGCCAACCAACTCGCCCGAGCGATCTGCTTGGCTGACGGCACAGCAACTCGCAAATTCACCGTCAGAAAGCCAACTACCCGTGAAACAACAACACGAAATCCCACCCACGATCTGCTGAATCGCTAAGCAACCGACGAGCAAAAACTGAAACCAACTGGGATTCATACGTTAAACACTAGCCTCTAGCCTCCTGAGAATCAACCCTGCGCGACCCCTCTCCCCGATATCCCACCGCAAAATAAACGATCACTACAGTCACCAAAACTGCTAATCCTAACCAATAACTTCGCCAGTCGACCAACCCAGCTTCTCCCCGACACCAATAAAGCCAACTCCCTGTCACCAAATATCCAATAAAATTCCCTACACCACCGACCATCAAACTCAATAAAGCTTGAGCGCGAGTTCTCCAAGCCGAATCGACCCGCTGAGCTAAATAAATCTGCGTCGAAATGTAAACAAACGTATAAGCCAAACCATGCAACATCACCCCAGCCAACAACGGTATCGACGCATCCATCGCATACAACAAATACCTCGCTAAACCACACAACAACCCGACCATAATCACGGGCTTGAGCTTCCACTGAACCATCAACCCACCGACAGCAAACATCACCGCGACTTCTATCACCTGCCCAAGCGACATCCAAGCGCTCGTTCGCTCCATACCCAGTGACTTCATGTGGGCTGGCGTATACGGATAAAAGGCTGCAAACGGAATGGCGACCAACGCCATCGTCAAAAAAATCGCCCGATGATCCCTATCTCGCAACAACGACAACGCATCGAGTCCAAACCGTTGGCGCAGTGTCATCCGACGCACCGCACCTTCCACAACACCCTGGGGTATCAA
Organism: Pirellula sp.; assembly: GCA_040373655.1. Taxonomy (GTDB): domain Bacteria; phylum Planctomycetota; class Planctomycetia; order Pirellulales; family Pirellulaceae; genus JBKCUI01. Next base: position 2,013 of record JBEICB010000252.1, on the reverse strand, counting down.
CAACGTATAACACGAAACCACCATCCATAAACATGCACTGAGCTGAAACGTCCTCGCACTCGCATCCAAATGCATGCCACTTACCAACCAACAACCCGCCATCCAACCAGCCGTTCCCATCGCCCGAATCGAACCGAACTGCCGATGAGAATGGACCAACCTCGAAAAGACAATCGAGTTCGTCAAGCTGTTCGTAGGCACACTCAACAACGACTGCATCTGCACCAACACTAGTATCAACCAACCACTCCACCCCTGACCTAACCCATAAGCCACCAACCAAGAAAAACACCCCGCACCAATACTCACCCAACGCAAGACTTGCACTGGCGGAAACGAACGATCTGCCATCGCACCAAAAAACAGCGGTGACATCAGCGCAGCAATCGCCGACGCTCCAAAAGCATACGGCGTCCACTCACCTAACCCAGACGCTTGTAGTACCGTCCCCATTGGTACAAACCACGCCGCAAGCGCCATCCCATGCAGAAACAACAAACCCATCAACTCGATGCGTTCCGCCCAACCCAACTCCTTACTACTCACATCCCTCACCCGTTCCCAACCACGCCTGCACCACCCTCATTCTCTCCAACCACCTCATGCACCCACTTGGCATACTCCTCCAACACCCAATCAAATGTCTTGACGGTTATCTCAGGCACCTCATAGGGATGCCGCGAACGCAACATCGCAATTACCTCCCCAAGCCTACCTTCGGTCGTCTTTAAACTCAACCGACACTCCGAACTCTGCTCAAGAGCACCACGCCAAAGATACGTACTCTCCACCGGCCCAAAAACCTGCGCACATGCCACCAGCCGCTGCTCGACCATCTTCTCGGCAATGTCATCCGCCAAAATATCATCAGGCAAAGTTGTAGTAACTTCCACAATCGACCCAACAAGACTCCGATCTGCTCCCCGTGCGACCTCCACTCTCCACTCCTTTTCATCTCGGCCATTTATTACCGGCCATTTTTTACCGGCCATTCAACTCGGCCATTCGCGACAAACTACTCGTACTGTAGCGCCTTCGCAAGATTCAAGCGCGCCGCTCGCTCCGCCGGAAACAACGCTGCAAGAATCACCAACAAGATCTCAGCGACCACCGCCACCAACATAAACTGAGGATACCACTGAAAACGAACTGCGTGTCCAGTAACAATCATAGTGCTCAAATTAATAACCGAAGCTACACCAACTCCTAACAAAACACCCGGTAACACACCAATAATCGCCATGATCAACGCCTGCGATAAGATCATTCGACGAATCTGCCACCTAGTCATCGCGACGACCCGTAACATCCCTATCTCTCGCGTCTGCTCGAGAATGTTCATCGCCAAAGTATTGATCAACCCAAAAGCTGCTATCAATGCACCCAGCGAAAGCACGACCCACAAACCGCCAACCACCCCGTTGATCATGTTTTCAATCATCGAAGCGACTTCCTGAAACGATTGCAACATCAACCCCTGTGAATCGGCTAATTGCTGCAACGATTCCCGCACCTCCTCGCGTCGACCCGGTGCCGATTGTACGATCACCGCATCAATCCCATCGACACTCAACAACTTACTCGCCTGCTGCGACTCCATGTACAAAGTTAATCCACCCGCCATGTACTCGTTCGTCACACCCACAATCGGCAAATCTACCTTACCCTCATTCGTCTCTAACTCAATCGTATCTCCTAAACTCAACTGCATCCGCTCCGACAACACCGAACCCAATACCACCCCACCTGCTCGAACCCCCTCCATGACCTTCACATCCTCGCCACGGATCAAATCAAAGTAATCCTGCGAAGCTGAACTGAACTGACGCACGATAACGATCACACTCACTTCACCCGCCCTCGCACTGACGAATCTCATCGTATCGAGCGTCTGAATCCCTTGTACCTCTCGCACCTTCTCCAAAAAACCCTCAGGCATGTCGGCCGCACGACCACTGCTCATGTCCGGCATCGCCGAACGAACAAAAAAATCCCCCACTACCGTCCGCTTGT
>JBEICB010000295.1:0-5107 GCA_040373655.1 Pirellula sp. | reverse complement strand
GTTTTTTCAGCTCTGTCGCGAGGGCGATTCCGGAGAAGCCTGCGCCGACGATTAAGCAATCGAGAGTGTTCGGCATAGGAATGCGATCAAGCCAGAGGTCGGACAAAAAAATCGGATTCGGTCACGAGGACGGCTCCGGTTCGTTTCGCTAGTTTTTGGGTTGGAGTAGCGGCTTGCAGGCTTCCGAATCGGCAACGTTGGGAACCGCGTTGTAGGGCCCACTCGATGCGTTCGGCCATCAGGGCGAGGTTCGCCCAACCGGGTTGTGCTGCCGATCCTCGCAGTTCGGGCGCAACGATACTTGCTTCGATTCGCGTGATACCATTTTGCGTAACACCCATCAGCAGTCCGACGACTTTATCGTCTAGCAATAGGACTGCGTTATCGTCGCTTGCGGCATTCTTACATATGTTTTGCAAGTTTTGTAGGACCGCTGGGTAATCCCCTGCAAGCTCGTCGCAATGCAATTTAGCGACCGGTTCCAAGGGGGCTTGGGCAAGCGGAATGATACGTGCGGAGGTGGGTATTTCGTTGCGTTCGCGGAGCCAGTCTCGCAGGGGCAATACAAAGCTAGCGAGTTTCTCCGTGGTGGTTTCGTATTCGCGAAATGAGTCGACGCATTGGAATCCGCAGGCAAGTAAAAACGGTGTGGCTTGCGGGTCGGTCGCGGAAGCCACTTTGGCGGTCAGTTCGACATGGTTGCGTTCCGTTGCGTAGGATGTGAGGGCATCGAGCAGATGTCTTCCGACGGAACGCCGCCGGTAGGGTGCGGGGACATGCAGACGGAAGTGCAAGCGAGGTTGTTGGTTTTCATTTCGGCCTGGACAAGCAGCAGCGGCACCGAGGATGCGTTTGGAGTGTGCATCGCGTGCGAGAAGAAATAGGTTCCAGTAGGAATGGGTTTGGATTTCGGGAAGGAGCATGAACGCGGCGCGGCGTTCGAGACCTGTAGGTTGAACGACTTCTATTTGCAAGTCTGTCTGTTCAGTGGAAGGATCTTTGGGTTGCATCTGAGAATTGGGTTTAGTGAATTATATGATGAAGACGAACCCTTAGGCTGTAATACCGCCATCGATGCTCCAGCAAGCCCCGGTCACGAAGGCGGCGGCATCGGAGGCGAGGTAGAGGCTTAGCTGCGCGATTTCGTGTGGTTCTGAGAATCGTTTTTGAGGGGTTGTCGCTGCGAGGGCTTGGAATGCGGCGTTTTCACTTTTGCCGATAGTCAGAAGATGTTTCCATGCCGGATGTGACTTCCAAATGGAGGTCTTAACACCACCGGGTAAGATTGCGTTGACGCGGATTGCGGGTGAGGCCGCGGCGGCTTCGAGAGCTGCGACACGGGTAAGCGTCTCGACGGCGGCTTTGCTGACGCAGTAAGAAGCGAGCCCGGGCATGGGGCGGCTAGCGAGGTAGGAGCCGATCTGTAGCAGCACACCTTGTTTTTGTTTTTTCATGATGGGCAGAACGGTTTGTATTCCTAGGAAGACGCCGTCCAAGTTGACGTCGAGGACTTTTTTCCATTGTTCGTAGGAGGTGGATTCGAGGGTGGCAAAATGGACGATGCTAGCGCCTTGGATGAGGACGTCCACTTTGCTTTCGGTTTGAATGACTTCGCTGATGCACGATTGCCATTGGCTTGCTGAGGTGACGTCCAGAGCGCGATGGGTGATGGCACCGGTTGCTGCTGTGGTATTGGATTCAGGAGGGGTATTGGATTCAGGAGGTGTGACTGCGAGGTCAAAAGCCCAGACCGATGCACCGGCTTGTGCAAAGGCGACCGCGATCGCTTGGCCAATCCCACCCGCAGCTCCTGTGATGCAGATTGTTTTTCCTGCGAAGTGTGTAGTGGATTTGGGCGGGAGGTTTGTTTTATCGGGTGTGGACATGTGATTTGTTTGGTTAAGCGTTGGAATCCGCGTTGGGGACACGCGATGTTTGTCTGCGATTTAGCAGTGCGTCGGCTTGTTGTTGATGGTATTGCCTTTTCTCTTCGTTTTGAAGGATGTCTTTATAGAGGATAGCAAGCCAAGTGTGCGCGAGGTGGTTAGATCGTTGAGCATTGGAAACGAGGAAAGCTCTTTCGGCGTCTTGGTAGCGTTTGCTTCTGGCAAGAATGATTCCTAGCAGTGCGTGTGCATTGGGCCAAAAGTATTGAGATTGAAGGGCGGTCAGCGCATAGTCGATGGCTTCCTCGTAGCGTGCCTCATGCATGTAGACGCTGGCTAGGCCGAGGTGGCTCGAGGCGAGTTTGGGGTCAAGTTGCAGGGATTTGAGAAAGGCTGTTTTGGCTTGTTGATGTTTTCCCAGGCGGGTCAGCAGCCAGCCGATGCGTCGATGCAATTCAGGCCACTGGTCATGTTCTTCGGAAGCTTTCTGCAGGTGCTCGAGGGCTTCGAGTGTATTGTTTTCTTGGCTTGCGAGCAACCCGAGCAAGAAGTGTGCGATGGAGCTCGGTGTTGGGAGTTCAAGGAGAGCTTCCAGGATCTCTCGGGAGCGTTGTTTCTGACCGCTATGCATCAAGCAGTGTGCCCAATAGAGTTTGAGCCATGGGTTCTCTGGGTTTTTCAGGCATATCTCTTCGTAGGACTGGGCTGCGGCTCGAAAGTCACCGGCTTCCAATTGGACTTGGGCTAGATGGTACTGTTGTTGCAAGTTTAAGCGGATCGCAGCGTTGGATTCCTCGGGGATAAATTCTTGGTATCCCAGAGCGATAAGTTCCTGAAGTGCTTTGTCGGTCTCTTCGTTGGACTCTGTAGATGCTGAAGGGTTGTTGACTATCGAGGGATCTTGAGTTGACTTGAAGGGGTCAGGGATATTTTCCCAGGATTCGATGGTCGCCACTTCGATTGGGGAGGTGAATGCTTGTTGGAGGACTTTGCCTGGCATGTCAGCCCCGACGGGTAGTCCAAGGGCTGCGAGAATTGTCGGGACGATGTCGAGGGTGTGAGCGCCGTGGAGCAATTCGTCTTGATGGATGTTTGGGCCGGCCATCAGGATGGCACCGAATTGAGCGTAGGCATTTGGATTGTTTGGTAAGACGTGTCCGCGTTCGGAGACGAGCATGATCATGGTTTGATCGCCGGCGATTTGTAGCAAGCGACCGAGCATCATGTCATGCCAGCGGTAGAAATTGCGAAGGACACCTTCGTACCATACGGAGTTGTTGGGAGCGTGGGCATCTGGAAAGAGTTGAGCGACGCGTTCGAGGCCGGGGTAGTGGATTGCGGCAAGCGTCCAGGATTGCGTTTCCATCAATTCAGTTGCGATTGCATGGATACTTGCGGAGAGTGCAACTGCATCGGCCAGGGGGCCGACCCGATCGTCTTGAAGTTGTTCCCAGTCGGAGACATTCGGAAGCAGTGGTGCAAGTTCATTGGAGGATAGTTCGCCGAAGTGGATACGCAGTTCGCTGAGTTCTTGTTCGAGGGAGGATGGGGAAACAGATTGCTCGGGAATTGACCAAGGGACGTTTGCGGGTGCGAAGGATGACGCGAACAATTCAGAGACGTTTACACCATGGATGGGTTCGGCGGGATGAGCATTCGGCCAGTGGATCCAGAGCGAGGGGATTTCGGCGCGGGAGCAGAGATTCCATAGTGCGGGAACTTGGCGTTGTGAGGATCCTACGGGGACGATCTCACCGGAGAGAGGATCGATAGATTGAGAGGAGAGGATGCCATGTTTGTCGGCGCGTTGCCCGGTGGCTAACGAGGTCGATTGGATAGCGGGGACTGGGGGTGAGAGGCTTGTGAGGTCTCCCATGAGTCCGCGTTGCACGAGCGCGTTAAGTTTGGGCAAGTCTCCCGACTCGATCAGCGGCTTGAGGGTTTCCCAATCAGAGGATGGCCAGTGGATGAGCAGGCAACGCGAGATTGGAGAGGGCTTGCGGGCAAACATCGGTGGACTCGAAGCTTTCTATGATGGACGCTGCAATTGCTGCTCAATGAGAAGATGGAGGGACAGCAACGCAGGAGTGGAGTAGTATTTTGGATTGCGAAAAACGGGTTTGTACGAGTTTAGAAATCGTACACTAAAGACCCGAAGAAGACAGGGACGGGATCGAACCGAGGTCTCACGCAAAGAAGCGAAGACGCAAAGAAGACAGGGAAGAGATCTTTTGTTTTGAGAATCTTTTCATGGTTTTTTGGTTGGTTTTCCCTTTGCGTCTTAGCGTCTTGAGCGATAGCGGGCGTGAGAATCGTTCTGGAGGGAGCGAGTGTCTCCGTGGGTTGGCATCTGTCGAGTTGGTCGCGGTGTTTTTCGGTGAAAACGGCGATGTGGAATCGGCAAGTGATTGACGCGTGGGGGGGGAGGGAACAGAATACTACGACTTTTCCGGTTCTGCGGATTATTGCGATTTTAGTAGCGATGCTTTGGGTGCGCTTTCGCGAGTCGAGCAGACATTTAGAGCTTTTCCGTTTACATTCGGGGGAATTATGCAAAAAGATCAATTGGGTTCGTTGGATCGTCGTTTGTTGGCTTATGCGATTGCTGGTAGCACGATTGTCGGTGGTGCTTCGATCGCACAAGCTGGGATCATTAGTAGTGGTGAGCTCAACCTTTCGTTGGTGAATGAGTCGGGGTTCGCGGGTTTCGATTTGGATGGTGATTCCGAAGCAGACATTGGGTTCGTGTTAGATCCAAGCGCTACGGCAATTGTTGGACTTGGCATGGCAGTGCGTTCATTGGACAACGCTGCGATGCCAAGTGGGACGGATTATGCAGGGATTGTTGTCAATGGAACGGCAACGACCGGCTACACTGAGGTGGAGGTGAAGGATGCAGCTGCGAATTTATCGGGAGGATTTCTAATCGCAGACACTTTAGCAGCTAACTCTTGGGGTGCAGACGTTGCTGGGGATGGTAGTCCTTGGGCTAAGATACAGACCTGGGACATCACGACCGGTCAGGCGCTTGAAGGGAATTTTGCAGGAGCGACCGAGAAGTATGTTGGTTTTCGATTGCATCTTTCGAGCAACGAAGATTTGGTTTACGGATGGGCCAAGTTGTCTATCTTGGGGGACCTGGGTGACTATCCCGCGAATGGAGACCTCATCCTCCATGAGTGGGCGTATGAGTCGACCCCGAACACGCCCATTAAGGCCGG
>JBEICB010000168.1:0-10276 GCA_040373655.1 Pirellula sp. | reverse complement strand
GGTGGGGAGAGCCGTTGGCTCTCAGAGAGTTGAGTGTAGAAAGTTGAAAGTAGTAGAGGGCGGGCAAATGCCCTGCGATCTTTTTTGCGTCTTGGCGCGTTTACCCGTAGCCACCGCTCGCCAGACGGTGGAGATCTTCCTCGCAACGTCCACCGCTTGGCAGCAGGTGGCTACCTTTAGCGCTCCTCATCCCGTAGCCACCGCTCGCCAGACGGTGGAGGTCTTCCTGGCTACATCCACCGCTTGGCAGCAGGTGGCTACCTTCAGCTCAAACCAATATTTCACGCACCACACGCCCCGCAACATCGGTCAAACGATAATCGCGACCCGCATGGCGATACGTAAGCCGTTCATGATCCAGTCCCATGCAGTGCAGCATCGTGGCATGCAAATCATGCGTATGCACCGCCCCCTCAACTGGCAATATCCCATGCTCATCCGACTTGCCGTGGACCAACCCACCGCGCACGCCACCACCGGCCATCCAAGAAGTAAAAACGAGATTGTGATGTTCGCGTCCCGGGTGATCCGCCGTCTGGTGGAATGATGTCCTTCCAAACTCTGTGGTCCAAACGACTAGTGTCCGTTCGAGCATCCCCCGCGCTTTGAGATCCTTGAGCAATGCTGCGATCGGGCGGTCGATCTTCTTCGCTAGTTTTTCGTGATCCGCCATGTTTCCATGCGAATCCCAATTCTCTCCACTATTCGAACCTGTATCGATCAACTCGATGAAGCGGACACCTCGCTCGGCAAAACGCCGCGCAACCAAACACTGCCATCCGAACCCCTGAGTTTGCCCTCGCTGCAATCCATACATCTCGAGCGTCTTCTCGGTCTCACCAGAAAGATCTAACGCTTCTGGTGCCTCGCTCTGCATGCCAAAAGCAGTTTGGAAAGATTTCGCTCGGGCTTCTAAAAATGAATCAATTGGACTTGCTGAAGCATGCTCGTGATTGAGGTCCTGAAGCAATTCCAGTTCCATTGCCTGTCCTCGCCCTTGGTTCGCATTCGGACGCAAATATGGCAAAGGCTCCTCACCCGGAATCACATGCGTGCCTTGATGACAACCGGGCAAAAAATCGCTGCCCCAAGTCTGTGCACCTGCGTAGGGCAACTGAGGTGCAATCACGACAAACGAAGGTAAGTTCTCATTGACGGTCCCTAATCCATAGCTGACCCAAGCGCCATGGCTCGGTCTTGCGAACTGTGCCGATCCAGTGTGCGCGGCAAGCGTCCCTTTGTCATGTCCGTCGCTATCGCAATGCATCGCATTGAGGATGCACATCTCATCAACCATTTCAGCTAACTCGGGAAATAGATCACTGACCCAAGCTCCCGACTTCCCGTGCTGTGCAAAGTTCCATCGTGGGCGAATCAAGAATCGTTCAAACGCTCCGGGCTTATTTAACCAACGACTCGCTGTTATCTTTTTCCCGTGGTCTTTAAACAATTGCGGCTTGTAATCAAAAGTGTCCACATGGGAAACTCCACCCGTGGAATACAAGAAAATGATTCGGTCTGCCGTCGCAGGAAAATGACCGGGCCTGGCCGCTAGAGGATCCGCATCCGCCCCCTTCGCGCGAGACTGCGTCCCTTGGGTTTGCTCGAGTAGGCTCAAAAAAGCCACAGCGCTTAGACTACGCGTGGCATTATGCAAAAACGAACGACGTTGCGACGGTTGATTACCCCACATAGCTTACTCCAAACTCAAAAAGCGATTGCTGCTGATCAATACGCGACAAAGAGCCCCCCACCGTTGCAACTCTTCAAGTGTAACTTCACTGCGACCCTGATTTCCTTCTTGCGAACTCGGCTCCTGTTCTCTTGCCGCAATGTAAGTCTGCAAAAATTGTTCGGCCCGAGCCATTTGCGTCGATGTAGGCCGCTCCGCAGTTGTCAGGCGATATGCCAATACAATTCGATCTTGCAAACCGACTGCTTCGACGAGTATTCGTCTTGCGAAGTGCTCGGCACAACGATGGACAAACGGTGCATTCATTAAATACAACGTCTGAGTTGGGGTCGTGGTAGTAAAGCGCTCGGCAACACTCTGATTGGGATCTGCTCCGTCAAATAATCCTAGATAAGGATGGCGTCGGTTCCGCTGTTGCATCAGATACAAACTGCGATGATTCGAATCATATACTGCATAAAACGGATTATGGATGGTGAAACCCCAAGTCTCTACATTGGGGAATGGATGCGGTTTCGGACGCGTTTGATCCAATAACCCACTGACCTGCAACATCGAGTCACGAACCGATTCCGCATCCAGTGGTCGTTTGGGCATCCTCCACCATAAGCGGTCTTGCTCGCCGCTCTTCTCCAAACCTGAATCGCTATCCAATCGATAGGTGTGAGATAGAACCATCGAACGATGCAGACGTTTCACATCCCAACCCGACTCGATGAATTCCTTTGCGAGATAATCAAGCAATTCAGGATGACTTGGCTGCTCCCCACGCACGCCGAAGTCGCTCGGCGTGGCGACCAATCCTTTCCCGAAATGCCACTGCCACATCCGATTGACCCATACTCTTGCAACGAGTGGATTATCTGCATTCGTCAACCATCTAGCTAAATCCAATCGTCCACTGCCCGTCAATGGATCGCGGATCGGTTCAGCACCTAAGATCGATAGATTCCGCCTTGCAACTGCATGGGCAAGTTTGTCGGGCTCCCCTCGCAATTGCAATCTGGCATCGGTAGGGGTACCTTCGCTAACTCCATAGGCGACCGGATACGATTTTTCCGCAATCAACCGTGCTTTGTCTCCCTGCAACTGTTTCACTTTCTCTTCATGCGTGCGCGTCAACTCTGCAAATGCTGCTTGCTCCGCTTCGGTACCCTTTCGCTCTCGCGTGGCCGGAGATGCATCGATCTGCGGAAACGGCTTCGTGTCGAGCCCAAGATTGTCTAAATCACGACGCGATACTTTTCCTTCGACAGGACCAAACCCATCGCTGATGAAAGTATCGGCAACACCATCCCAACTCGCAGGTAATGCAACCTGGGGTAAAGTGACGTAGGTACTACCATGTCCGAGAGATCCGGTGATGGTCTGCGATGCTCGGTCTAGCTTGAGTTGCAAGTGGTACCAATCTCCCGGAATTAGGGACTGCATTTCTCGCCACTTGCCATTTTCCTTCATGGAGAACTGGGTGCTGGTGATCCCACATTCGATTGCGGTTGATTCAATAACACCACGTCCCAAGTACAATCGAAGCGAACCGTCTGGAACTTCGCCCGCTTGAGCGATCGGAACGCGGAAGTCGATTGTGAAATACAACGGCTGATCTTCACGGATCCGCAAGGCTCGCTTAAAGACGTAACGTACACCTTCGTAAGGTGTACCTTCCCCGACCCGTACCCCGCGCGTTCCTTGTCCAAAAATGTGTTGGTAAGGACTTTGAGCCTCAGCCGTAGCTTGATTTGGTCCTGCGGAGAGCCAAGCGTCCTTCGGTGCCTTATCTACTTCTTGGGCTTCAAAATCTGTATCAATTCCACCCGCATAGAAGGCAGGATCGAGCGAGAATTTGTTTGCTTCAGCCAATGCCAACTGTGCATCGATCGCGACGATTGCTTCGGTTTTTTCTTTATCACGCCGTGCTGCTTGCTCGCGTGGAATCAGCGGTGGAAAGTGCGCAGGACGCTTTTGCTCTTCACCTCCCGGAAACGCCCACCGGGTGCTTTGCAAAATCCCATACAGCGCATAGTAGTCTTCCATGGTCACCGGATCGTATTTGTGATCATGGCAACGCGCACAACCAAGGGAGAGTCCTAAGAGTGAGCGTCCCAAGCTATCGATCGCATCGGCGAAATCCAAGTGTTGGAAATCGGGATTAGGTGCATAGCCATACCGTTTACCGACAGCCAAAAAACCAGTCGCTGTTACCATGTCGGCGTAACGCTTCGGGTCGATCGTATCACCGTGACCTTGTTGGTCGTCGTTGCTATTTTGGCTGTTAGCAAGCTGTTCGGCGAGAATATCTCCCGCGATCTGCTCGCTGATGAATTGGTCCCAAGCCATGTTCGATTGAAAAGCACGAACTACCCAGTCGCGATAGCCAACGGCTTCGGGTACAGGATAATCCGCGCCATCTCCCGCCGTATCTGCATACCTAGCAACATCCAACCAATGCCTTGCATATCGCTCTCCATGTGTGGGAGAGGCTAGCAGTCGATCGACAACTTTTTCATAAGCTAGTTCCGAATCGTCTGCTTCAAAAGCGTCGAGATCCTCCGGCGTTGGGAGCAAACCTGTCAAGTCGAGACTGACTCGACGTAGCCAGCGAGCTCGGCTCGTCGCACGATTGGCCTTTACTCCTGCTTGATGTCGCTTTTCTGCGACGAATGCATCAATGGGTTCGTTGATTGCAGATTCGCTGTCAGCGAACGTCGAAAATTCTTCAGCAATCGCGATAGGCCGTATTGGCTGAAGAGACCACCAAGCTGCAGCTTCTTCATGAGTTAAGCCACCGAGTCGTTTTTGTGCCACGCGAGGATCAAAAGCACCTTGAGCAATCCAGTTTCGTAAGTCCTCTATTTCATTGGGTGTTAGAGGGGCTGCATGCTCTGCGGGAGGCATCGCGCTGTAACCTTCGGCATGTTGTACTGCCAGCAGTACAATACTCGCTGCAGGATCGTTCGGTACGATCGCTTGGCCTGTATCCCCACCTTTCATCCAGCCATCACGCGAGTCGAGTGCTAAACCACCACTGGTCTTTTTCGATTCTTGTGAGTGGCATTCCAAACAGTGTTTGATGAACAACGGACGGATCTTGGATTCAAAATACTCTTCAGCGATACGAGATTTCTCGTTCGCTGGATTTTCCTGAGCGTGCGCTTGAAATGCCCAGTTCAATTCAATAAAGGTTCCGATCCCGACGAGAATCAGGCGTACCCATAAATCGCACCTTGTCAATCGTACGATACCAGTCGACTTGCTTCGCAGCATTCTCGCGCAAGAAGATTCCATGGCAACTAGGAGGGGTAAAGGAGAGTGGCTAGGCAGGAGGGGCGGTTACAGCGGCAAGTAAAACAAAGGGTGTTCAACCTGCTTGGACGATTTTAACAAGAAGTCACCACCTCGGTGCTCTGAAAAATGGCTTGTTTTTCAAATCGTGAACCAAGCGGTCTCAGAAATGGCTTTGTTACTCGAACGAATAGAAAAACGTCAGCTTAATAGTGATCAGCTGTGAAAAATAAAGACTTTAAAAAGTGACTAGAGTGCCTGTCGTAGAATGATTCAGTACCGATTGCAAGAGCTCGTCGGAAGATGCTTGTCGTACTTCGTCAATCGCCTCAGCGGTGACCTGGACCCGATCGAGGCGTTGTACAGGTAGCCCATGCGTTAACAGTTCTCTCGGTGGCAGCACGACGAGCATAGCGGCAACGCTGGGATTCGATAGGACTGCCACACAACGCGTTCGCAAGTCCGCATCGCCCAGGTCTATTTGTTGATCACCGATTTGTATATTCCGAGGAGTCACGGCAGCGACGAACTGACCGGGTTTCAAAGCAAGTTCTGTGGGACGCTTTAGTAACCACTGTGAGACTCGCTCGTTCCAATTGTCAGGATCGGAGGTAGAGCAAAGTCCATCGATTGGTATGGTTCCATTTTGTTTTGTTGGAAAAAGCATTTCTAAAATCGCTTTACCAACTGGCCTCGGTTTTCCAAATAGCGGCAAAACGTGAGGGCCAAGCGATGGTCCTGCGTTGACTTCGACCACCGCCCCGCGTTGTTCTTTGAGTGGCTTCGAGATGTCTTCTGCAAGCACATCCAACCCAGCGATATCCAATCCGATTATGCGAGCGGCTAAAGCAGCTTGCTGGGCCGTCAAAGGATGGACTTCTTCGGTACAATCGGTGGTTAGGTCTCCCGTGCGACGCACCAATACTTCACGGTCAGCAACAGGTATCGATTCAACGTCGAGCCCTTGTTTAGCAAGCTCGATTTTGGCTGCCGCGTCGAGTTTCAAGACGCCTAGTGGATCGGTGTAGGCTTCGCCTCGCCGAGGATCTTCGTTCAGTCGTTCAACTAATTGTTCAACGGTTGAGATCCCATCGCCTCGAACCGTTTCCCAGTGACCGCGAGCTGCTGCAATTAAACGATCACCGACGACAAGCAAACGATGATGTTGTCCACGTGCGAACTGCTCGACCATGACGTCTTGGGTTTGACCATCTTCGATAGCCCAGTGAAAAGCTTTCTCAACTTCGGTTCTCTCGGTCAATTCAATGGAGATCCCACGTTGATGGTTCGCGTCTTTGGGTTTGACCACCACGGGTAATCCAACTTCTAAGGCTGCTTGCCAAGCATCATCGGGGCTTGTCACAAGCCGACCGAGGGGGACAGGCACACCGACATTGCGAAGCAGTCTTTTTGTTAGATCTTTATCGCTGGCAATTGACTCTGCGATTGCGCTTGTCGCATCGGTTTCCGCAGTCCAAATACGCCTTTGATGTACTCCTTCGCCGAGTTGGCATAAGGAACCACTGGTCATGCGGTAGTAAGGTATACCCCGCGCGGGGGCCGCATCGAGGATCGCGCGGGAACTTGGACCTAATCGCACGTCGTCTGCATAGTCAAACAGGGCGCGAAACTTCTTTGCGATGGGATATTCTTCAGAACGCTGTTGGGATTCGGTTGAGGCCCAACTAATCAGTTCCCAAGCGAGTTCAAAACAGCGTGAGGCAAGTAGTTCCTCTTCCATCTCCAGCGGAAGGACTTTGTCACATACACAATCGTCGCTCGAGGCCAGGGAGCAAGATGGAGTAAGCGAAGCGACAGGTACACCGGCCATGGCCGACATCCACTCTGCGATTCGCAGCAGCACAATTGCTATCGTGCACTCATTGCGATCGACGCGTTGCAGGTGGTCAAGAATAGAGTAAGCCGTCGTTACACTCGCTGCGTGTGTTGTTGTGAATCGCCCTGTGTCCAGAAAGGAACGCAAAAGGGTAACGCACCGCTCGGCCCTTGGGTAATTCCGAGTTGCTAACTCTTGAGGAAGGTACACTTCGAGCACTGGACGACGCGACCAGCGATTCGGCCCGAGAATCGCTAGGGTATGCCAAATTGGCTCCGTTTCGGTCATCTTAGAAGTGGTCTGGATGGTTTACGGATTGGATGTTCTGCCGTTGGGCGACTTTCTCTGCGTCAATCCCTTGTGGATTCACCGATGGGAGTGTCGGTGCTGGATTGGTTGAACTGCTCGATGAAGGTGTAGCTGGCTCAAGCAATTTCGGGTTCCAATTGGGTTTCGCGTCCAAGCCTGCAGGGGCCTTCAGCGGCAAAAAGTTCATCGGAGGTGGTTCGACAGGAGTTGGCGTTGGGCCGTAATTTGATTTTGCTCCCGGAAACGGGTTCGCTGGAATCGATCGACTGGTCGGATACTGCGGATTCTGAAACTGCGGTGTCGAATACTTCGGCAATGTGGCTTGTGCATCAATTGGCACAACCGGCAATCGGTTCATCGGTACCATGTTAGCAACCCGCGGATCCGAATCGCTCCATAGCTTGGCAGATCCCGAATTTAGCGATGAACCATTAGAACCAACTGAACTGGAACCGGTCGCACCGGTGCCCATCGGCGCTGGTTGTGAAGATGGAGTTGCGGAATTGTTCAAAGGCAAACTAGGAGCTCTAGCCGCTTCAGGATCAAGCACCGCGCCGCTGGTGACCGACGGCTGGGTCGGTGCTGCCGTTGGAGCAAATCCACTAGAAGGTAGTACGGGTTGCAAAGCGTCGGTAGCTGGCTTGGCAGGTAGATACGTTACAGGTCCATAAGGGACAACGGAGCTCGCTCCCGGTACCACCGGTGGAGTTAAATTTCCTGTAGTGGGACACAATCCATTTGGGCAATTCGCAGCTGGTTGAGCGCCACCGTAATAAACACCATTGGAAAGGGGAGTTTGTGCTGGTACCGTGCCATTGGCGGAGGCACTGATGGTCGTAGGGGCAGTCGCTGAAGTTTGTGGAACAGTGAACGGCGTGAATGTCGCTTGGGTCGAATAAGGCGTTATTGGATTTGTTGCAGCCGTATTTGGGGTGACTGGATATTGGGACATCCCAGAGGAAACCGAAGTTCCCGGCTGAACGGCCGGAACTTGCATACCAGAATTCGGAAGAGATTGCACTGCAGGATAGCTTGGAATGGCTGGTGGAGCGATCACGGTAGATGCTGCGGCGGGTGCAAGTGTCGGCAGCATGGTGTTGCTCGCAGCAACGCCAGTTGGGTAGTAGCCAGGTTGATTGATTGCCGGCCACTGATTGGAAGCTTGAGCGTAAGGACCACCTACCGGAGTAGGAGCAACCATCGGAACCCGGGCTGCTTGGTATTGGTACGAGGTGCAAGGTTGCAGGGAAGTGACCGTGGTCCCGTAGTTTGGATCATATTGGGTAACAGGTCGATAGTAGGTCACTGGGGTACGTTGCCATTGCGTATCGTAAGCTGCGGTTGGCATCGCAGAGACGACGGTTTGGGGAATGCCGTTTGGTAGAACGGTACCTGTGTTCGGTGGCATCATGCCGTAGTTTCCGTAGTAGCTGGTCATCGTCCCGTTGGAAGGAGTGATGGGCGTAACCGGAATCATAGGGCGGGCAGCAGTATACGGATTCGCACCGTTGTTAATCGCGTAAGGTGAACCGACTGGGTAGGGAGCTGGTGGTTTGCTTCCACAACACCACTGCGCGTGGGCCGTCCCGCTGAAAAGTGTACTGGCTGAAACCAGCGTGCCTGTTGCGAGTATCGACATCGTCCACAAGACCCGCAGACGTCGCGAACGACGATGGGCGGAACGTGCAGAGGGAGTCAGTGGCGAGGGAGAAGTTCGATGCGATTGCGTCATGGAATCATCCGGATCGTTGGAACGGGTGGCAGAACGGGCCGCGCGAGGGTACCTTGGTCCTGACAGCTTTCTATGAGATGCTACATCCCATGGGCTGGTCAATCAGAACATTAGTATATTTCAACAGCAAAAAAAAGAATCCGGAAAACCGGTTCTGGTTCTGCTGCTTCTAACGATTGCAACGAGACGGGAATGGGCAAGTCACAGCGGGGAGGAACTCGTCGTTCGCTAGTAGCGAAGTTTGAAGATATTCCGGTCGAATCGATCGCGGATTGGGCAAAATGGCCCTATCGCATTGGCTGTCCAGTTTGGGGCTGTCGCCATTGGGGATCTGTCGTGTATCCCGAAGGAACGGTGGCAAGTGATGGACTGGGTTGGTACTCGCGGATGTTCCCGACGGTAGAAGGAAACAGCACGTTTTATTCGGTGCCACCGGAAGAGACGTTTGCGAAGTGGGCAGAACAGAGCGCAAGCGGATTTCGCTTTTGTTTCAAATTCCCGCAAACCATTTCCCATGAAAAGGAACTGGTAGGCTGCGAGATGTTGCTCAAGGAGTGGCTATCCCGATTGGACATTCTGGCGAAACAGGATCGATTGGGGCCGACCTTCCTTCAATTGGGACCGTCGTTTTCTTTTGCGCAGTTTCCGCAGCTTGCCTATTTCCTCAAGCAGTTGCCAAAGGAAATGCCTTGGGCGGTGGAGTTACGTCATCGCGATTGGTTTGACGAGGGAGACAAAGAATCTCGCTTGCACGACTTGCTTGAAAGCTTGCAAATCGATCGTGTGTTATTTGATTCCAGGCCCTTGAATTCGATGGACGCGGCAGATGCCAGTGAATCGGCTTCGCAGATTAGAAAGCCGAAGGTGCCTTTGCGAAGAACAGTGACAGGAAGGCGGCCCATGGTTCGCTTGATCGGTCGCAACAACATGGCAGAAGTAGTGGGTTATTGGGAGGAGTGGGCGGTGGTGATCGCGGATTGGATAGTTTCAGGATTAGAACCGTGGATCTTTACACATGCACCGGATGACACATATGCACCAGCGTTGGTTTATGCCTTGCATAAGCTCGTGCAGCAACGCCTCGAAGAGTTCGGTAGGACTGGGGCGTTAGCGTCTCTCCCGAGTTTGGATTCTTACTTACAAGCTGTAGCTTGCAACAAGCAAAAGGGTGACCAAGTTCGTGAATCGGGTTGGGTTCAGCGCGATTTGTTTGGAGATGAACCGGGTTAAGGCTCGAGAGAGTTGTGCGAGCCGATGGCTCGAGAAAGTTGAGAGGAGAAAGTGGAAAGTAGAAATGCGAAGGCAAAATGCTCTGTGGTTTTCTTTGCGTCTTTGCTTCTTTGCGTGAGAAATAGGTTTTTGATTGCGAGTACGCCTCCGGCTGACTGCTAAACGAAATCGCCGGTCTTTGCGTGAGACGTCG
>JBEICB010000284.1:0-5344 GCA_040373655.1 Pirellula sp. | reverse complement strand
GCATCGAATGGAACAATCGTGGCCAACCCGTTACGCCGGCGCGGCGCAGCAGGCGCGTCATCTCGGTCCGTAGGTTCGAATTCTTCCAACCCATCGCTGTGTTGGCTGCGGCCCGATACTGTGGAGCAGCGACCACATATTCGCTTTTGTCGCCGAAGATCTCGAACGCTTCGTCGAGGATCGATCGCAGCTCGGGAAAGATCGGGCAGCTTCGAATCCCACGGCCTTCGTGATGTTCGACTTTCGGCTCTGGAATGCTCATCCGATTCATTTCCCAGTCGATGTCCTCCCAACGTAGCGACAGCGTTTCCGAGGGCGTTCGACCCCTTTAGGGAAGCCTATGCATGAAACTTGAGTCGTCCCTTGCAGCGTTCATTACAGCGATCACGACGATCTGATCGTCTTCTACCGTAAAATGAATGATGTAGGAGAAGCGTTTGATCAAACAGGGGCGGAGACCATTGGCGGCTATCGAGAACAGCCATGGGTTCTCCAGGATACGATAAATCCCGGCGACGTATTCCGCCAGGAATTGATCGCCCAATCCGATTTGCTTCTTGTCGTACCAAAGAGATGCTTCCACTAGGTCGTCTTCGACCTGCGGGCGTACAACAAGTCTCCACATTACCGACGACTCTTCACACGTCGCATGATCTCCTCATGGGAAATCGCCGAACCAGGGTCCTTTCGATGCTCGGAGAGTCTGCGTTCTAGTTCGGCTTGTTGAAGGGCGTTTGGCGACAGATCAGCATCCTGTGGTAATGTGTCCCAAATGGCAGATACTAAACGTAAGCGAACATCGATCGGAAGCGTAGCAATCTCCAAAATGGTTTGTTCTACATTCATCGCGAAGCGTCCTTAGGTAGCATGTGGAGTCAGAACTGAGTTGATTCAGGCAATCTCCGCACTTCTGATTGATTTATAGTCGCGTTCTAACCCCTGAAAGTCAAGGTATTCACCCAAACGCGCCACGGCAACAGGTTTGTTGTCCGCGTAAGCCAACGTTAATAAGTAACCTTCGAACATCCCAGAAACATTGGGAAAACATCGAAAAGTTCAGTTGCGTTCCTGTCCGCAGGACCGCTCTACTTTCTACCTTCGACTCTCTTGGCTGTTCGGGTTTTTCGCATTTCTGGCCAATTGCTTTGGTGTTCTGTAGCGGCCATGCTGGCTCGGTGCATGGCGGAATGCGGCGTTGTATTTCGCGTCGCGCACCGGAAATCGAGTCGTTTTTCGAGTCGCGCGAGTCATCAAAATACTGGGGTTTTGCATGTCCCTTTTTGGCAACGATCTACGCCCATGTAGGCGGTGGGATTCGAACTATCAGAGTGATATTTTGAAACACGGGGGGACGCTAAGTCGACCTCGAGCGAGACTGTCACTTTTCCAAAAGTTGGCACGCTCGTAGGCATCCGGTATTTTATCGCTTGCATCGATGTACAATGAATCGGTGTGAAATTCAAAATACTCATGAAGCTATTGGCGTACGTGGGAGCAAATAGTATGGAAGACGACTATGACCGGAATTCCTTTAACCTCGACCCACAAGCCAAGTCTTTTCAGTTGACCGGTTTCTCGTGGACTCAACTCACGGTTCTTTTAGTTACCTTATCTGTTTCGGTATGTCTACTTACAGGATTTAATCTTGTTGCGGCGACAGGACTCTCGTTCCTTAATCGAGACGGACAGTTAGTACTAATCGGCTTAAGCATCGGATACCTATTTGGGGTTTGGGTTGGAGCAAGGATAAATCGTGGGCTGGGCATGAATTGTGTTGGTCTAGACGACGCACCTCCTTTATCGGATTCAATCAAAGCGATCGCTGATGATCCCCGCCGAAAAATTGAGGCTGTAAAGGCTTACAAGTTAGAGACCGGAGCCGGTCTTGCTGTGGCCAAACGGGTTGTGGAAGACTACATTAACCGCAATCGAACCGCTTCGTGATTAGTGTGTTTCCAACAAATAAGTTAGCCTCCCATGTCTCACCCCATCGCCATCACTTTCGCCACGCCAGCCGGCGTGGCGAAGCTGTGTCGATGGATGAGATATCGGTGGTGTGTGGAGGGTGCCCGGAAACGGGCATCCTTACCCGATTTCGTCATTGTTCATTGCGCAACGATCTGCGGCGAATGCCCATTTCAATGCTTGTGGTAATTCTGTTTCCCAATACGTAAAGTCGTGGCCGGCGTGCCGCTCAGTGAGGACACAGTCTACCTTAGATCGATCTAGATGCTTGGCAAATCGCCGGGTCGTTTTTAGCAACGGCTTTTCTCTAGAACCAGCTGATAGATAGAATCTTGGATTTGGTCCTGTTGTGTGTTCCGTCACTTGATATTCTTCGAACGCACCGGCAGTCGAAAATGCAATGACCACACTGAATAGGTCACTGTGTCTAGATGCCATCGTCAATGCGAATGCACCACCATGTGAAAAGCCGAAAACGGCAGTGCGGTTTCGATCGGCCTTCAAATTAAAGGTTGCGTTAAGCCAATCGGGTAATTCCTTGGTGAAAAAGTGTTCATGCAATCGAAACCTCGAATCGTCTTGGCCAAAAGTGTATTCCTGTGAACGGCGTTGCGAACTATGCGCACCGACCAGAACGAGGGGAGGCAACTTCCGATCATTGATGTCGCGTTCGATTCGCTGGGAGAACGCTTCTACCGCCTGTCCGTCAGTGCAGAAGACGATCGGGCACGTGCTCGTCGGGAGGCAATTTCGCGGTAGAAAGATCGTTACCCCGCGACGTTCGCCAAGGCAATCGCTTTCGATTTGGAAGCTGTTAATCGGCATCGATTTCCTAGTAGTGACATAACGACACCGTACACCGGGCCGCGGCGAGCGACATTGATCTGAAAACCTTCGCGACCCGCGGCACCTTGTGCAACGGTTTGATATTTGGCTTCTTCTTTGGCACGGCCTCAATCGTCAATAATGTTCGTTCCATTCTCCCAGAAGTCTTCGACCTTCCGCCAGCATCGCAAAGACACGGGGCGCAGAAATTCAATCAATTGGTCTGGTGTGGTAGTGGTATGCAGATTTGTGTTCCGAAGACTTTCAAGGATTCCAATCGTTGTGGCCTCGCGAACGTATGCGTCTCGATTAGCATGCAGTCATTCGATCGTTTCGAATGCAGCGTGAAGTTGTTGTCGGTCTCCTGTTTGAAGCAGTGAAATGATGTGTCGCGAAAACTCAGCGAGTGCTAGGTAATGTGGGGGTTTCCGGTTCGAGATTCCACTCAGCCAAGAAAGCGTCGTAGTTTCGGTAAAACCCGGACACATTGCGATGATGGCCGACAAGGCAGCCTATGGCGCAAGCTAGACTCGATCCGAAACTGAATGGTATCAGGCACTTGCGAGCGGATCAAGATTTTTGTGGAATGATAGGATGTTTCCGTCTAGTCTCAACACCCGAATTTCAAAACATCACTCACCTAGTTCGAATCCCACCGCCTCGATCGACATGTGTCGGTGCCAAACCGGGACATGCAACACCCCAGTATTTTAGCAACTCTGCGCGACTCGAAAGGCGACTCGATTTGGGTTGCGCGACGCGAAAAGCAACGCCGCAGGCGCCGCGCATGGACATGCATGGAGCTTTGGAAGTCCCAAGGAACTCGCAAGAAGTTCGAAAAAACCCACAAGTCCAAAGAAAGTAGAGAGTTGAAAGTAGAGCAGTCCTACGGACGTGATAGGATTCGAACTAGTTGGGTGATGCTTTTACGCGTGGGGGCTGAGATAGCGGGCCGAAATAGGCTATCACCCAATCTCGAATTGGCCCCATCGATGAATATTCTGTTATAGTAGCCTTGTCCGATTGGAACGATCTTAACCCCTGCACTAGTTGGGGGAGAATCTATGGTTCGCGTCACCGAGAGAAGTTCAGGAATGCCATGTTTGAAGAACCCTGGAGGAATGTGCTAGATAGCATTGCGGTCCTGTCAAACCGCGAGTCTCTTTTTACCCTTCGGCAAGCCGTCGATGTCTTCGAAAAATCGATTGCATCTGCTCAACTCGAGACATTGTCGGAAGCTCTATCGTTTAGCTCCGCGATCGTGAAGAACCCCGAGTATTCCTACATTCAAATCCACTTGAGTTACGAAATTGGAACCGATGGATTCATGAAATGGGATCAGCATGGACAAATCATAGTTGTCGAGCTTGATGTCCGAACTAGACTCCCGTTTCGCTGGTTGTGGGAAGAATCTCTGATTTTTGACGACATTAAGGAAGATCTGCGCCGAAAGGCGTTCAATCAGATACGAGCCACGTTGCTTTTCGCATCATGTGAGAATACACATCCTCTTACCTCGACTCTAAGCAATTATGGAAAATCGGAAGCAATGGAGATGTACTCAGAGATGATCCCCGCGATGATAGATGCAGGAGTATTTTCGTGTCTGCAAGATTGTGATACTCGAGATTAGACAGCGTTCGGAATAGAACGCGAACAATGCGTTGCATACGGAGCCGCGGGCCGCGCGGGTTCTGTAGTCAATGTCGTTCGC
The DNA here is from genome assembly GCA_040373655.1 of Pirellula sp. GTDB lineage: Bacteria > Planctomycetota > Planctomycetia > Pirellulales > Pirellulaceae > JBKCUI01. The sequence continues at coordinate 840 of JBEICB010000284.1, read as the reverse complement.
CGCGGCCCGGTGCACCCTAGCGACTATGAAGTCCTGGGTTTTCTAATGGCGCATACATTGCGACGGCTAGGTTCTCTGGTGAACGCTACCTCGATACTCCAAAGTTGCTCGAACATGGTGAGAGCCCCATCGCGATTGCGTTATACTGTCTTGGGACTGTCGGGTTTCATCATTGCCTGTGAACGATGTTGGCCTTTATTCATTGTACCCGGTACGGCGGATTGGGAAGATGTATCCCCCCTGTCACACGCGGCATAGGGCAAGGGTTCGCTCACTTGGGCTTTGGGTCAGCATATTTGTTTAGTACTCGCAATGGGTGATGCCTAACGTTCCGCAATAAAACTGAATGAGTATGACGCAACTATGAAAAGCGCCCTAAAGAGACTGTCCGAGTGGTACGATGCACAATGTGATGATCTATGGGAACATCGCTGGGGTATCAGCATTACAACGATTGATAACCCCGGATTTGCTCTTAAGATTGAGTTGACAGGAACTCAGCTTGAAAGCGCATGCTTTGAAAGATTCGAAATCAAGATGAATGACACGGACCGATGGTACACTTGCTGGAAAGAGGATTGCATTTTTCATGGAGCAGGCGCTCCACTACAGATCGAGGCTATCATCGAACAATTCCTTCGTTGGGAAGCAGATATGACAAGTCAAAACAGACTAAGAAAATGACATCGGGTATCGCATCGGCGTTATGAGCACGCTTCGAGGATGCGATCCCTTCGAAGAACTGTGGTCGCGACGGACGACGATCCAAGATCCCGATGCGAATTTCTCCTACGAAGTTCTTGCCATCGAGGACTTGGTTCGGGCCAAGAAAACCCAACG
>JBEICB010000358.1:0-3392 GCA_040373655.1 Pirellula sp. | reverse complement strand
TCGACCGGGATACATGCTCGCAACGACTTGAAGTCAACTTGTGTTTCTTTCAAGTACCGCTCATCAATGCACAAGAGAGCCGCAAGTTGCGCACCGGCTGAGTGACCACCAATGATCAATCGATCAGGGTCTCCGCCCCAACGATGAATATTGCGATGCACCCACCCGATAGCTCGGGCTACATCGCGGATCAACACGTCCATACTAACCTCAGGCAATAATCGATAGTTGCACGCGACAAAGATCATTCCACGGTCAGTGAAGTACTTTGGCTTAAATGCAACATCGTTTTTGTCGCCAGTCTGCCATCCTCCGCCATGAATCCAAATAACCACCGGACGCTTGCCTTCCTCACCTCGATCTGGCTGATGGTAAATATCTAATACGTGGCGAGCATGCCCATCATCCATGTACGGAACATCCGCCACGATCTCTTGTGCTTGCGCAACTCCAGTGGCCAATATCAAGAACACGGTGACGTTACGAACAAGCACAGACAGTGTTTGCAGCATGTTTCGGTCTCCAACTCGAGAGAAAGTCAGTAGGGAATACGGTCAGGTTTTTCGAGCCATTCGTCGAACACTTCGATCGCTTCATGGCGAAGTTCTTGTATCATCGGGACGGCGCGTTGTTCAATCGGTTTCGCGATTTCTTGATAGAAGACCGCATCATCGAATCCAGCGCGAGCCGCATCGTCTCGCCCTGCCGCAAAGTATATCCGATCCAAGCGGGCCCATAGGATAGCAGCCAGACACATTGGACAGGGTTCACAACTCGTATAGATTTCGCAACCAGCTAACGATACCGATTCTTGCCGATGACAAGCATCCCGGATCGCGGTCACTTCTGCATGGGCCGTGGGATCCATTGCGGAGGTCACTTGGTTCCAACCTCTGCCGATGATTTCGCTTGGTCGCCCATTTCGCGAGGGACGAACAATAACCGCGCCAAACGGACCGCCGGCATTCGCCTCCATCTGAACTTTCGACAAGCGGATCGCTTCGCGCAAAAACTGAGGCTCAAACTGGCTTTGCATGGGTGAATACCGTGGGGGGAACTTTAATGAAGGCTCACGAAATTTAGCAGCGAAAAGGTTGACTGCAAGGTTACGATGGCTACTTCGTTGTAGCCGAAAGTGTAAAGCTTTCAATCATAGCTTAGCGCGATCCGATGGGTTTCGCGGTCCGGTTGGTTGAGTTGTGTAATGGAGATGGTGTGGGGGATGGTGTTAGGGTGGAATCATGAATGGAGACAGGACCGCTGCACCACACCCTACGAGCCCATTTGAGTTGCCAATCGTAGTGCGGGCTCAGAGGCCCACACTACGATTGTGACTTTTGTTTCAATTGAGGACCATTGGAAACACTGAGACACGGAGAAATAATTTTCTACATCCGTAATAACTAGAATTGTCTGCCACCGAAACCTGTCTACATTGAAGCCGTCAGAATAACGATTTGAGGGTGTTGAACTCGCGCTATCCGGCTCAACTCCTGGCGTTCTTTGCTTCTTTGCGTAGGGCCATTTGCTCAAGACATTTCGTTACCTGGTGCCGCTTCGCACCTCTTTTATTGAACTGACCGAGATTCCATGGTTTTCTCCTCAAAACCAAACACTCGACCTCACGAAGGTCGTATACTGCATCCTTGCAGAAATTCGCAAATCCCCCCTCGCTTGACTCTTCCTCTCCAGAGCCATAATGACCGAAGTGACTGAAGCCTACGATCCGTATGCGTTACCCCCTAGCGCGGTGACGGAACCTCCAAGTACGCTTTGGGACTCTCTTAAACAAATCGGCCCGGGAATTATTCTTGCCGGGACAATTGTCGGTTCCGGTGAACTGATCCTAACTACCGCCATCGGCGCAAAATATGGGTTTGTTTTTCTTTGGTTGATCCTGTTCAGCTGCGTGATCAAAGTCTTCGTCCAAGTGGAATTGGGGCGCTACGCGATCTCTTCCGGACAACCAACTCTCGGAGCCTTGAAGAACATTTCACGCATTCGTGCTATTGGTAGTGTTCTCCTTATCTGGTGGGGAATCATGACCTTTTTCACCGTCTTTCAACTCGGTGGAATGATGGGAGGTGTTAGCCAATCCCTAAAAGTGGCTTTGCCGGGAGCGACAGACCGATTAACGGATAGCATAGGAAGTTCAGCACCTAGCTTCGGTGCTTATCTACAAGCCCGTCCGGAACTGTTATGGGCTTTTGTCATCGCCTTGGTCACAATCGCCATTCTTTATGGCGGAGGCTACCGACGAATTGAAGGATTAACCACCATCCTTGTTGTCGGCTTGACCTTGGTCACCGTACTTGCGACCGCTTCATTATTCTTAACAAACTACGCACCAACCTTGCCAGCAGTTATCGATGGATTGCGCTTCAAGATACCTGCCGAGGGTATTGCAGACGCTTTTGCGGTCTTCGGAATCACCGGGGTCGGTGCAACGGAGTTGTTCTATTATCCGTACTGGTGCTTGGAAAAAGGTTACGCTCGATACACTGGTATCAACGATGGCTCTGAAGCTTGGCATCGGCGTGCTCAAGGATGGATTCGGGTGATGAAGCTAGACGCCTGGATCAGTATGATTGTCTTCACCCTATCGACAGTCGCATTTTATTCCATGGGAGCTGCAGTCTTGCATCCACAAGGATTAGTACCCCAGGGATCCAAGATGATCGTTACCTTGGCGGAGATGTATAAAGCTCCCTTCGGCGCATGGACCGAAGTCCTATTCCTCATCGCCGCAGGGGTTGTGCTTTTCAAAACCTTGTACCTCGCTTGTGCAGCCAACAGTCGTATGACCGTTGACTTCATGGCCCTTTTCAACTGGATCGAAGTTCGTTCCGCAGAAAACAGAGCGAAACTGGTGCGTTGGCTGTGTATCGCGTTCCCTCTTTTTGCACTAACTCTTTATATCGTCAAGCAGGACCCCCAAGTCATGGTACGGCTAGGGGGATTAGCACAAGCCGCAACTCTCCCGATGATTGCTTCAGCAACCTTGTATTTTCGATATGTAAAAGTGAACACCTCCCTTCGACCAGGTTGGTTAACCGACGCGTGCCTTTGGATCGCATGGCTTTCGATAATGGTCGTTGCAGCTTATTCCATTCCGGACTCCTTCTCCAAAATGATTGACGCATTTCGGTAACCCGTCATGACAACCATCGAAATCCTTGCCACCATTCTCGGGATTTTATGCGTAGGACTGTTGATCCTTCGAAATCAATGGTCCTGGCCTATTGGGCTTGTCCAAGTCGTATTGCAGGGGATAGTCCTATGGAATGCAAAGCTTTACGCGGAGACCGCTTTGCAGGGAGTATTCTGGGTTCTACAACTCTATGGATGGTGGGCTTGGATCGCTTCGACTCGCAATAAAAGCACTTCGCAAT
>JBEICB010000026.1:0-34426 GCA_040373655.1 Pirellula sp. | reverse complement strand
CGAAGCCGGGATGGCTCACCTTCTCGAGCACCTGGTATTCAAAGGCACACCCACCTTCCCTGAGGTACCAAAAGCCCTCCGCGACCACGGTGCAAACTTCAACGGCACAACGAACGTAGATCGCACCAACTACTTCGAAACCCTCCCTGCAACCGATGAGAACCTTGAGTTCGCAATCCACCTCGAATGCGACCGACTCGTGAACAGTTTCATCAAGCGCGAAGACCTCATGTCCGAATTCACCGTCGTTCGAAATGAATTCGAAAACGGAGAAAATAGCCCGCAACGCGTTCTCTCACAACGCGTCCAAGCCGTCGCTTACGAATGGCACAACTATGGAAAATCCACCATCGGGAATCGCTCCGATATCGAACGAGTTCCCATCGATAACCTCCAAGACTTCTATCGCCGCTTTTATCAACCTGACAACGTTGTACTGATCGTTACCGGGAAGTTCGAAGTCCCCAAAGCACTTGAACTCGCGACCAAATACCTCGGATCGATCCCCAAACCTAAACGCAAACTCAATGCAACTTATACCGAAGAGCCAGCCCAAGACGGTGAGCGAACCGTCATCTTGCGCCGTGTCGGTAAAGTCGGTTCGCTCATGGCCGCATACCACATGCCTGCCGCATCGCACCCCGATTGGGCTCCCCTCTCCATTCTCGCAAGCATCCTCTCCGAAGATAAAATCGGACGCCTCGATAAGAACCTCGTCGAACCCAACATTGCCACAAGTGCCAGCGCATTTGCCGACAGCGCGCACGACCCAGGCCTCTTCATGTTTTCCGCTCAACCTTCCGAAGGGAAAATGGAAGACACCGAAAAAATCCTCCTCGATGTTGTCGAAAATCTAGGGAACCAACCCTTCACCGACGAAGATGTCCAACGAGCTAAAGTGCGGGCAAAACGCGGCTACGAAAACACCATCACCAGCGCTGCTTCCATGATGCAAGCCCTCAGCTCCGCATCCGCGCTGGGCGATTGGCGACTGTGGTTCCTTCAACGCGACCGTATTGCTGCTGTCACCGCCGAAGATGTCAATCGCGTTGCAAATACCTACTTCAAAACCCATAACCGAACCATCGGTCGCTTCATCCCCGTCGATCAACCCCAACGCCTTAGCGTTCCGGCTGTCGAGTCGATTGCTGATATGGTCAAAGACTACAAAGGTGGCGAGGCTGTTGAATCGGGTGAAGAATTCAACCCAACACCAGAAAACATCGATGCACGCACCACATTCGCCGAAGTCGGCGGAGTCAAAGTCGCCATGCTTCCGAAAAAGAATCGCGGCGATACGGTCAATATGACCCTCACCCTGCGATACGGAAACGAAGACTCCCTGCGCAACCTCTCGACCGCAGCAGGTATGCTCCCTTCCATGCTCATGACCGGAACAAAAACCCTCGATCGACAAGCCCTCCGCCAAAAGCTCGATGACCTCGGTGTCCGTATGAGCGCAGGCGGTGGTGCTGGCGGTGGACGTCGTGGTGGTCGCGGCGGTCGCGGTGGCGGCGGCGGTACCGCCGGCTCACTATCCTTCAGCATCGAAGCCAAAAAAGACTCCCTCGCAGACGGCATCAAACTCATGGCAGATGTCCTGAGGAATCCCGCTTTCTCCGAAGAAGAATTCGAACAGATGAAGGCCCAATCCATCGCGATGATGTCCCAGATGACCACCGAACCTTCGATGCTCGCCAATAGCCAACTATCCCGAGCGCTCTCCGATTACGAAAAAGGTGACGTTCGCTACGCGCGCACCGTTGAAGAAACGATCGAAGAAATGGAATCTCTCACCCTAGATCGAGTGGTCTCTGTTTACAAAGACCAAGTCTCCTCCGCCATTGGCGAAGTCGCAATCGTCGGTGATTTCGATCCAGAACAAGCCCTAGCGGAAATCGGGGAAGCCCTCAAGGAATGGGAATCATCCACAAAATACAACCGGATCGACCGCACCGCGAAAAAAGGACTCGCAGGCAGCAAAGGGGATATCCTTACCCCAGATAAAGCCAATGCAGTTTTCCTCGCCGGCCTCTCCTTCCCGATGAACGAAGAATCCGAAGACGATATCCCATTGGAAATCGGTAACTTCATTCTCGGTGGTGGTACGCTCTCAAGCCGTCTCGGTGATCGTATCCGCCAAAAAGAAGGACTCTCCTATGGAGTTACTTCCTCCGTATCCATCCCATCTCGCGGTGATGATGCCCGATTCTCTATCAACGCGATCACCAACCCCGAAAACATCGATGCCGTCGAAAAAGCAGCCATGGAAGAGTTGACCCGCTTCATCGAAGAAGGTCCCACCCAAGCGGAAATCGATGATGCAAAGAAAGCTTACCTCGAAGCTCGCAAAATCGGTCGAGCTTCTGACGGCGCAATCGCTGGACAACTCGCCTCCAATCTCGATCTCGGACGCTCCATGGCTTATGTCGCAGAAGAAGAAAAGAAAATCGAGAAACTGACCGCTGCAGATGTCCAAAAAGCCTTCAAGAAGTTCATCGACCCCAAGAAATTGGTGATCATCCGCGCCGGGGACTTCAAGAAGTAATCTCGAGTCGGAATGTAACTCGAAAGCAGGTACCCGCTGTGCACTTTCTATTGATCTACGAAGTTGTCGACGACTACGCCAATCGCCGACAACCCCTGCGCAGCGAACACCTTGCCCTGGCTTCAGAATTTCATCAACGCGGCCTCCTCGAACTCGGAGGTGCACTCGATGATCCACTCGATATGGCAATCCTCCTGTTTCAATGCGATTGCCAAACACCCATCGAGGAATTCGTAACAAGGGACCCTTATGTTCAAAACGGCCTAGTTCGCTCCTGGCGAATTCGCCGTTGGAAAACCGTCGTGGGAAAAACAGCCCAAGACCCCTTGCCGCCACCGTCCGCTTGAACCATCTGTTCAGACTAACGCGGCCCCCGACTCTCCGGTAACCTAGCGGTCAATTCACTAACGAACCGAGATTCATTAATCGTCGGCAGAACGTCCTTCGTAAGTTTCTCGATCTCATAACGCAACTTTGTAGTCGCTGCACTAGGCTGGCTACCCAAGGAGTCAAAAGCTTGTAACAAGCAAATGGAAGCCACCTCGTTATTACCTAAACGATGAAAACACCTCGCCTGCCCAAGATAACTAAGAGGCACCAAAGGAAACTCACTCTGTACAGCAGTCGAAGGCAAATGATGTATAGCATAAATTACCTTCCCATAACTCATCGCTGAACGTTCAAACTGCCGCTCCGCAAATTCCAACTCCGCATAGGAAAGATACACTTTTGCCAATCCCGACCGATGCGATAAAACACCTGGATTCGATTCAACTAACCCCTGAAAACTGCGTTCCGCACCCTCGAGCATTTCCCATGCTTCCCGATGAAACCCGGAACGCGTAAGCAACTGACCAAATAAATTCTCACTTGCCGCAAGTCCGTATCCATACTCAGCAGACTCAGGAAATCGATTCCTCAAGTCTTGCCTCGCCGAAACCAAGCGCCGGCCAATCGCAATCGCTTCTCCCAATCGCTCCTGCATCGTCAATACACCTAACTGGTTACTAAGTGTCGTTATCCACAAAGATGTATAAATCGGACGATTAGGATGACTCGCCACCAACTCAGAGAACATCTGCTCCGATCGAGCGATGGTTTCCATCGCCTCCCCAAATTCACTTCCTTGCAACCGACACACTCCTAACAAGTTTAATGTCATCGCATAATCTTTGCGCAACTCAGGTGGCATAGGAAATGCATCTATCAGCTTCTGCTGTTGAACCAACGCGGCACTCAATGCAATTGCCGCATCCTCGACGCGCCTCATATCGGTATACATAGCACCTAGGGCTTGTAAGACCACAGAAAGCCCACGCCAAGCCGTCGGATCCTCTGGATGTTCCAATACCAATCGCTCCGCATCCAGCCGCGTAATTTCCAACTTCTCAACAGCTGCACTGAGTTTCCCCTGTTGCCTTAACAAACTCGCTAACGAGCACTCACATGTGCAACGCTGCTGACGATATTCCAAACTAGACGCTTCCGCCTGTGGTGCACTTAGCAAGACTTCGATCGCGCGCTGTAACTGTTGCTCACTGCGTCCCAGCTCATGCAGTCGCGATAACATTACTCCATAATCACTGACAATTCGACTGACTTGCAGTGCAAACTTCGGACTGCTATTCAGAGAATCTTGCACCTGGGTCAACTGCTCCATCGCCCTCTGAAAAAGCCCGTCCGCAACCATTGCCTCCCCACGGTAAAAAGACAATTTCGCTGACTCGTGCAACGCACTCGCATAAAACAAATGTAACTCTACACCTAATTCACCCAAATCGACTAACTTCTGATACTCCGAGCAAGCTTGCTCTAAGTACTCACCAGCTTGATCATGGTCGGCTAACAAATTGTGGATCGCTCCCAATCGCCAATGCGACTCCGCTCGAATCGCTGCACTCTTTGCGTCGTCTCCCACCACCCCGGCGAACTCGTGCCACCGCAACGCGATACCTTCGAGCACCTGATACATCTTGTCCTCTCGCTCAGGTGGTGCTCCAAACAATCGCTCCGATGCCTCCTCCAAGCGAGCGCGAAGCTCCTGCAGTGTCATCTCTTCAACTAACTCAGCACGCTCCTCCGATCGCTGCGACTCATCCGCAGCCCTCCGCAATACCCCCACCATCTCCTTGTTCTTGCGATTCGTCGATAGCGTCCACCAACCTATACCCAACAAGAGCGGAAACAAAAACGCCAAAACCAATGCCACTCCCGAATTCCGCTTGGACCACATCCACCCACGACGCAAAAGCCCGACTCGCGCAGCACGGATCGGTTGATTCGAAACAAACGCGAGTAAATCCTCATGAAATGCTCTCGCCGTCGAATACCTGCGATCCGGATCTTTCTCCAAACACTTCAAACAAATCGCCTCCAAATCCCTCGGTATCGTCCGGTCAATCTGCCTAGGCCCCACCGGTATCTCATCGCGAATAAGATGAATGAGCTGATCTCGATCGTCGGATTCAAATGGACGCCTTGATGTCAATAACTCATACAAGATGACTCCCATTGCATGGATATCGATCCCAGGTCCCTCAATCCCTTTCATCTTGGAATCTAACTTCAACCACTCCAGTGCATCCCCACCTGCCCCAACTCGAATCGGTAAGTCCAAAGCAACCGCACCATGCACCATCTGCTCCGGTGCCATATATGCCAAAGTTCCTGCAAGCACCGAGGCTGAGGTCTCCTTCAACTCGCGTTGGATCTTCGCGATCCCAAAGTCAATGATCTTCAACTCCAGATCATTTGCCCCCCCGAAAACCAAAATATTCTGTGGCTTCAAATCACAATGCACCACTCCACGCTCATGCGCATGCGCTACCCCTTCTGATATTGTGGTTAGCAATCTCGCAATCAAGCCCTGGTCCAATAGCCGTTGACCACGCCATTGCGATAATGTTTCTCCGTTGAAATACTCCATCACGATCACTGGTGACTCTCGATATACAATCACATCGATCACCTGAATAATATTCGGATGCGATAACGCCGCCATCGCCCGAACCTCACGCAATACATTCTCAATCGGTTGTACCGTCCGAAATGTCTCGCCCCCTGAAAACACAATGAACTTCAACGCAACCGTACGCCCAGTGACCAGCTGAACCGCCTCATACACCCGCCCCATACCACCCTGCGAAATCGGACGAACAATCCGATACCCGTGCAAATCAGACTGCGGTCGCAAGTGAAAACTCGCTCCCACATCCTTCGTCGGCAATTCAATTCCCTCACAAGTCCCAGAGTGTCGTCGCAGTTTCTCTTGCATACATTTCGCTAAAACACTGCGACAAGAAGCACAAATCGCAAAGTGATCCGTCAAATCCCTAACTCGATTCGGCTCAAGTCGATGCTCAACATACGACCGAATCATCTCTAAATCGACGTGCTCCTCATCGTGATCGATCATCAACTGCCCAATATTTCTGCTTTGACCAAACTCACCGATGTGCTGTGTATCACCGCGAAGAAACATGCGAACCACGCGATTCAAGTTCACGCAACTCCTGCTTAAGTTGCTCTATAAATCGACTCTTGGACTTATAAATTACCTCCAAAGATACTCCTAACTGACTCGCCGCCTCCTCGCCAACTTTGCCATCCAAAGCTGTCAACCGATATGCCTCCCATATCTTCTTGCTAACACGACGACGAGTCCTATGAAGGACATACTGCAGATACTCACGTTCGATTAATGTATCGATCTCACGATCAATCGATAACATAGTCTCCTCAGATAATGTCGCTTCGACATCCAACGAAATATTTTGGCGAAAAGCCGATTGCTCCACGACCTTCAACCAACAACTACGCGATAGACGCTTGAGCCAAGTTCGAAAGGTTCCCGGTCCCTGATGGCGAAAGCTCTGAACACTACCTAACACCCGAAGGTAAGTGTCCTGGAGAATGTCGTCGATATCGTCCGCAGGTATCTTCCACGGCTTCATCCACTTACGCATCATACACGAATAATGCACCGCAAAATCTTCCCAAGCCTGCGGCTCAGATTGACTCAACCGCAGAACAAACGAAGTCGCTGTATCCAAAGTCCGCTCTGAATCAACCATGTCTACGAACTACCTCTATCCCAAAAATCGAGACTCTTGCGGATTTCGACTCAAACATAACGAATAGCCACCTGGATCACTCACCTCAAACTCCTCAAGCAGACACTTGGTATTTGCTACCACGATCAACCATAGCAAAACGCCTCACCCAATCTCTTCGCAACGAGCCCTGCAAAATCCATTGAACACTTTTCCGCCCCACACCCCATCAGCTATTGACCAGGGATACCGAACTTTCATACGAATTCTATCGAAAATGTACCATTGTCTCGGAATTTACGATCCTGCCAAGTTATCGAATACAGGGAAACTTTTCCAAGGCAAACCCCACCCAAAAACCCGATAACTCAACATAATCGACAAACTCCGCTCCCCAACTGACCACCCTCTCAAAACTCCATCCTTTTCAATCTAAAGACTCAAGCAACCAACCACCCCAAATCCCCATGACGTCACCCATCGTTGACACTACTTCCTGCCGAAACAAACGCCAAGCAATCGCTAGCGTTCGTAACAAATCCAGGAGTCGCAAACCGGTTTTCGAAGCTCTCGAAGACCGAAGAGTCATGGCAGGACTCCCCTACGGTGCTACCCCCCAAGACACCGGCGAATTTATGCTCGGACGCATCGCTGTTACCCCTGTGCTACTCGAAAGCACTGGAGCAGTAAGCACGGAAGATTGGACCGAAGCGCACGTCGCTGAAGTAATGAACAATATCCAAACCGGTCTTCAATGGTGGAACCAACTCCTAGCAAAAAAATCCTCCGTTCACACCCTCGAATGGGTCATCGATCGCACCTACGTCGACAACCGCCTGCCCACCCCCTTCGAACCGATCAATATGACCTCCGAAGGTTACCTGCAATGGGGACCGAAATTCCTCCAAGACATCGGCTACACCCAAACCAACTCCTTGAACTTCGAGTCTTCCCTCAGATCTTTCAATCATGCCCAACGCCTCAAACTAAATACCGATTGGTCCTTCACCATCTTCGTCGTGAACTCCGCTCGCGATGCCGACGGCAGCTTCGCGCCCGGCGGAAACTTCTCTCGTGCCTTCGCCTTCGCCGGCGGTCTCTTCGAAGTCATCCCGTCAAAACGACCAGACTCAACCTATACCCACGAAACCGGACACATCTTCTGGGCCCGAGACGAATACATCGGTGGCGGAAACTATTACGATCGACGCGGTTACTATGACGCTCAAAACACCAACGCCTTTGACCTCAATCCGAACCCGAATTTCGTACAACAAGCCAGTATCATGTCTGCAGGAGGATCCCTCACCGCAGCATATTCTCTTGTCATCTCCCCAGATGCCACCCTCGCGCAGATCGGTTGGCGTGACTCCGATAACGATGGCATCTTCGACCTCATGGACGTCCCTCTGAAACTCGAAGGCACCGGAAGATTTTTTCCTCAATTCGGCGCTTACAACTTTTCAGGCCGCGCATCGGTCCAAACCCTCCCCAACCAGAACTCCTCCGGTACACAAAACGATATCACCCTGAATAAAGTTCGTCGTATCGAATACCGTATCGATGCAGGTAACTGGACCCAAATCCTCGCCACCGAAGACTACTCCGTTAACCTCAACCTGCAAATCCCCGTCCTGCCAGCACAAGTCGGCAAAACGATCGAAATCCGCGCAGTAGAAACGGCACTCGGCATCACCAGCAATGTCTTCTCAGGAATCATCGGAGAAGCCCCCGATGTCACGACCGCCCACGGCATACAAGGCTTCGTCTGGCGCGACCAAAACCAAAATGGCCAATGGAACGCTAACGAATCCGGAATCCCTAACGCTACCGTCACCCTCGTCGATATCAATAATCGCCCCCTCGCCCTGCAAACCCTCATCGATCCCGATCAATATCCAACCGGCAACCTCTCGGGAAACCTAGGACCAACCGATAATGCAGTACGCATCGACACCATCGGGAGAGACTCCCAAGCACTCATCGGTGTCTACCCACTCAATAATGTTTCAGGCCCCAAGTTCTTCAAACCCTACTCGTTCTGGGCCCGACGTTACGTTGATGCATTCGTCGGTGACCAACTTCAACTCCGCGCTCGATTCGATCGCCCCCAATCCTTCGTCTCCATCGAAGCCGTCGCAGTCGAAGACGCAACTCGCGTCCGACTCGATGCGTACGATGCCAATGGCAACCTCGTCGCGCGCGCTGAACAAACCGGTTTACTTCGCAACCAACGTGTGACCCTCGAAGTCCAAACCGGCTCTGCTCGTATCGCCTCCGTCGTCGCTCGAGGATTCCAAGGCTCCTCTGTAATGCTCGACCACCTTCGCTACGGACCACAATCCCAAGCAGTAACAGCCAGCGACGGGAGCTACAACCTCCCAAACCTTCCCACCGGTTTCTACCGACTCCAAGTCGACTCAAAACTCCCCGGGTTTCAGTACACGACAAGCCAAGATGGTATCATTGAAGTCAATTACTCGAATTCTCCCATAGTCCAACACGTTGACTTCGGTGGCTATACCCCCCCTAGCCCCTGGCAAAATCCAGTCGTCGCAGAAGACGTCTCCGGCGACCAAAGCGTCAGCCCCCTCGATGTCCTTACTCTCATCAACGATATCAATACATTCTCCGCTCGCTCCCTCGAAGGCTCACCCGCAGGTGTTGCTCCCTATCTCGATGTCAACGGAGATCGCTTCATCAGCCCACTCGATGTCCTCATGGTGATCAACTTCCTCAACCGCTCGGGTAACGCCGAAGGTGAAGAAATCGCGCCGATGGAACTAAACCCAGCCGCACCGCAATTGCCTCTCTTACAATCCTTTGTATTCGATACCCCCTCGTCTCCCTCCACTCGCATCCTCTACCAAAGCAACACTTGGAGCGTTGCTGAACAAGGCCCCGATCGATGCGGTTGCCCCACCTGCTGCGCCGCCCTCGCAATCTCCTCAAACGGGGAATCAGAAGCTCCAGAAACTCCATTGCATTGGAAGATAGACCGAGCCCTCAGCGCTGAATCTCTCGATTCCATCCTCGACGCATACTTTGGGTGAGCCCATTCGGTCCGGAATCAAAGCACCGTAAATATTGAAACGAAAAAAGGGAGGCTAAACCTCCCTCTCAACGATCACAATTGCATCCCTGGCAGATGCAAACCGACACAACTGCAACTAGCCAGCCAGCGAAGCCTTCTTCACATATTGACTCAATCGGCTCTTCGCACGCGAAGCCTTGTTCACGTGAATGACACCCTTCGATGCCGTTTGATCGAGCAGCTTGCTCAACGATCGCAATTGCTCACGTGCAGAATCGAATTCCTTCGAATCGACACTCGCTTGCAACTTGCGAACCGCCGTCTTAATCTTCGACTTCGCAGCGCGGTTCCGAGTACGACGCTCTAGCGACTGTCGAAGACGCTTTTTGGCACTCTCAATGTTTGGCACGTAACTAACTCCTCAGATTTTCAATTCAACATCGCCGTTGCACTGCCGCAACGCTACTTAACAGACGATTCTCATCAGTAAGGCCCAATATATTGCCAACCCCATCCCATTTTGTCCAGTCCTTTTCTTCCCCGCCACCCCAAGAAATACCGGCTAGCTCACTCCAAATCACCACCCCCCCAGCAATCCCCTACAATCCCTACCTCCAGCATTCTCCCCCAATCAAACTCCGATCGCTCCACCTCGCCGAAAGGAAACTTCTGTAAACCAACCCCTTTTAGATTTTTTTTGAAACGAAAAACCCATCAAGCACTCGAAAAAGTTCTAAGGTTTTTCGACTATTTGTCCCGTAAACTTAGCTAGAATTTGTCGATTCCGCTGACTAGGCTAACTAGGCGAATTCAGCGGTCTTCGACAAAAAGCCCTCGCCCTTGTTATCAATACCTAACTTCCTCAGTCCACTCTCTCCCTTGTTTCTTCCTTAGTTTGGAGTGAAGGTTCCGGAATGGCCAATTACGTATCCCTCGATGAAGCAGCTAAGATCCTTGGCATTTCCTCCGACGAACTGGTCGAAATGCGATCCCGTGGCGAAATCTTCGGATACCGCGACGGCGCTAGCTGGAAATTCAAACAAGAAGAAATCGATCGCGTTCAATCCGAACGCGACGACCTGCTCGATGACCAAGACAGCGGCGATGAGCTCGCCCTCGACTCCGACCTCCGACTCGCTGACGACGGCGCCCCCGGCAGCGATGTGGCACTCGTGCCCGACCCCAGAAGCGATAGCGGAGTGAAACTTGTAAACCGCTCCTCCGGCAAAAATCCAGAATCATCCGACCTGAAACTCACCGGTGACCCAGGAAGCGACGTTGAACTCGGCAGCGACCTGAAACTCGAAGAAGGTGCCGGCTCCAGCGGCCTGGATCTTATGAGCCGCGATAAAGCTGCCGGCTCCAACGTCCTCGGATCCGACCTCGGACTCAAAGGAGACTCAAAAGCTTCCAAAGGCAGCGGTAGCCTCGGTGGTGAACTTGAACTCGCTGGCGACGACGAAGACGAACTCGTCCTCGGGTCTGACTCCGCAATCGGTCTGGGTTCCGAAAGCGGAATCAACCTCATGAGCCCATCCGATAGCGGTCTGTCCCTCGAAGACGAACCACTCGACCTCGCCGGCACCGGTATCTCCGGCCTCGATCTCGGCGCTGAACTCGCCGCCGATCCAGCCGCAGGCTCCAAAGCAAGCTCCGCTAGCAACGCCAGCGGAATCGGCGCAGCTCTCGTCGACCAAGACGAAGAATTCCAACTCACCCCATCCAATAGCGTCGAAGTAGACGACGATAGCGGCTCGCAAGTCATCGAACTCGAAGACTCCGAAAGCTTCGGCGGCGGCCTCCCAGATGACCTCGGCGTCGATGGTGTCGTTCAAGAAGCCGGCCTTGATGACGGTGGCTTCGGTACAGAAGACCTCGCTGCGCCAGCCGGTGCCGCAATCGCAATGCGAGGCGCTGGCGAAGTCCCCTACGCCGGTTGGCAAGTTGGAATGCTCGCGTTCGTACTCCTACTCATGGGCCTCTGCGGTGTTCTTACCACCGATATCCTACGAAACCTCTGGGCTTGGGACGGACAAACCGATTACTCCACAGGCTTGACCTCCATGCTCGTGAAAGCTCTCGGCGGAAAATAGCCCTTCGCGCTCGACTGTATCTCGGATGAATCACGCAACCGAAGGCAATCAGTCCCTCATCCATCGCCCCTCTCCAAGAAGACAATCCGAAGTTTCCGATAACGTTCGCCAAGCACTAAACCTTGGACTCACCGAGTCGAAAAACCTAGTCGAGTGGCTCTGCGTCGACCGAGTGGCCCTGTTGCAACATCTCAACGAAACTCAAAACCTCAATCTCAATCTCTCCACGCACTTCGATCTTTCGAATCTCGCAAAACTCTCCAAACTCCAGCAATCCAAACAAATCGCCCAACTTCTTGCCAATCAAATTCCACCCACGGATTCTCGTTTCCAACAACTCCAATCTCACGCCAGCGACGTGGTCCGTGAATGGGCGGCTCTCACCATCGGCCTCTGGCCCGATATGCCATTCCAACGACGCCTCGCTTGGATCAAACCTCTCGCCGATGATCAAAACGCAAGTACTCGCGAAATCGCTTGGATCGCCCTTCGTGCTCAAGTGATTCAAGACCCAGTAAGCGCAATCCATCGACTTGTCCCTTGGACCGGCAGTCGAAACGATCGACTCAGACGCTACGCCAGTGAAATCACTCGACCACGCGGCGTTTGGTGCCAACACTCCCCAACACTCATCGAGACTCCCAATCTCGCACTCCCCCTACTCCATCCTCTTCGCTCCGATTCCTCCCTCTACGTGCGCAACTCCGTCGCCAATTGGCTCAACGATGCCAGTAAATCACAACCGCTATGGGTCCAGCAACTTACTTCCCAGTGGCTTGAAGAATCACCAACCGACGAAACAAAATACATCGTTCGACGCGCCCTGAGAACACTGCTAAAATCCAAATGATCATCCCGCGTCACCAAACCCAGTCGCCCATCCTAAACGCCCCACTACATGAACATGACAGACAATCTGAAACAAATCCTCAACTCCCTACACCAACAACTCACCAACCCAACAGAACTCAATTCGGATTCCATCGAAGCCCTCAAAGCTATCGCCTCGGAAATCCAATCCACTCTCGAAAATTACCCCTCAAATCCCAGCCTACCATCCACTAACGATCCAAACTCCAACTCGCTGACACAACGCATCGAAACATTTATCAATGATTTTGAAAATCAACACCCACAACTCACCCAAACTCTCAGCATGCTCGCAGAACGACTCGCCGACATGGGTATCTAATCCCCTGTATCTATACAAATAAAAAACCGGGGAGGAGACCCAAACTGCCTCCCCCCCGGTCATCTACTCTTCCGATCGACTCGACACACACAACCAAAATGAGACGATCAGAAGCACCGTCGATCCAACGATTTCCACCAATCTCCAAACGGATTGACCCAATGTCAGCAAGCCAAAGCAGGTTTGGGCGCAAAACGCCGCGGGGATAGAAAGGTGGGATCGAAAACTCTCCAGGCTTGGCGAGTTCGATCCATCCACAGCAGCAAAGCCCATGCCAATCCCCACAAAGCTCACGAAGACAGCGAAAAAGGCCTCAAAACCACCCGCTCCAACCCCTCGCTCACGCTAATTCCTCTTCTCTGCTGTCGCCCAAGCGTAAAAATAGAGACAAACATCTTCCAACCCCAACTCAATCACCCCTCTCAATTTGCACTGAACCCTCTCAAGTTGAGACACCCCACCCCGATTCTATTTATTAGGCTTCTCCCAAGCTTCCAACATGAACAAAACAACCACCCTCGAAAGCGTCTTCTCGATCGATCCCAACCTGACGCTTATTCCAGTTGTGCACGCTAGCGCCCCTTTCGCCTCAGCCCTCCTGCAAGAACTTCTCAAACGACCCTTCGACTCCCTCGCTGTCCCCCTGCCTGAATCCTTCGCACTCCCAGTCACCCAAGCCATCGAACAACTTCCAACCTTGTCCCTTGTCGCCCAGCCAAACGCCCAAGCGAACTTCTTTGACCTAGAGAACAACCATCGAACTACAGAGAACGACGATTCAGCACTACCGATCGCCACCTGCGTCCCCATCGATCCCTGCCAAGCCATCATCGCCGCCATTCGTTTCGCTCTAGGCGAACACATCCCCATCCACTGGGTCGGACAAACACACCTACCAGCCCCTTCCCATGCGCCATACTTCCCTGACTGCTACGCCCTAAGATCGACAACTCTAGAACGCTTCTGCTCAGCTCTCCTGCCTTCAATCCTCCCACCACAAAACTCCGAACACCAAAGTCGTATCTCACACCTCGCTCGTCGAATCGCTCACTGCACGAAGAAGAACTCCAACACCATCGCACTGTGCTCACTCGAAGATTGGCCTTGGGTCCGCCAAGCTATCCTCGAAGACCGCAACCCCTCCGGACCCCTTCCCGAACTTGATACCGCAGAAACACTACCCCAAAACTACTCCATCGATCCACGCGGCTACCTGTTTCTCCTCGGTGAACTTCCATTCCTTACTGGCCTCTTCGAACGCGCAAGACAAGAATGCGATCCAGACGACCAAGTCCTTACCGAAGGACTGAAAGAACTCTTTATCAATGCCCGAAGCAGCTACCGCCAAGAACTCGGAAACCGCGCACGCCAAATCCCTCCACTCCTGATCTCACAGTGCCTCAAATACATTCGAAACCAATCCCTACTCGAACGAAGAATGACCCCGAGTTTCTACACCATCGTTCGCTCCGCACAACAAATGATGGGTGACCCGTTCGCTTCACATCTCGTCAACACTGCTACCCAGTACCCCTACGAATCCCCCCTCCCCTGGCCCACCGCAAGACTCGGGATTCAACAAGCTGACCTGCCCGATGCAGGTAGACATCAACTTGTCTCCCTACTCCCCGGCCCACCTCTGCAATGGACCACTCTAGCTTTGCAAAGGCCACCCAAAAAGTCAGAACAGTCGAGGTGGCAAAACCGTTGGAACCCCTACATGCAGTGTTCCTGGCCCGAAGAAGACACACAAATCGAAAGCTTTCGCAGCCGCATCGTCGAACGCGCTCGCCAATTCCTCGGCGCGGATCTTGCACGCACTGAAAAATTCACCACCAGCATCATGGATGGAATCGACCTACGCGAAACCCTTCGACATTGGTACGACGGCTCCCTCTACGTCAAAGTCAATCCACCCTCGATCGGCCAACTCGATGCAACCGTCATGATCTTTGATCCAGAACCCGACCCAAGACAATACACGTGGCGCGCAACTTGGTTCTCAGAACACGCCGAAGAATCCACACTCGCTTTCTTCGCCACGCACTTTCGAGATCAGATGATCGGTCCAGGTATCGGCATGGCTACCTATGGCGGATCCATGTTCCTCTACCCTCCTCGACCTATTCCAGATATTTGGGTCGACACACGCATCGACTTCGCCGAGACGCTAGAGCAACGTCTCCTCGCTGCCGCTTGCATTCACTCACAATCACGTCACATCGCAGTAATGAGCCCAACCGCACCAGGCCTCGTCTTGAAAAAAATCGCAAAACGCTTTGGCCGTAAAATCGTTCACGTCCCCCTCTCCCACTTCTCCGATAGCACCATCCAACAACTGCGTATCTTTCACGTCCTCAATGGAAGACACGTCCGTAGCTACGCAGCGAACTTCATCCGAAAAGCCTAACAAAAAGAAAACCCGAATCGCATCTCTTGGGGGACAAGATACGATCCGAGTTCTCAATGTCTATGTCGACTTACACTCTGTAGTCGTTTTGGGTATTACCAAGGCCCACGCACTGGATACACACCAAACTGATCCGTATGTGTGGGCCAGTAAGGCGTCGCTCGGAACATCCCTCCACCAGCACCATTCGGTGGATTACCACCAAACTGATGATACACCGGTGTCATCGTGTTCTGCGAAACTCCCCACGAGTAATTCGATTGCATCGTTACCGTCGGCGGTACAACCAACGCGGTCGGTTGCCCCGTTCGCATCCAGTAATAACCGCCATGCCAAGGTCGCTGATTCGCTTGCGTCCTCGCCCAGTAATCTCCCCACGAAGAATGCCATACCCATCCAGCATTCGATCCAAACCCGTTCGCATTCGCACCACTTGCGGCCAAGTTACCGTAGTTGAGCATGTGCCCTTGAACCGCTCCGCCAATCGCATGCACCGTCGAACCAACATGCGAAACAGCACCATGAACATGCGATCCTGCCCCGTGAACTATCGCTCCATGCGAATGCCCCGTTGCCACTTGCCCATTATTGCATTGATTGCACGGCTGCTGTGCCTGAGCACTCGCACAGGTAAGCAACACTGCAAAAGCAGCACTTCCACTCATAAATCGTCGAATCATAAAGGTCTCGCAAAAAATGTTTTTCAAGCCCCAGCTACTCTTCATCCCTGAAAAGCGCTCGAACACTCTTTCCGATACCCGGGATCCGACCCTGGCACTATTGTCCTGAACCGCACCGTCCTATCCGTTACTGATGCGGTAACTGAATCGACTTGTGTAGCCAATGCACCGCACTGCGTGCAGGTGGAGCGTAGTACTTCGCAGAAGTACGATTCAATCCGCGACCGCCGTCATAATACGAGTGATAACGATCGTGGTGCTGATACAAGTATTGATGCGGATAAAATGGCTGATACGTGTAATACGTATGACCGACATTCCCAGGCACTCCAATCGGGGAAATATACATCCCAGCAGTTGCCTGATTCGCATTCCCCTGTGTGAAGTAATTCTCAAACAAAGGCTGAGTCCCACGACCCAAAATATTTCCGTAAGCCACAGTGTTACCCGGATGAGTCGCCGCAGCTTGGGCCGTCATCTGATGCATCGTGCGAATGCCAGGAATACCAACTCCAGGAATCCCCACGCCAGGCACGCCAACTCCCGGAACTCCCGGAACTCCCGGAACTCCGACACCAGCTACTGCATTGCCAGCAACTGCACCAGGAGCCGCAACTCCACCGGCTACCACGCCACTGGATACTCCACTGTGCGTGCTTCCACAACTCGGGCACTGAGCAACTGCCAGACCCGAACCACTCCATGAGGCGAACGCGACGCCGCCTGCTACCATCATCCGAACCATTCCTTGTAGTCGCATCCGATTCCTCTCCTATTGCATTGAGACGATCTCAACGAACCCACTGCGATCACTTCGCAGCTACAAATCTAAGAGTCGTCTCCGCTTTGCTCGGCATTCTCTCAAGCGACCAACAAGCCAAAACACAGGGAGTGCAAGCAATTCCCAAGCACCCCCTATCAAACAATCCTATCGAAAGGATCATTCCGAAAATCGGCCCACCCAACTTACAACTCCCCAAGCTTCCCTAGTCGTCAAACTCTGCCAATCCGTTATCATAAACAACCCACTAGATCCGCACGAACATCGGATCCAGATAGCTCCACATCATTGATCAACTACCCCCCTCAAGTGACCCAAAACCCCTCGCTGATGAGCAACCCACCGACCAAATCCCGACGCGCCACCGCCGAATCGATGGCCACCAAACAACGCGATGTATCGGTCAGCGAATTCTTCGCAAAAAATCGACATCTCCTCGGATTCGATAACCCGCGCAAAGCCCTCTTGACCACCGTCAAAGAAGCTGTCGATAACTCCCTCGACGCCTGCGAAGAAGCCGGCATACTCCCCGAAGTCTGGGTCCGTATCGATCAAACTCAACCCGGACGCTTCCGAGTCGCCGTCCAAGACAACGGCCCCGGAATCGTCAAAAAACAAATCCCAAACATCTTCGGAAAACTCCTCTACGGAAGCAAATTCCACCGACTACGCATGAGCCGCGGTCAACAAGGAATCGGTATCAGCGCCGCAGGGATGAACGGTATGCTCACCACCGGCCGCCCCATGCAAATCCTCTCGAAAACCTCCAAACGCTCTCCCGTCCACTACTTCCTCCTCCAAGTCGATACCAAAAAAAACCAACCCGAAATCATCAACGGCAAAGGAGAAGGCATCGATATCCCATCCGGCGAAAAAGGACTCGCCTACATGCGCGATAACGACATCATCTGGGATTCCCACTACCCTGCTCCACCAACAGAAAAAACCGAAGCAGATCCCCACTCGACCGATGCGAACCCTGTATTACCAGATGCCCAAGCAAAGCCCACCAACCCAAAAACCCGCTCCAAAAAATTAAAACCCGAAATCGCACTGCCCGAATTCAAAGCCGGTTCTGAAGTCGAATCCGGCACCCGAGTCACCATCGAACTAACCGGTGTGTACAAACGTAGCCGCGGTAGCGTCGATGAATACCTCGAACAAACGGCCATTGCTAACCCTCACGTCACTATCCATTGGAATAGCCCCGACGGCGAACAACGAACCATCCACCGCTCCACTACCGAACTACCCCGAGAAGCCAAAGAAATCAAACCACACCCCTATGGTGTCGAACTCGGACGACTCATCACCATGCTCGGTAGCGATAAATCAGCCACCGTCACCTCCTTCCTCACCAGCTCCTTCTCCTGCGTCACCCCCGCTGTCGCTAGGAAAGTCTGCGAAGTCGCCAAAATCTCCACCCGAGCCAGCGCAATCAAAGTCGGACAAACAGAAGCCGAAAGACTCTACAACGCCCTGCAAGAAACCAAAATCCGACCACCTTCGACCGATTGTATTGTCCCCATCGGCAGTGAACTCCTCTACAAAGGCCTCAAAGCTATCGTCCCCGGCGAATTCCACGATGCAGTCACTCGCCCACCCTCCGTTCAACGCGGATCCCCCTTCCAAATCGAAGTCGCACTCGCCTACGGAGGTAGTACCGCAACCCAAAAAGTTACTCGCGATGAACTCGTCGAACTCATCCAACAGTCCGACGCAAAAACACTCCGCAAATTCCTCCTCGATACCTTCCACGGTATCGGTCCCGATGCCGCTGAACGCATCATCAACGAAACCAAACTACCCACCCGTTGCAGCCCACAGAAACTCAACAAGTCCCAACTCGATACCCTCCACAGCGTCCTCAGAGAAATCAATATCTCCGAAGGACAAAGCATGCAGATATTCAGGTTCGCAAACCGTGTCCCACTCCAATATCAACAAGGAGCCTGTGCAATCACCCAAGCCGTCCTGAATACCAACTGGAGACCCTACGGCTTATCCCAGTCCAAAGGTGCACTGCCCTCCGGACCAATCACCCTCATCGTCCACGTCGCTAGCGTCTGGGTACCCTTCACCAGCGAATCCAAAGAAGCCATCGCAAACACCCCAGAAATCGAAAAAGAACTAAGACTCGGCATCCAAGCCATCGGACGATCCCTCGCAACCTTCCTCAGAAAACGACAAGCCATCGCAGCTCAAGGAAACCGACGAAACGTCTTCCTACGCTACCTCAAAGAAGTCGCAACGGCCGTCGCATCCATCCAAAAATCAGAACCCGAACCTATCTACGACGACTTGCTCTTCGTCGCCAAAAAGAAAACCGCCGTCGCTGACGTAAAACTCGATGAGTTCGGAAAAGCCATCGAACGAGAACCAGCCGAAACTACCGATGACTTCGAATAATCCACCCCGCTGATACGCATCTACGCAGACCCACTCACAAGAAAACCGTGGCAAGAAAATATCGCTGCAAGAAAATATCGCTGCAAGAACGGTAGCATGAATATGGGGGCAAGAAAATTGTTTGAGTGAAAACTCATTTCGGAAAATTGGCGATAGCTAGGCAGGCCTGAACAAGAAATCTCAAATCCATTGGAGCAGCAAGAAGAAGCAATTGCGTTCAAGCTATAGAACGTTGAACCACTCTCAGGCTCGCGTCACTACAGCTCAAAACGAACGCTTCTTTCCCCTATCTTCCTGCCCCCATTTTCATGCCTATCTTCCTGCTACTGCTCCATCACATCCGCTTCACGAGACTTGGCAACTTCCGTTACTTCATCTTCATACTTCTTCGTCAGTTCTTGAACTTCTTCCTTTGCACCATCGCGATCGTCTTCACTGATCGTCTTATCTTTCTCCGCCGTCTCAATCGCCTTGTTAGCATCGCGTCGAACGTTTCGGATCGAAATCTTCGCTTCCTCCGCCAACTCTTTGATACGCGCTACGAGCTTCTTGCGAGTATCCGTGCTCAAGGGTGGAATGTTGATTCGAATAATTCGTCCATCACTTTGAGGATTAAGCCCCAGTTCGCTGGCAACAATCGCCTTTTCGATATCCTTGATGATCGACGTATCAAATGGACGAATCACCAACTGCTGCGGCTCAGGGGCGGCAACACTCGCCAATTGTTTTAAGGGAGCTTGGGAACCATAAGCCGTCACGCGCACGGAATCCAACAACCCCGGCGCAGCGCGACCAGTACGAATCCCCGCCAAATTAGACTTCAAATGCTGCAAAGCCTTATCCATTCGCTCTTCTGCATCCAACAGAATATCTTCTACCGCCATTTTGTTATCTCCAATGCTGCTCTTAAAGTTTTCAAGTTACGTTGATTTTAATTGGCGTTGATCACGATGCGTTCGCCCGATTCCGATCGTGGCGAAATACGTGTACCAACCTTCTGACCACTGACCGCTTTGACGATATTTCCGGTCTTCTTGAAATTAAAGACCAAAATCGGAAGCTTGTGAGTGCGGCATTGAGCGATGGCCGTCGAATCCATCACCTTGAGATTCTTCTCCATCACCGTATCGTAGTCCAGTTCGCGATACAAAATTGCATGAGGATTTTTCTCGGGATCATCGCTGTACACGCCATCGACCCGCGTTGCCTTCAAAACAATGTCGGCATCCAACTCCAATCCACGGTTCGCCGCGCACGTGTCCGTCGTTACGAACGGCGCTCCGGTGCCTGCGGCTAAGATCACAATCCTTCCCTTTTCAAGATGACGAATCGCACGGCGGCGAATAAATGGTTCTGCTACCCCGTCCATCTTGATCGCCGACATCACCCGCGTAGTGATCCCAATCCCCTCCAAAGCATCCTGCAGCGCCAACGCATTGATCACCGTCGCCAACATCCCCATGTAGTGCGCCGTTGCCTCCTGGATCATCTCGCCGCTGGAACCCTTGAACTGAGCCCCACGCAAGATATTCCCTCCACCAACCACCACCGCAATCTGACAGCCTAACTCATGCGCAGATTTGATCTGCTGAGCAATTGCCGTCACCTCATCCATGCTTATCCCACGCTCGCCCGAATGCGCCAAACTCTCCCCACTCAGCTTCAAAATCACCCGTTTGTACTGCGGTCGCGTTTTTCCAGAAGAATCGTTGTCTGTCATCATGCTTTTCTGTCAGTTGAATTTCCGAAGCCCAAAAGCTCCAGGGTAACCTATCCTCAAGACCATTCCGACGGGCGTTCTATCTCCCCCACACTATAACGGAAATGACCGATTCCACGAGTCCCGGTCCTTTTCGCATTCCCGCTTTCAAGGTAGTCTAAATGGCCTTAAATCGCATCACTTTCCAGGAAATCTAAGCCATGCCGCTGCAAATCTACATCAACGGAAAATACTTCGACAAAGAAGATGCCAAAATCAGCGTCTACGACCACGGCCTGCTCTACGGTGACGGAGTCTTCGAAGGAATGCGTGCCTACAGCGGAAACGTCTTCCGTCTCACCGAACATATCGACCGACTCTACGAATCCGCACTCGCAATCTGCCTGCAAATCCCCATTTCCAAAGATGAGATGACCGCCGCAGTCAAACAAACCCTCGAGAAAAACTCCCTCCAAGACGCCTACATTCGACTTGTTGTCACCCGAGGTGCAGGCTCCCTGGGGCTCGACCCAAACCGGACTTCCAACCCCCAAGTCATTATCATCGCGGACCATATCGCGCTGTATGATCCGAAATTCTACGAAAACGGACTGAAAATCATCACCGCCTCCACTATTCGCAACCACCCGGCGGCACTGAGCCCAAGAATCAAATCTCTCAACTACCTCAATAACATCATGGCGAAAATCGAAGGCCTACAAGCCGGATGTATGGAAGCCATCATGCTAAACCACAAAGGTGAAGTCGCCGAATGCACAGGTGATAACATCTTCATCATCAAGCGCGGTGAACTACTCACTCCACCCAAAGACGCAGGTATCCTCGAAGGCATCACCCGAAACGCAATTCTAGAACTCGCCAAATCCCTCGGTATCCCCGCTCTCGAAAATACCCTCACCAGACACGACCTGTTCGTCGCCGACGAATGCTTCCTCACCGGCAGTGCCGCAGAAGTCATCCCCGTCGTCTCCATCGACAACCGATCCATCAGTGACGGCCAAGTAGGCCCGATCACGAAAAAACTCATGGCCGAATTCAAAAAGCTCGTACACGCCAAGTAAGCACACAGAACAAACCAGTCCCAGAGATCGGTATCACCCACCTGCCTCGACTGATTTCTAAGCCGAAAAGCAAGCGCCCAATACCGTCAAATCGACGATGGCTCGCTGCCATTTGTACGTAACACCGCTCGAGCATCTGCTCGTAGCCACCGCTAGCCAAACGGTAGAAATATCTAAACGCAAAAGGGTGCGCGAAGCTCTTTAGTCTCACGCACCCATTGGCTGTGCTCGTCTTGTTCTCTCACCGAATGGTCAACTAACGACCTATGCTAGGAGGATTGTCCAACAAGAAGTCCCGTGGACCGCGAGTCGTGTAATACGGATAAGCTACCGTTGGACCAGGAACACCAGATCCAACTTGATCGTCTGCACGATACTGAGCATGGGTCATCCCACCATTACCAGCTCCATGCAAGCCACCACCCATCCCGTGCAAGCCAGCGCCCATCCCGTGCAAGCCAGCGCCCATGCCGTGCAAACCGCCACCATGAAGCATCCCGCCCCCAGGCCCGCAAGCTCCGCCTGGTCCACAAGCCCCCGCACCACCGTTCTTCGATCCGTCGTAGCAGTACGAACCGGAATGCGTTAAATGGGACCCATAGTCTGTCCCGCCCCGTTGCCATCCAATCCGACAAGGTCGGCAACCCGTCGGTCCATTGCAAGTGTTGCAAGAATTATGCATCCCCCAACCGTGACGGTGATGCAACCCCACACATCCGGTGGAGCCGACGAGGGACATGGCCAACAGGCCTAGGGAAAGAAGTCCGCGTTTCATTTATTCGATCCTCGTGATGGTCTGCCCTCTCGAACCATAGTCGATTCGTCTCGGCATGTCTTAGAATCGAATCATCCCCTACCTAAAATCCAATCGCTCTAACCCGCCCTGTATATTCCACCCAAATTACCGGCATAATCGCTAGCATTTCCACCCTACCCGTGGCTCGGCAAGTGCGGCTCAAATTTCGTTCGCGCTGCTAACTCCGCTAACTTCACCTTCTCCACCGCCGACTGATAGAGCATCTTCTGCGCACGGACCCGCCCCTGCCCATCCACCGGTTCCAAACGCTCATAATGACCGTCCGACTGCAAAGCCCAAGCGTTCTGGTTGTCCTGGAAATAAGTCCCCAAGATCTCCACCAACTTGCGCTTGATCTGCCCATCCTCGATCGGCGTTAACAACTCAATGCGCCGATCCAACGATCTTGGCATCCAATCCGCACTCGAAATAAATACCGCTTCCTCACCCCCATGGTGAAAATGCAAGATTCTCGCATGCTCCAAAAATCGATCCACGATGCTGACGACCGTAATGTTGTCGCTCAAACCTGATACCCCTGGACGCAAACAACAAATCCCCCGAATATTCAACCGAACCGTCACTCCAGCTCGACTAGCCCGATACAACGCTTCGATCAACTCAGGATCCACCAATGCATTGAGCTTCGCATCCACAAACGCTTTCTGCCCCTGCAAACTTCGACGCGTCTCCCCATCGATCAACGCTAACAACTTCTTCCTTAACCCCAACGGCGCCGACTCTAACTTCTCATACGTTTGAGGCTGACTGTAACCAGTAATCGCGTTGAAAAACGCAGAAGCATCCTTGCCCAACGATTCGTCACAAGTCAAAAAGCTGATGTCGCTGTACATCCGCGCCGTCGCTTCGTTGTAATTCCCTGTACCAAAATGGATGTATCTCGCAATCCCTGCCGACTCTCGCCTGACCACAATACATAACTTGGCATGCGT
Source organism: Pirellula sp. (assembly GCA_040373655.1). Taxonomy (GTDB): domain Bacteria; phylum Planctomycetota; class Planctomycetia; order Pirellulales; family Pirellulaceae; genus JBKCUI01. The sequence goes on along the minus strand of JBEICB010000026.1, from coordinate 10,697 downwards.
CTTTAATCCACGCACACCATAAATGACCTGTACTCCAGAACGCTCCAACTCCCGAGCCCATTCCATGTTGCGGGCTTCATCAAACCGCGCTTTCAACTCTACCACCGCTGTGACGTACTTGCCTAACTCAGCCGCACGCTTCAAAGCCGCAACTATCGGACTCTTGCGACTCGTGCGATACAGCGTTTGCTTTATCGCTAAAACATCCGAATCGTTCGCCGCCTCCTCTATCATCCGTACCACCGGCTCGAAACTCTCGTACGGATGACACAACAATATGTCTTGCTCAGCGATGTTCTGTATCATCGGTTTGGCAGGGTCAATCTGAGGTGACCTCTGCGCAGGCCAAACCGAATCACGCAACGCCGGAAATCCTTCGATGTCCGTTAAACTCATCAATGCTGATAAATCCAACGGACCCGGTATGCGAAATACATCCCGATCATCAACCCCAAGCCGATCCACCAGAAAACCTAAAGTCTCACTCGATACACTCCCCGATACCTCCAATCGAACAAAATCTGCCGATCGACGAGATACCAACACCTCTTCCATCCCAACGATCAAATCCGATGCACTATCCTCGCGCACCGAAACATCCGCATTGCGAGTGACCCGAAAAGCAACACACTCCTCTATTCGCTTCCCAGGATAATACAACTCGACAAAATGAGCGATCACATCCTCCAACAAAGCGTACGAATATCCTCGCTCGCTAGGTAATGTGACAAACCGAGATAATGTCTTACCCAACGGTATAAAAGCAAAACGATGCGGTTGCTCCGCATCACCACTGGCCATCCGCACACAAAGATAAAAACCCAAGTTCGACAACAGCGGAAACGGCGCATCAGGATCCAAGTCCATCGGCGAAATCACCGGGTAAACTTCCTCCTCAAAAAATCGACGCATCGACTCGCGACACCGAGCATTCGCACTCGCCGCTACGACACGCTCCAATCCCTCCGCCGTCAAATTCGGTTCAATCGAATTCAAAAAACAATCGTACTGATCACGAATGATCGTGTTGACCCGCTCGTAAATGGCCGTCAATTGCTCCGATACCGTCATCCCACTCGCATCCGCCGTCTCAATACCCTGCGCCTGCTGCAACTGCAACCCTCCAACACGGACCATGAAAAACTCATCCATGTTGCTCGCCGTAATCGCCAAAAACTTCATCCGCTCTAACACAGGTACCTTCGCATACTGCGCTTGGTCCAACACCCGCTGATTGAACTCCAACCAACTCAATTCCCTGTTGATGTAATGCTTCGGATTTAATTCCATGGGATGCTATCTATCAATCTTTGCCTACAAATCGAACCCCGACCCACGCCCCTAGTTTACCCCCCTTCGAATCTTCCTGCACCGCCAAAGCCCCCAACAGACAACCGCTCTGGCATTCCAAGCATCATTTTCGATACCCTTGGCGACAACTAGCCACTTCATTCCCCTTAATCACAATACAGGTTCGACGATGAAATTCGCTGGCTTAATCCTAATTTGCGCCTCCAGCAGCCTCGCCCTGCTCCTGCCAGCTCTCGGTGTGGTTAAGTTCCCCATGATCAGCGAAAACCAAAGCGCAACGCCAATCAGCTCGTCAACCCAAAGCGACACGCCCGGCTTGCCACCCTCAGGATTACAAGCCGCAGCCGAATCCTCCGCTGCTTCCATCCTCAACCCAAATGCCCCAAACCCCGGTCTGCCCGTAACATTCAACGGCACCGGTCAACCCACCCCCTCCAACCCGCAATTCGACAACTCCAACCCACAATCCAATCAACTCGGGAAACTTCCCTTCACCGATATCCCAACCCAAAAAGTTGGACTCGGTGCATGGCTCCTCCTCGCTCCAACACTCCTCGTCGGCCTAGCAATGTGGACCTTCTCCCCTCCACCCAAAGGCCCCAAGTCCTAGCGAACTGTCTCCAATTAGGCTCTAGACATCGTGCTTACCAACCTTCAACGAGCTCGCGGAAATGCTACTGCGGCACGATCGTAAACCCTACCACCTGGGGCTCACCTTCTCGCTCCACCTTGATCGCTCTAACCAATTCTATCTTGCGTCCCTTAGGCAACGGCCCAAATCGAAAAGTCACCTTACTGCCGATTCCTTCCATCCCCATTACATCCTGACCTTGCATCTGCCCCTGAAAATTACTCTGAAACGAAAATCCTCGACCAGTACCACCACTAAACGAAAATCCACCACTTACAGCATTCACCCCACCTCCACCAAAGCTGCCGCTCGAAGCATCACTCAATCCACCTCCCGGACTGCCACTCATACTGCCACTTGTCCCTCCAATCGAACTACCAACTGGCACCAGCAACTCCCCTTCCGAATCAACTAACTCCAATTCTTTGCCAACCTGATTGAGCAGCTGCATCAGTGCCACCGGATCGTTTAATTGCTCCATCTTCTTGGGCACCGGAAAACCCACCGTTACCAATACCCCTTCCCGATCCATCTCGATCGACTCCAACACGAACTCCTGCCCATCCACTCGCTTTGTCTGTATAGCACTCCGCTTAGCTTCATTCTGCTGACCTGGCTTCTTTCGCGCGGCATTCTTCCGATCCGGCTTGTTCTGCCCCACCTCAAACTCCGCTACCAAACGACGGCCCGGCGTTACACGCAACTCCCCACTAATCTCCCGAAAGTCCACATCAAAACCGCGCTGGCGATAGACATACATCGCACTACATTCCGGAAAATCTTTTTCAAAACGCGGCCACGAACGCACCAATGGTCCCATGTCCTTCGATTCACTGACCGTTCCATTGAACTCAATGATCTCGTACACGCTCCCAAACTCAAATAACAACTCTTTCTCTTTCCCCTTCCCCGCCTCCAAATCTGTCACCTTCAACGCAATCCCCTGATTTGGCATCCTAAATGCCCTACCCCTTCCTCCACCACCCGCAGCTACTCCAGCGTCTTCCCCTGCATTACCCCCAAACATCCCTTTCGCAAAATCCGACCGCAACTTCACCACCCCCGCACTCCCATCCAACTCTCCTAACCCCTTTAACTCAATCCGGTACCCCTGCACCTCCGTCTGCCCTTTTAGTTCTCTTGTCCCTGCAGGTAACTGCCCCCTCGCCTCTTCACCACTGCACCACGCCACCAACCCGATCGCAAAAACAATCAACGCAACATCTGCCACTCGCGCATCTCCTAATCCCAATACCTGTGCTACCCGCATTTTCTTTACCCCTCTATCCATGTAAGCCAATCAACTTCATCCCGACCACTGCCAACAGCTACAAGTCTCGCTCGATCTAACCTTAAAAAATTCTGCTACAACAATCTAGTATAGAATGAAACCCCAGCGAAACGCTTGTGCAACCCGCTTCAACAAACCCAATCAAGTCCTTGATTAGAACCAATCACAAACCAGAACTCAAACTCCACCGAAATAAATCCGATGCAAATTGCCCCAGAAAAATCTTGCTGCCAAACCAACACAACGCACAACATTGCTCGTTGTCTCGCGACACAACTACTTGCATCATATCTCCTAGCAACACTGGCTATCCCAACCTCAGCCCTTTTCTACTGCCGAACAGCCCAAGCCACCCAAGAAACAAACAGCTCCGAAACATCTCCAAGTACCAACTCCTGGTCCGAACCCTCCCCCGAAAACCTTACCTTGCTTCCTTCAGGTCCTATCTTCGATAGCCTTCAAGTCAACCGACAAGTCCTCGAGAACATCGGCCCAAAACGCGCCCTGCTCGCCTTTCGAATCCAAGCGAAACTGCCTACCGAAAATTCAAAACCACTCGGTGGATGGGCAGCACCAGAACCCCACGGCCCCTTCCCCGGATTCTTCGAAGCCCACTACCTCTCTGCGATCTCCCTACAATCCACCTCCCAACCAGACCTCCTCCCACAAGTCCACTACATCGTCGATGAACTCGCCAAATGCCAACAAGCTCTCGGTGGAAAATTTCTCTTCGCCTCCCCGGAAACCGAATTCGAACCAAATCGACTCGACGGTGTGGCCTGGTACCGCATGCATAAACTTCTCGAAGCCCTCGTAGCAGCCCACAAGTTCGCCAAGTGCGAACGCGCACTACAGGTCGCACTCAACCTCTCCGATTGGATCGAAGCTCGAGTCAAAGACTACGGTGATGAGTTCGCAAAAGTAAAACAAGTCGAATACGGAGGGATGACAGAAGCTCTCGAAAACCTATTCGAAATCACCGGCAAAACATCCCTACACCAACTCGCTTTGCAATGGGAAGAACCCGAACGAATCCTCAAGACCTTCGCCAACGGACAAGACTTCAACGAACATGCAAATACCCTCCTCGCAAAAATGGTCGGTGCCGCTCGTATCGCCGAAGTCAGCAATTCTCCCTTCCATAAAAAAGCTACCCTGAACTTCTGGGAAAATGTCTGCTCCCCTAAAGGAAAAACCTATGCAACAGGTGGTACAAGCGTCCACGAAGGAATGCCTCCCATCGGTCGACTCGCAAACACGTCCCTGCGCATGCCACAAGAAACCTGCGTCTCTTACAACTTGCTAAAAGTCACCCGAAGCCTCTACCACCTGACCGGTGACATGAAATACATCGACTATTATGAACGCTCCCTCTTTAATGCTATCCTCGGTAGCCAAGATCCTAAAACAGGTTGGAAAACCTACTACCAACCCCTCGGCTCAAACTCCGTAAAAGACTTCCGTTCGAACGAAGTCGGTTGCTACTGCTGTAACGGCACAGGTATGGAAAATCCACCACGATCCTCTGCCATGATCTATGCTTCCCAAACCGATCAAGTCCGTGTCCAACTCTTCATTCCCTCCAAAGCACACTTCGATGCACTTGGACTCACTCTACGACAAAACACCCAGTTTCCATTCACCCCTCAAGGCTCCCTGGCGATCGAAGAACTCAACCCGAAGCCAACTTATGCAAACGAATTCAACATCGCGATTCGCATCCCAAACTGGTGTACCGAACAAGCAACCATAAGCGTCAATGACGTACCCATCGATGCCCCCCTGACCCCTGGATCTTTTTTCCCCATCCGCCGCAACTGGAAACAAGGAGATACCATCTCTTATCACTTCCCCTACTCCCTCCAACTCTACCCCATGCCCGACGATCCGAATCAAGTCGCCTTGCTACAAGGCCCATTGGTGCTCGCAGGTGTTGGGGCCAATGATAATCGCGCACAGATCGAACTCCCTTTCGAACACTCTGACCACAAAGCACTTCAATCCTGGTTGAAACCCGTCCCGGAAAACGCAAGGCTTCTCGACGCTAAAGCCACCGATGCCAACGGCACAGAAATCCTCTTTCGACCCTACTTCCAAATCGGTGCCGATGAATTCTTCACCGGCTATTGGAACCTTGGGAAACCCCCACAACCCCAATCAATCACAACGAAAAATCTCGCGCTCGGCAAACCTACGACCTGCTCCACGCCACTACCAGAAGGAAGCAACCTGGAGTGCTTCATGCGCGCAGCAAAAGCCGTCGACGGAAACTACGGCGGCGCCGACGATTGGTATGTAAAATGGTTCCCCAACGGCCTGTCCCCACAATGGATCATCGTCGACCTCCTGCAATCACAACCCATCGGCTCCGTCCGCTGGATCCCCGCCAAAGAAGATCTCGAAGCCCAAATCCCATACCGATATCAAATCGAAACCTCCAACGATAAACAAACTTGGGAAACCCTCGCAGACGCCTCCGAAAACAACACGTACCAATCCGACTATAACCACCCCACACAAAATCGAACTGCACGCTACGTGCGTCTCACTACCCTCCCAAACCCGAACTACAAAGAACATCAGGCTCGCCCGAAAATCGCCGAGCTACTCGTCTTCCCACCCCAATAACCCCTACCCTCTCACTTCTCACCTCCCATGCGACCTACCCTCTGGCTCCCTCTCACGCTCCTGCTCTGCCTCTCCTCGTTTGCTCTAAGCCAAACACCGGAGGACACCGCAAACGATCCAGCTGTTGAACCCGCCCTCGCGGAAAAAACTTTCCAAGTCCACGACAACCTCCACTGGCAACTCCTACTAAGCGAACCATTGGTAACGCAACCACTGCAAACCTCTTTCGATAGCCACGGTAGACTCTGGCTCATCGAATACCGCCAATACCCGAACCCAGAAGGACTACGCGTCCTAAGTAAAGATCGCCATTGGCGTGTCGTCTACGACTCCATCCCCAAACCTCCCGGCGCCGGCGGACTCGTCGGTCGAGATCGGATCTCCGTCCATGAAGACAAAGACCAAGACGGCACTTACGAATCCCACCACGTCTTCGTCGATGGACTCAATATCGCTACCGCTGTCGTTCCCGTCGCAAACGGGGCTTGGGTCCTGAACCCTCCCTACCTACTCTTCTACCAAGACGCTGATAACGACCTACAAGCAGACGCGGCACCCCAAATCCATCTCGAAGGATTTGGACTCGAAGATACCCACTCCGTCGTCAATAGCTTGACCATGGGACCCGATGGCTGGCTATATGGTGCACAAGGCTCCACAGTAAGTGCTGCAATCCGCCCCTACGGCTCCGCCGAAAAACCAATCCAAAGCCTCGGACAAGCCATCTGGCGATACCATCCACAAACCCATCAATATGAGATTTTCGCAGAAGGAGGTGGCAATGCTTTCGGTGTCGCTTTCGACGACCAAGGCGAAATCTTCTCCGGGCACAACGGTGGTGATACTCGCGGATTCCATTACTACCAAGGAGGCTACTACCGAAAAGGTTTCTCCAAACACGGTAGCCTGTCAAATCCGCATAGCTACGGATACTTGCTCCCCATGCAACACGATCCTATCCAACGCTTCACCCATGCGATGCTCCTGACGGAATCAACTTCGCTCGCCCAAACCCTCCCGAGGAGTATGCTCGCAATCGATCCACTCCACGGAAAACTTATCCAGACCGAACTCGAACCGATTGGCTCCACGTACAAAACCAAGGATATCGCCGACACCGTCAAAAGCACTGATAAATGGTTCCGCCCAGTCGCGATCTCCGATGGTCCAAACGGAGCCGCTTTCGTCTGCGATTGGTATGACTCCGTCGTCGCGCACCTCTATGCCTTCGAAGGTCGAATCGATCGCGATCGTGGACGCGTCTACCGTCTGACTCCACACGATCCTAAAGATGCCAACACCTCCAAAGCTTGGGACAACCAAGCGTTACACGGACAATCCGATGACGCCATTCAAACCCTTCTCACGGAACTCAATCATCCCTACCGTTGGCATCGCTGGAACGCTAGGAATCTCCTATCCACACACCCGCTTCGAGCAAACGCAATTCCCAAACTCATCGAACAACTCACTGCGCCTTACAGCCAACAAAATGCTGTCGCACAGCTCGAAGCTCTGTGGACTCTCCATGCACTCGGCGCTATACCAGACACTATTCCCCACCAACTCCAACCTGCTACCCCCACCTCGGAAACTAACTCCGCGATCTCACCCAAGTCCCTTCTTCAACACCCAAATCCCGCCGTTCGAAACTGGACTATCCGACTAACCTGCGACGATCGTCAACTAACTCCAGAATCGCTCGATGCACTCAGTGACTTAGCCTCACGCGAAACCAATCCACATACACTCTGCCAAATCGCTTGCTCCATCCGTCGACTCGAGCCACTTGCCACCATGCGAGTCGCACAGAGATTACTTGAACGTCCTGTCGGTAAGGATGACTTGTTCTTTCCCCTCTTGCTTTGGTGGGCCATCGAACACCATGCAACTGAACTGCAACCTATCCAACAACTCCTCATCGACAACCCCGTCCTTTGGGAACACGAACTCGCCAGAAAAACCCTCTTCCCTAACCTCGTTCGTCGATGGGCCTCCATCGGCACCGATCCCGCCTACCGCGCAACAGCTTCAATCTTCCGAGCGATCGCAAAACTCGAAGCCCCCAAAAAGCAAGAAGCCATTGCTGCATGCCAAGAAGCCTTCGAAGCCGCATTCGTTGGCAAAAGCCTTAAAGGTGTCCCCGATCTACTGATCGAATCGATGGCTAGCCTCGGAACTCCACCTTTGACGCTGCGCGTCCGACGCGGTGATCCCGCTGCCTTCGCCCAAGCAGCACAAAGCCTATCCGACCCATCCACCCCAGAGGTCACGCGTATCCAACTCGCCCGCCTAGCCGGAGAGTTAAAAGATGCTCCTCAATACCCTGAATTGCTAGAGGCACTGCTCCAAGTTGCAAACGACTCTAATGCAAAAATAATCCTGCGAAGTAGCGCGATCAGCGCCCTGGCAAATTTTGATCTCCCCAAAGTCCCAGAATCGATCATCCAATGGTGGAGCAAACTTCCCCCTGAACTCTATCCCGCCGCGGGTACAGTCCTAGCCAGTCGCCCAAGCAGTGCAACACGATGGCTCGATGCCGTCGCTGCAGGTGCCATCTCCGCCGAGCAACTTCCACCTGAAGCCATTCGCACGATGCGACTGCATCCTAATGAACAACTCCAACGCAGACTTAACGAAGCCTATCCGCAGTTTGCCTCCATCGACCTCGCCACTGCAACGCAAAAAACAAAAGAACTTGCCTCGCGTGTCCTCGAAGGAAACGGAGATCCCTATCGAGGCAAGAAACTTTACCGTGAACTCTGCGGCCGATGCCATCAACTCTTCGACGACGGGGGACGTGTCGGCCCGGACCTTTCCGGATACCAACGCGACCAACTTGAAACCCTACTCCGGAATATCGTCGGCCCCAGCCTCGAAATCCGCGAAGGCTACCAAATGGTCCGAATCCTTACATCCGACTCCCTTGTCCTTACAGGTTTCATCGAAAGCGAACAACCAGACCAAATCATCCTTCGCAATACCGACGGTCAAAGCGTGACTCTCGAACGAAGTGATATCGAACAACTTGAGCCCCAAGTCTTATCTCTCATGCCGGAAGGGCTCCTCGACAAACTCGATGATACAGCTCTGCGCGACCTGATGGCCTATCTACGCAGCAGTCAGCCACTGAACGACGGTACATAACCTCCATACCAATCATTCGAGGTCCGCCATGCCAACCAGTACCAATCCTTAGAATCACCCCTTGTTATTCATCATGAAATCTACAGCCTTCGCATACCCCCCCTTAGCCTGCACCTCCTTCGTATACACCGCTTTCGTATACACCGTCATTAGCATCATCATCATCGCATGGAATCCAAATAGTCACGCACAAGTAGCATCCGATGCGGAACCCACGCTCAGACTCGCAAGCTTTGATGTCGATGCCACGCCCCCAGTAGGCTCCGCGATGGCCTATCAGCCCGTCCGCAGGCTCGATGAATTGACCCTTCGTTGCCGAGGCATTGTGCTCATTGGTGCAGGCGATCCTATCGTACTGTGCGCTGTCGATTGGATTGGGATCGCCAACGGGGGACACGAAGCATTCCGCGTAGCCCTCGCACAAGCGGCCGGCACCACCCCCGATCGCGTCGCTCTGCACACGTTGCACCAACACGATGCTCCCGCTTGTGACTTCACCGCCGAAGCCATCATTGCCGATTTAAAAATCCCCGGTTACTCACGCTTTGATGGAGTGTTTCATCGCCAAGTCATCGAACGAGCAGCCTCAGCAATCACAACAGCGATCCCTAATGCTCAGACTGTAACCCACTACGGTGTTGGCACTGGTTTGGTGAAAGAAGTAGCCAGCCAACGTCGTATAGCTGGCCCCGATGGGAAAATTCGCGCCACCCGAACCAGTACCACCAAAGACCCACTCTTGCGCGCCGAACCCGAAGGTGTCATCGACCCAAACGTTTCCTTGCTGAGCTTCTGGAACAACGAGCAACCTATCGCCATGCTCAGCTACTACGCTTGTCACCCACAAAGCTACTACCTTCGCGGGATCCCCAGCCCCGACTTTCCTGGTATCGCCCGTTTTATCCGTGGCCAAGACCGCAATAACACATTGCATGTGCACTTCAATGGCGCGGGAGGCAATGTTACGGCAGGTAAATACAACGACGGCGCTGAAACCAATCGCATGCTCTTGGCGAATCGGCTTGCCGATGGACTGCGGCTCGCCGAAGAACACACGGTTCGAAAGCAACTCACTCCCTCCGACATCCGATGGTCAAGCCTGCCGGTGGCATTGCCACTTGCAAGACACCTCAACGAAGAAGACTTACTGCGCAAGTTGAAAGAGACACCGCCGAAGGGAACGATATCCTATGCCGATCAGCTAGCGTTCCTTCGGCGCATGCAGCAAGGGCATAAGATTTCCATTAGCTGTCTATCGATTGGCGAAGCACGGGTGCTACACATGCCGGGCGAATTGTTTGTTGAATATCAGTTAGCCGCCAAGGCCATGCGTCAAGACCTACACGTCATGATGGCAGCCTATGGAGACTACGGCCCGGGATACATTGGAACCGAACAAGCTTATTCAGAAGGCGGATATGAAACCCAACCCACCTCCAGCAGCGTCGATCCTTCCGTCGAGCCCTTGCTCCTCGACACCCTTGAGCAACTACTCAATCCGTGATCCCCTCCAGACCGATTCTCACGCCCTGTCTTCTTTGCGTCTTCGCGTCTTTGCGTGAGCCACTCACCCCCCTCGCACGCCCACAGAGTGCCAAGCCTCTGAGTCGTGCTACAGAGTCGTGCTACAGAGTCGTGCTACTGAGTCGTGCTACTGAGTCGTGCTACTGAGTCGTGCTACTGAGTCGT